>JBEKBK010000228.1:0-22315 GCA_050015435.1 Bryobacteraceae bacterium
TGGAGAACAGAAACGCCACCACGATCGAACCTGGGCTCACCATGGTGGACCACTGCGCGAAATAGGAAATCAGGACGCTTACCGTAATCCCGAGTACGATGCCAATCGCGCCGCCCGCAACCGACAATGTCACGGCCTCGACTAGAAACTGGCTAAGGATATCGCGCGTCTTCGCGCCTACGGCCTGACGCAGGCCGATTTCCTTGGTCCGCTCGCTCACCGAGACCAGCATGATGTTCATGATCCCGATTCCACCGACGATGAGCGACACCGACGCGATCGCCGCCAGCAGCATCGACATCACTCGTGCCGATGTTTCCTGTGCCCTGAAAACCTCCTCCATATTGCGAATGGTGAAGTCGTCGTCTTCATTGGCCTGCAGGTGATGGCGCTGGCGCAGCAGGGCCTTCATCTGGTCCTGCACATCGCCGCTACGGCCCTCGCGCGCCTGCACGAAAATCGATCCGACGGCGGCATAATTGGCCTGGCTGGTGCCGATCACCTTTTTCTTCGCCGTGCTGATCGGCATCAGGATGACGTCGTCCTGATCCTGACCCGTGGGTGATTGCCCCTTGGGCACCAGCGTTCCAATCACCGTAAACGGGACCTTCTTGATGCGAATGATCTGCCCCACCGGATTCTCGCCGTTGAACAGATTGTCGGTGACCGTTTTGCCAAGCAGCGCGACTTTGGAGGCGGCTTCCACGTCGCTGGTCGTGAACGGTTGGCCTGCTTGGACTTCCAGATCGCGGATCGGCAGGTAGTCGGGGGTCGTCCCGAGCACCTGCGTTCCCCAGTTATTGTTGCCGTTGACGACCTGTACTCCGCCCCGGACCGCTGGCGTGGCCAACGCGGCCGCGTCGCACTCACGCATAATCGCCCGGGCATCTTCTTCGGTGAGACTTTGCGCATTGCCCGTGCCCATGCGGATTCCAGAACTGGTGATGCTGCCCGAGAGGACGATGATGAGGTTGCTGCCGATCGAGGCGATCTGTTCCCTGATACGCTCCTGGGCCCCGGATCCGACAGCCACCATCGCGATCACCGCCGCCACGCCGATGATGATGCCCAACATCGTAAGCGCCGAGCGCATTTTGTTGACGCGCAACGCCCGCAACGCGATTCTCATGCTGGCTGCGATCTTCCTGGCGTTCATTACCTTCACCTTGGCCCCCTGGGGCCCTAAAAGCCCAGCTTCTTCGTACTGCCTGTCGACTGAGTGGGCGGGCTGGAAACGCCCGGCTTAGCGATCATTCCCGTGATTACTTCCTCACCTTCCATCAGATCGCCGCCGGCTGCCTCCACATGATTGGCGTCGCTGAGTCCGGTCTTGACCTGCACAGCCTTCGGCTGGCCGCGCGGGTCCAGCACGAAGACCGTCTGCGTCCCCGGCTGTGGCGCGGGTTGTCTTGAAACCGGACTTTCCTTTGAACCTAGACGGGGGTGGAATCGCAGCGCCGCTTTCGGAATTCGGAGGACGTTCGATGCGTGGCCGGTGAAAATCGTGGCATTCGCGGTCATGCCCGGGAACAGCTTCAGATCCGGATTGGATACCTGGATCACGATGTCGTAAGTGATAACGTTTTGCACGTTGATCGGCGCTTGCCTGATTTGCCACACCGTGCCGTGGAAAATCTGGCCGGGATAAGCGTCCACGGTGAAGGTAGCCGCCTGGTCGAGCCGGATCGGCCCCACATCGGATTCATCCACATTCGTGTCCACCTGCATCTTCGTCAGGTCCTTCGCAATCAGAAAAATGACCGGCGCCTGGAACGAAGCGGCCACCGTCTGTCCGACGTCCATGTTCCGCGATTCGACCGTGCCGTCCACCGGCGCGATAATGCGCGTATGGTCCAGGTTGAGCTGGGCCTGCGCGAGGATCGCCCGATCCTCCGCGACGACTGCGATGGCTTGATCGAGCTGGGTGCGCGCGACCTCGACCTCTTTCCTGGCCGATTCGGCGGAAGCTTGCGCGGCTTTTTCCGCCTCCTGCGCGGCGTCCACGCTGGCAACGGCCTGGTCGTAATTGGCCTGAGCCGTGTCGGCGTCTTCCTGCGAAGTGCTGCCGTTTTTGACCAGAATCTTCCTGCGGTCATTCTCGACGCGGGCCAGTTCCACCGCGCTTTGCGCCTTCACCACGTTCGCCTTCTGGCTGGCGACGTTGGCCTCGGCACTGGCTAGGTCGGATTGCGATTTAGCCAGGGTCGCCTGCGCCGTGACCACGGCGGCCTTCGCGGCGTTCAGCGTTGCATTCGCCTGCTCGACCGCCGCTTTGAACGGAGCAGGGTCTATTTCCGCCACCAGTTGCCCTTTGCTCACCTTGGTGTTGAAGTCGGCATACAGCGCGATGATATTGCCGGAAACCTGGCTGCCCACTTGTACCGTAATCACCGCGTTCAGATTGCCGGTGGTGGTAACCGTCGAATCGATGTCCCCGCGATCGACGCGTGCGGTTATGTACTCGGGCGTATGCGAATGGAGAGCGTACAGCACGGCCCCGATCGCAATCAACAAGGCCGCAGCGGAGCCGGCCAGAAGCCACTTTAGTGCTGACCGCTTGCGCCCTGGAGACGTCTGCCGAACGATGTTTCCAGCCGGGCTAGCCGCCGGTTCGGGTTGCTGGGACACATCCGCGATGGAAGATCTCGCCACGCTCTCATACAGGCATTTTGGGTGCCGTGCGTCAGCCGTTGGTTTTCAGATACCAGCCACACAGCTGGGTTCTATCACGCAGCGCTGTCTGGCGTTTTGGCGCAAACGAGGGAACCGAAGCCCGAGGATGGCACCAGGGCGCCGCCAGCCGAAACCTTGCGGGTAAGCTCGTCCACTAGCCTGTCCAAAGCGGCCCAGTCAGTGTATTCGTGATCCCGCGATGTATCCGTGCTGCCGCCCGCGCGCTTCGCGATTTGCTTCATCACGAATCGCAGCACGAAGTTGTATTTGGTGTATCGCAGCGCCCCGGCCACAGCCTCGATATGCTCGGGATGCCAACCTGTTTCAGCCAGGAAAACGTCGGTCATCCGCCGCACGTCGGTTTTCGCGCGCGCGCGGCGCTCCGGCGGCGCGTTCTCATCTTCCACTCCGGCCTGGGTGAGACTCACCGATAGGAATACGCTCGGAATACGCTCCAGTTCGGTTACATAGGCTTTGACGAAGTCGATCATTTCCTTTTCGTGCCGTTGGCCATGAACCGAGGCCGCGACGATTGCCGCGGAGTAAGCGTCAAACGAAAATCCAGAAGGTAACAGTCCGGCGTGTACAATATTCGCCGACAGTCCGTGGACCCGGATGGCCGCAGCCAGGTGTTCCGCAATAGACTGCGTTTGCCCCTCACGGGTCGCGTAAATCACAACGATTGATTTTGTAGGCATACGACCTCTATTTCGAAAAGTTGCACAATTCTTTCCATCCAGCAGGGCAGATGGGCCCCGCTTCGCGGCGGCGCTGCTCCAGGAGTCGTTGGACCTCGAAATCTCTCACCGGTGCGAAGTCCGCATACCACGCGCCTATACCGCAGAAGGGCTCGGGGGTCGCCAAACAGACGCAATCATCGGCAATTCTTTGGAGCTTGCGGTAAGCCGCGGCCGAACCGACGGGTGCGGCTGCAATGACCTTCGCGGGCCGGAAACTATAGACGTAGTCCAAAGCAACCACCATGGAGGAGCCGGTCGCGAAACCGTCGTCGACCACGATCACCGTCCAGTCGAGCAGATCCGGAGCCGCTCGGCCATGCCGATAACGCCTTTGGCGCCGCTCCAACTCCTCGGTCTCTCGCGTCTCGACGGCTTCGACTTCCGCGGCGGAAATTCCCAGGTCCTCAATGACCGAGTGATCCAGGATTCGAATTCTCCCTCCGGCGATCGCGCCCATGGCGAGTTCCGGCTGGCCTGGAACACTAAGCTTGCGAACGGCCACTACATCCAGTGGAGCTTTAAGCATGGTCGCCACGGCAAACGCGACTGGCACGCCACCCCGAGGCAATCCAAGTACGATCGTATTCTCCGGCAACTGCCGGGCCGCCAGCTCCTCCCCGAGAAGGTGGCCTGCCTCGAATCGATCGGTAAATGGAAGATGGATCACAAATCTCCCCCCTCAATCGAGCACGCGATCCTCCAGACGTATCGCCCGCTAGAAGCCGTTTCCAACTCGCGCCTGGGCGAGGGCACGCAAATCTACCCCGCCTTCATGCGCCAAACCGCTATTTTTCTTTTTCCCGCAGGGCTTCGAATGCGGCGATGATATCCAATAGCTCAGAGGTGATTGCGGACTGACGAACCTGCCGCGACTCGCCATTCAGCGCCCGCCGGCGATCTTCGATGTTTCGCTCCGCCACCTGCATGGATGCGAGCCGGCTCGCGTTTTCGCTGGCAAGAGATTCGGCGAAGGCGCGAAATAGCGACACGAATAAGTATTCACGGATCAGCAATTGGAACAATCGCGTCTCGTCCATAGTGAACATCGGAATTACTTTGGACGGCCACGGCTTGGCTTTCAAGCCGTTAATCCACTCGAAGTCGACGGGCAGCAGCCGCACGCCGCGGACGCGATACCACGCCCCCGAGATTGGACGGGCGTTGAACAGCACCACAAACTCGATTCCGCGCTGGAAGTGCCACTCGTCGATCTTTTTCAATAGGTCCTCGACCGCGGCCGTGATTCCCCCGACAGACCCAGGAACGTCCAGCGAGCCTTCCACGGCGCGGCCGGCCCCTTCCAGTTGTGACGCGGCGCGGGCACCCACGGCTATCGTCACCTGACTCTTATGCCGGAAAGCCAGTTTCTTGAGCGCCAGTGTAGCGTGCGACACCACTTGATCGTTCAGTTGTCCGCACATGCCCTGGTCCGATCCGAAAACGATAGCGCCCAGCTTTCCCGCCGCCACGAACTTTGGTGGCATAGCATGTACCGGCAGGCGTTGCAGGGCGATTTGCAGACCCATTTCGACGGTGCGGTTGTATTCGGCGACCGCAAGCGCGGCCCTCTCGTATTGCCGAATGTTCACGCCGGCCAGCGCCTTCATGGTCTTCACCACGGATTGGAGTTCTTCGGTAACGGCAATCGTGCGCCTTATGGATTCTGCGGATTCCACGCAATCGCTTCCCCGACGAGTTTGACCAGCGCTTCGCGATCGGACGCGCTCAGCTTGTTCCCTGCCTCGATCGATTCGGCCAGAGCCGGCAGTTGCTTCCCGAATGAATCCCGGATTCGTGCCGATGCTTCCGCGACGTGTGCCGAAGGTACGGTATCGAAGAGACCCGCCGTCGCGCCCAGCAGAATCGCGATTTGCAGGGACGCGGGAAGCGGGTCGAATTGCGGCTGCTTCAATGCCTCGCGAACCGCGCGGCCGCGCGCGAGCATGGTCCGCGTGCGCTCGTCGAGCCGGGAGCCGAATCTCGAGAACACCTCCAGCTCCTCAAACTGCGAATAGACCAGGCGTAAGTCGCCGGCGACGGCCCGATACGCGGGCAGTTGCGCCTTGCCTCCCACGCGCGAAACGGATTTGCCGACGTCCACCGCCGGCAAGATGGCCTTCTGAAAGAGATCGGGCGTCAAATAGATCTGGCCATCCGTAATCGAAATGAGATTCGTGGGAATATACGCCGAAATGTTTTGCTCTTCGGTTTCGACGATCGGCAAGGCGGTTAGAGACCCTCCGCCCAATTCTGGACGCAGATGCGTAGAACGCTCGAGCAGACGCGAATGAATGTAAAAGATATCGCCAGGAAAGCTTTCCCGGCCCGGCGGGCGTCTGAGCAGCAGGGACAGTTCGCGATAAGCGCGAGCGTGTGAGCCCAGGTCGTCGAATACGACCAGGACGTCCCGCCCCTTCTGCATGAAGTACTCGCCCATCGCCATCGCGGCGTAGGGAGCTGCGAACTGCAAGCCGGCCGGCGCTTCTCCCGCGGCAACCACCACCATCGAATAATCCATCGCGCCGTACTGGCCAAGATCCGCGATCACTTTCGCCACGGATGAATTCCGCTGGCCGATCGCACAGTAAATGCACAGGACGCCTTTGCCCTTCTGATTCAGAATGCAATCGATCGCGATTCCCGTTTTGCCGGTCTGACGATCCCCCACGATCAACTCGCGTTGCCCACGCCCAACGGGAATCAGTGCGTCAACGACTTTGATCCCCGTGGCCAGCGGTACGGTCACAGGGGCGCGATCCATGATCGGCGGCGCGTCGCGCTCAATCGCCGCGCGCTGATATGATTTCACAGGACCGCCATTGTCGAGCGGCCTTCCCAAGGGATCCACCACACGCCCCAGCAGGCCCTCGCCGACGCGCGTATCGAGGACCCGATTCGTGCGCCTCACTTCCGAGCCGGATTCCACTCCGGTGGGATCGTCTAGAAGAATGACGCCGATATCGTCCGGATCCAGATTGAAAGTCATCCCGAGCAGGCCACCCTCAAAAACGACCAGTTCTTCCGATCCGACGTTAGGCAATCCGCGGACGCGGGCGATCCCTTGCCCTATATAAGAGACGACTCCGAACTCCTTTAGAGACGGGTCGGCGGCGGGTTCCTGCACGGCCCGGTCAACCGCGTCCAATGCCTGGTCGAGAGCCTGATCGAGCACGCCGTCAAGGAAAGATTCGCCCATTTCATCAACCCACTGGTGTTGGATAGACCACTTCGGACTTCTGGTCAAGCGTTGCCTTCAACCGCTCTTCCAGCGAATCCAGATACGTGCTCGGATCCCAGCCCATTCTTTGGCCATTGCCGCGCAGTTCTAATCCCCAGGCCATCGCCGGAGCTTGCTCGAAGCGGACATTCAGCACGGTTCCCAAGCGGCTTTCCAAAGCTTCCTGAATCCGGCGCCGCGTTTCGGTGGACAGCTCCGCGGCGCTTTGAATGGAGAGTTCACCCGCGGAAATGGTGCGCAACTTCTCCACGTCGACAGACCGCAGCTTTTCGAGGAAGTTCTGGACCGCGCACTGCTGCACGTCGGCGCAGGCCAAGTCCGCCAGCGCGCGCCGGCTTATCGAGAGAATCTCTGAAGCGGCGCGGCGCCGCAGTTCATCGAGGAACGCCGCCTTCTCGCGATCCAGATCCTCGCGCCATCTGGCTTCGAGCGCGCGCACCGACTCGCGTGCTTTCAAAACTAGCTGTTTATGTTCCTCCTCGGCTTCCTTTTGTACATCCGAGATCGTACGAATGCGAAACTGTTCCGCTTCCCGGATCTGGTCCGAAACCTTGCGCATCTGCTCTTCGGCCGTATGGTTCTTCTGGTCGGCTTCCGCCAGGCGCGCGGCGATTCCAGCCTCCCGTTCATCGATGGCCCGCAGCAACCTTCCGTACAGGAAGTGCTTCATGAGTGCGACCAGCACCAGGAAGTTGACGATCTGCGCGACGACAGTGAACCAATCGATCAGCACGCGCTACACTCCGTTCTTGGCGATCACATGGTTCCAGATCGGATTGGCGAAAATCAGAATGATGGCGATGACGAAACAATAGATCGCGACATTCGATCATCGCCAATCCAATGAACAGCGTGCGGCTGATGGTGCCGGCTTCGTCCGGCTGCTGGGCAATCGAGGCGAGCGCCTGTGCGATCGCCTTCGCCTCCCCTAACGCCGGTCCGATGGAGCCGATGCCCATGCAGAGCGCGGCGCCGGCAATCGATGCAAGTCCGATTACGCTCACCGTGTCCATAAGAGTCCTCCGTTAACTTCCTTCCTGGCTGCGTTGAACCGCGGCCGCAATGTAAACAGCAGCCAGGACGGCAAAAATATAGGCTTGAATCATGCCGGTGAGTAGTCCGAGCGCCTGCATCAGCACGGGAAAAAATAGCGGCGCGATGGCGAGCAGGATGCCAACGATCATCGCTCCGCTCATCACGTTTCCAAACAATCGAATCGCGAGTGCCATGTTGCGCGAGGTCTCGCTGAGAAAGTGGAACGGTAGCATGATCACGCTCGGCTTGAGATAATGCCGGAAATATTCGAAAAAGCCCTGGCTCCGAATCCCGAATACCGGAACAGCCACTCCCACGCAAATGGCCAGGGCCGCAGTCGTCGATAGGGATCCAGTCGGCGCGTGCCAGCCAGGCACAATATCAAGCACGTTCGAAACCGCGATGAACAGGAACAGCGTCCCCACAAATGGCAAGTAAGTGTCGCCCCCTTGCGGGCAAATCTCACGGATCTGGCTGCGAATGGTTTCGACCACCACCTCCAGCGCGTTCTGCCAGCGGGAGCGGGGCCGATCGGAGCCCGCGAGGTGACGGGTCACCAGCCACGATACGACCGTCAGCAGGATCATCACCAGCCACGTATGGACCATGGTCATATTGACGTGGACAAAACCCCACTGCCATAGGATTGTCTGATCGGGTGTTATGTGCATTTCGGCAAAAACCTCGAAACCGCGAGCCTCCCGCCCGCGAATCCGAACATACAAACCACGGCGTTCTGCCATCTGCCGTTCATCACCAGCAGGAAACCGCCCACCGTGATCACCGTTCGGAGCCAAAAACTTCCGACGGTCAGGATCACCGGGTGAGCCGAACCCGGCAAACGACATACCGTCATCCATAACCCGCCGTAAAACAAAATGCCTAAAGCCAAACCGGCAGCGAGACAAACAGCGAAAGCGGCGAGGCTCATCGTTGGTCCTCCTTTATTCGGAACCAGGCATTCACGCAGCCCAATATCAGACCTCCGATAAGCAGCATCAGGGCCCAGGAGAAGCGGCTCGGCCAATGACGATCGATCCAGACTCCCACCGCGACTCCAACCAGCGTAGGAACGCATACCGACCAGCCCACCACCCCCAAAATCGAGATCGATCCCCATATGCCGTTCTTCCGTTTGCGGGCGCGCACCATTCGGTCCTGCTTGGCCGCAACCTCGCGGATCATTTTTTCAGCCGAATTTGGCAATTTGACCGGAGGCTCAGGCATTCTTTTCGGTCTCCAGCAGCCGCCGGACCAGGTCGGCTTCCAGCTTCGCCTCTAACGCACGAGCGGTTTTCTCGCGCTCCTGCTGAGCCAGAAATTGCTGCTCGACGGCGGTCTTCAGTTGATCGAGGTTGGTTCCGCGAACGGCGTTCCGCGTCGAAACCGAAACCTCGGCGCCGCACTTGACCAGAATCCCTTGGTCGATCGCGAGATATTCCTCGGGCTTTCCGGCCGGGTGGAAGGTCATCACTCCCGGAACCAGCGCGGTAACGAAATCGACGTGCTTAGGCAGCAGCCCGAACCAGCCGTTCTCGGCCTCTGCCTTGATCCGGATCACTTCCTCATCGAGCAGCAGCTCGGCCGGAAGCTGCACTTTGAGCCTCATTGTTTGCGAGCCTCCGTGATCGGCCCGATCATGTATAGCGCCTGTTCCGGGAAGGACGAAAACTCGTCGTTGAGAATCCGCTCGCACCCTTCGAGCGCCTCTTCGAGCCTCACTAGCCTTCCCGTCTGACCGGTGAACTGCTCAGTCACGAAAAACGGCTGAGTAAGAGCGAGAGTCTTGCGGATGTCCTGCGCGATTTGATAATGCCGCGCGCCGACGATCTGTGGCGTGACCATCTTCGATCCGGACCGCAGTAGATCGATGGCCGGGTACAATCCTTCGCTCGCCCTTTTGCGTGACAGGACAACCGACGCCGAAAGATGACCGAACGTATGAACCGCGGCCGGGTCGCTGAAATCGTCGGCCGGAACGTTACACCGCTTGAACCGAGGTAATGGCGCCGTTCGGCGTGTTGCAGATTCTCTCTTCCAGGCTCGCCAGTTCCGTGGCGAGCGTGGGTTGATAGCCCAAGCGAGAGGGAAGTTGCCCCATCAGCCCCGAAACTTCAGAACCCGCTTGAATGAAACAAAAGATATTATCGATGAGCAGCAGGACGTCTTGCCGGGCGTCGTCGCGGAAATATTCCACCATGGTCAACGCGGAATGCCCCACGCGAAATCGCGCGCCGGGGGACTCGTTCATTTGACCGAACACCAGCACCGTCTTATCGAGCACGCCAGCGGTTTGAAGCTCGCGATAAAGCTCCTCGCCTTCGCGGCACCGCTCACCGATCCCGCAAAATACGCTGACGCCGCTGTGGTGGCCGATCACGTTGTGGATCAGCTCCATGATCAACACCGTTTTGCCCACGCCCGCTCCGCCGAAGAGTCCGCTCTTACCGCCGCGCTCCAGGGGCGCCAGTACGTCAATTGCCTTGATCCCGGTGACGAACACTTCCGAACTGGTGGACCGGCGCATCAGCGGGATCGACGGCGCGTGAATCGACCGCCACTCTCCGCCCTCAACCGGCTCCCCTCGATCGATCGTGCCACCGAAGACGTCGAACATCCGCCCGAGAACGCGCTCCCCAACAGGTACTTTCAGCCCCTGACGGGTATCGGTTACCGCCGATCCTCGCGCCAGACCGCGAATGGACGTCAGGGAGATACCACGAATGGTGTGGGCGTTGAGGTGGGAAACGACTTCGATGATGGTCTTCCCGCCGTCGCCGGCACGTAGTACATGGAACATCGAAGGGATATGCGCTGGAAATCGAACATCGACCACGCTTCCACGAACCGCTTCCACGACGCCCGAATTGGGACTACACTCCGCCATATCGACACACGCTGTCGCCACACCTCGGAGTGCAAGCGGAGGGCCGCAATTTACCTCGGATTTAAGTCCCTGCTGAGCGCTTTCGACTATACGGCTGGGTCATTTGCCCCAACCCGCGGGGGATTCAAATGCTCAAGACTGGGCAAGGAGACTCGCGCACGATCGGATAGAGTTGCGACCACATCCGGCTGAATTTGGACTGCATTTGCCCGCGTCCGGTCACAATCAGGTCCGCCTTCCTTCGAATCGCTTCCTGGCGAACACACTCTGACACCTCTCCTTCGAGCACGGAATGCGCGGCTTGAATTCCTAACTGCCCCTTCAACTCCCGTAATTTAACGTCCGCAGTCTCCACCAGCTCTTTCGTGTAGGGGATCATGTCGATGTCCGAATTACCGGCCGGCGCTGAGACCACATGGACCAGGAACAGTTGAGCCTGATATGCACATGCCAGGGTTGCGGCCGCCTTTAGCACGCCTTCCACCTCATCGCTATCATCCAGCGTGCACAGCACGGACTTGTAGGGAATTCCAGGCGAGTGACCGGCTAGGGATGAGCCGGTTCCGGTCCAGACTGCCGCGCTGAGGTCGTGCAGAACCTTCGCTGTCACCGAGCCCAGGAGAAAGCGGCGAATCGGGCCTCTGCCATGGGTCGGCAGCATCACCAGATCGGTGCCCTGATGCTGAACCAGGTTGTCGATAACGGTAGCGGGGTCACCCACTTCGGCAAAGGACTCGACATGCTGGCCAGGGAACATATCCCGGGCGAAGTCCTGCAGTCGATGTGTTTCGTAGGCGCAGGCTTCGGCGGGCAGGTCCGGATGGGTGAGGGGGAGCTGGCTGGAAGCCAAAGCCTCGGCTCCGAACGCGTGAACCACCGTCAGATCGGCGGAAAAACGCCGTACCATCTCCTTGACATAGGGAATCACAGCTTCACATGGCTGCGAATAATCGACCGGAAACAAGATTTTTCGAAACGGTAGCATAATCCTGTCAGAAGGAGTGCAGTTTCAGGCCCAAAGGCACAACATTGCGCTGAAACTCGATGTTTCCATCCCCAGCCTTATGGAATTCCGCATGCATCACTTAAAGCGGGAGTTCTGGATATGAAAACGACTACGGGGCTGCTTCCGTTCTTCCTATTTTGCGGGGTATTAGCCGCCCAGGGCGCGCCATCGTCCACTTCGGGCAAGGATATATTCCGGGCGTATTGTGCTGCGTGTCACGGCGCGGCCGGAAAGGGCGATGGGCCGGTCGCCCCGCTGCTCCGGAAGCGACCCACGGACCTGACTCTGCTCGCCAAGAAAAATGATGGGAAGTTCCCCGGCGCTGAAATCGCTCATGAGCTCAAGAGCGTCTACCAGGCACCCCATGGATCACCAGAGATGCCTATTTGGGGACCGTTCTTCACCGAGCTGAGTCCCGTCGGCGAGGCCCTCGGCACGTTGCGTATCACGAATATCGTGACCTATATTCAGTCGCTGCAAACGAAGTGATCTTGCTCAACGTTTGGCTCCCAGCTCCTTGGCCGATGGCAACTGCGACGCATCCCATCCGCCGCCTAACGCTTTAATCAACTGAACGCTGGCCACCATTTGCTGCATTCGAAAATTCACCGCCGCTTGTTGATCGGTCAGTAGGGCCGTCTGGGCGTTGATCACATTCAGGTACGGATCGAGGCCGGCCTTGTACCGGACATCGGCTTCCTGAAGGCTTCTGTCCGCTGATTCGATCGCGGAATCCTGTTGCTCGATTACTTGTGTGAGGATTCTGAGAGCCGCCAGGTTGTCCTCGACCTGCTGAAAGGCTGTCAACACGGTTTGGCGATAGTTCGCGACGGTTTGATCGTAGGATGCCTGGAACTGCTGGACTGTGGCCTTGCGCAAGCCTGCATCGAAAATCGTCTCCGCCAAGCCAGGGCCTACGGACCAAATCCGGCTCGGCCATTCGAGCCATTTCGCAATCGAGAGGGCCTGAAATCCGACCGAGGCGCTCAGCGTTACCGCCGGGAAAAAGGCCGTCTTCGCGATGCCGATCTGCGCATTCGCCTGGGCGACCGCGCGTTCGGCGGCAGCGATATCGGGACGTCGCTCCAGAAGTTCGGAAGGGACGCCCAGCGGAATCGACGGATCGGTTGCCTTTGCGGCCTCGCTGGAAATCGAAAATGTTGATGCGGGCTGGCCGGTCAGCAGCGCGATCGCGTGCTCATACTGCGCGCGAAGAACCCCCAGATTTGTATCCTGTGCCTGCGTGGCTTTCAGTTGAACTTCTGCCTGCGCAACAGCTTCATCATTGCCGACTCCGGCTCGGTAAAGATCACGCGTGAGCCCGAGAGCCTCCTGATACGCGCTCACGGTGGAATCGAATAGCCGTTTCAGCGCATCCTGCGCACGAAGCTCGAAGTAATCAGCGGCGAGATCGGCCTGCGCGGACAAGCGCACATTCTCTAGATCGGCCGCGCTTGCCTGTGCCGCGAAGGTGTTGGACTGCACAGTTTTTCGTATGCGGCCCCATAAGTCGGGCTCCCAGGAAGCTTCGAGCGGCAGCGCGAACGTGGAGAACGTGGCGCCGATGGTTTGCCCGAACGCTGTTGACAGGCGTGAGTTCGTGATGCTCGGGTTGGCCGTCACCGTCGGGAAGTACTGCGCGCGAGCTTCCCGGACCATGGCGCGTGCGGCCTGGACATTGGCCGCGGCCGCCGCAATATTCTGATTCGAAATATTCAGCTGCTCTTCGAGCTGATTCAACTGGGGGTCATGGAACCCTTCCCACCACTTGCCGCGAGCAACGGTATCAGCCGGTTGAGCCGGTTTCCAATCGCCCAACTCCTTGAACGCGGGCGGAACCGGCGTGGAAGGTTGAGCGTATTTGGGCCCAATGCTGCACGCTGTCAGCACCGCCGCGACCAGCACCAACGCCATCTTATGCGTGCCTCTGGGCATGGTTCATTCCCCGATATAGACATCCACTAGCAGACCCGGATACAGATTCAAGTCCTTAGGCTTGTCGACCCGGAAAACGATCGGCAATACGCGTACATCGACTCGTTCCAGCCTCTGGTCGGAAAGCTCGATTTTGGGAGAGACGAACGGCTGCATTCTGACATACGTGAGCGGGAGCTTCACCGCAGATCCGCGCACCGACATCTGAGCCTTCATCTTGTCCGGACTCGGAAGCCGCGGCACCAGAATTTCATCGACGTAACAGCGCACGTTCATCCGCGCGTGAGCACTTCCCAACACCAGCACAGGGTCCATGGCCTGCGTATAGCTGTCGTATGCGCCTTGTGCCGATACGAAGCTGCCAACCGTGGGGTTGATCGCCAGGACAATTCCATCCTTGGGCGCTCGAAGCGTGTACTTGGAAAGCAGCGCGCTCGCGGACAAAGAAGATTTATACGCGGCGTTGTATTGCCGTTCCTGAGTATTGATGTCGTAAACCCAGGCGCCCGCCTTGGTCAGGTCGCGCTGGCGTAGGGCTACTTCCAGATTGGCTTTGGCCGTGGCCGCAGCATTCGCCGCGCTATCCAGCGCATCCTTGCTGATTGACTTTGGATTCGCGTCGTAAGCCGCTTGCTGCTTGTCCAACGAATCCTGAGCCGTTTTCAAGGCGGCCTGCGCCGAGACAACCTGTGCTTCCGCCACGTCCAGAGTTTCTTTTCTGGGCTGCGCCTTCAGCTCGTCCAAAAGAGTGGCGGCCGCCTGCGCTTGCGATTGCAATTGCTCGACGGTCGCTCTCTGGATCGAGTCATCGATTTGCAGAAGAATGGCTCCTTGTTTGACCTCCTGACCCTCTGCGACCAGGATTTGCTTTACGGTCCCCGAAACCTCCGGGTAAACGTTGATGTTCTCTCCGCTGGGTTGATCGCTTTCGACCATGCCTTCCGCATAAATTCCGTCGGGATAAGGATTCGTGACTGGACTGAACGCCGGCGGCAGTGGAGGCTGAGTAATCCCTGACAGATATGCCACCCAAACTCCGGCCATCAGACCGAAGAAGGATAATGCGAATAATAGTTTTCTCACGCGGAACCTCCCTTCTCAATTCCCGTTAGCCGGCCGTCCTCCATCTTCAAGATCCGCGTGGCGAGCTCGTAGATCCGGCTGTCGTGGGTGACGATCAGGATGCACCGCTTTTCATTCAGAACGTTATTCTTCACAAAACTAACAATGGAGTGGCCGGTATCCCCGTCTAAGGAGGCGGTGGGCTCGTCCATAATCAAAATGTCCGGTTGTCCGACAATGGCGCGGGCGATGGCCACCCGTTGCTGTTCCCCCCCGCTTAGCTTCACTGGCGGAAGGTCGGCGCGGTTTTTAAGGCCGACGATCTCCAGGTACTTGTGCGCCTCGGCAATGGCTTCGCCCCAATTTTGCCGTTTGAGGATCAAGGGAACCGCTACGTTTTCGGCCGTGGTCAGCCGGGGAAACAGATGATAATCCTGGAATACGAAGCCGATCTTGTGCAAGCGGAAATCAGCGAGCTTATCACTACCGAGATGCCAGATGTCTGCCCCTTCCACGGAGACGCTTCCGGAATCCGGCCTGAGAATTCCGGAAAGCACGCTCAGCAAAGTAGTCTTCCCGCTTCCGGACGGCCCCACGATGTACAGCATTTCGCCAAAATAGGCGTCGAGGCTTACGTCGCGCAGGGCAGTCGTTCTGGCCTCGCCTTCGCCGAACCACTTGACCACCCCGGTTGCTTGAATCGCTGGCTCAGGCATACGATCAACCTCTGAAAATGTCGAACGGCTCGACCCGCAGTACCTTTCGGACGCCGAAATAGCTTGAAACGGCAGCGATGACTACCACCATCACGAAGGCCAGCCCGAGATTCCAATACGTGATCATCGCGGCATAATCCGGCAGCCGCATCTTGGCGAGCGCGATGGTAAGCGCGCACAATCCGATTCCCAGGCCGTAGCCCGTCAAGCACGTGAAGCTGGCCTGAAACAGAATCATCAGGATCAATTCGCGGCTCTTTGCGCCCATCGCTTTGAGCGCGCCGAACTTCTCCAGATTCTCGAGGACAAAGGTGTAAAACGTCTGGCCCGAAATGGAGAGCCCGACGACAAAGCTCATGACGGTCATGATCAAGAGGTTCATCCCGAGGCCGGTCTGGTACATGTAGAAGGTCGAAATCTTGTCCATGAATTCGTCCTTGGTCAGTGCCAGGTAGCCGAGTGCCTTTACCTGCTGCTTGATATGGATTACATCCGCCGCGCTCTTGGGCTCGATCAAAACGTAGGAAATGGTGAAGCGTGGATTGGGGATGTACTGAAGCGCCCGTTCGTAAGTTGTGTAGAGCGTCGGGACCCCAAAAAGGCCGCTGCTCGCTACCGTGGCGATTCCCACCACGACTCCCCGGTGATCGTTCAACTCGAATTCCGTTCCGAGTTCGGGACTCTCCAGCTTAGGAAACTCGGGATCCTTAACCACGATGAAAGCGTTCTCGCCATAGATGTCTTCGATCTTGCCTTGCATGAGGTGCGGGCGGCCGAACAGGCTGGTATCGTCCAGCCCCACTACCGTCACTGGCTGGTAGAAGCCATCCGCGAGTTTCACCAGCGCGCCTCCGGAATAGATCGGTACCGCGTATTTGACGCCCTGTATGCTTCGCGCCGCGTCGAGCACGTAGTCCGGCATCCCGATAGTATTGGCGACCGTTTGAACCGCCGGGTCCATGATCCAGATGGATGCGCCCAGATTAATGACTGTCGCGGACGCTCGATTAAGAACGCCCGCGAACAGGGAGGTCATTGCAATCATCAGGAAAACCGCAAAGGTAATGCCCACCAGGAGTGCTGTAAATTTCGCCTTATCGTTGACCAGCAGCTTGTAGGCGAGTTTGAGAATTCCTAGCACGGCGATTACCCTCGCGTTACGTAAAGCTCCTACTCTTCGCCAGTTGGACCGGCTTTGCGGGCCGCCGGCACCCACACCTTGCTGGGCGTCATCAGTTCGATATCGCGGATTTTGCTCCTGACCGTCACGGGCTGAAATGAGCCTGCGTCCAGACTAGGGTCCGCGACGAATTCCAACAAGTACTGATTTGCCGTATGATCCGCGACATCGGCGAGAAATGGTGCCAGCGACGGCAGCGGCCCGAAACCCAGGAAATAGGCCTCGCCGCCGGTTTCCACCGCCAGGTGGGCAAGCTCTACCTGCCCGGAGTAGATCTTGGAGGGATCGCTGGCGAGATAATCCGCGCTCGGATGATAGATTGCGTAAACGGTGACACCGGCGCGTTCCGCGGCTTCAATCGCTGTTTCGGCTGACGTTGCTTGCAGCGTGTCCGCTGCCGCCGGGTCGATTCCATTGGAGATCATGAGGACCGCCCGGCGCGACGAACCCTGCGGCCAGCTCTGAATTAACTCTGTAAGCGGGATAAACGGACTTGCCGGTTTGCTCCCGGCAGGAGTGCTGAGAGCCTTGACGGCGCGTTCATGATCCTGCGTCGGCTTCTCGGCCACTTGCAAGCGTCCGTTTTCGATATACGCGACCCCGATAGCGGTCGTCGATGGCTGAGAACTAACAAAGCGACGCAACTCCGCGAAATGTGAGCCTGGCTCACGATTCGAACAGTTGTCGACGAGCACATACAGTTCGAGGCCAGCGCGATCGCCGCGCAGCGGCACCAGATTCGTGACCGGCAGCGGATCGAAGCGTTCGGTGACAACAAGGTCATCGCGGGTGAGCGCTGGCGGCTCCTGTCCATAGTGGTGGCCGAGCGTTATCGTTATCCGCACGGGCGTGCCCGCGGGAGCTTTAGTCTGAGCCGAAGCAAACAGCGGGTATGCAAGTGTTAAGCATGCAAGCTTTGCGATCTTTGACATATCGTCCTCTTAAAACCTTCGCTCCTAAGGGAGCATTTGTCCCGCCAAAGGATCGATCTTCCAAGCTACTGAAGCGGCACACGTTGTGGCCTTATTGCGTAAAGATTCCCTGCGGATTGCGCGATTTCACCCATTGTTTCGCGCCGAGGGGAACAATTCAGCGGATCTGAATTAGATCCACTTCTTCCGCACTAACCAAACCTTGATCACTTGCGTTAGGGTCATATACCCAAGCAGGGTCAGCATGAGAATCGGCCAGTACATCGGCGGCAGGTGGGTGAGGCTCAGCGAAGGGGCCAGTGGCGAATAGGGCAACCACATTCCGAAGGCCATGATGGATAGCGTCGTGACCGTAAGAGGCCAACTCGCCCGGCTTTGTATGAAGGGAATTTTATTGGTGCGAATGACGTGAATGATGAGCGTTTGCGTCATCAGCGACTCGACGAACCAGCCGGTCTGAAACAGTTGCGCTCGGGACGGGTCCCAGCAGTTGAAAACCCAGAGCATGACGAAGAAAGTCGTGTAGTCGAAAATTGAGCTGATGGGGCCGATGCACAGGATGAATCGTCGGATCTCATCGATGTTCCAAGGCCGCGGCTGCGCCACCTGCTCTTCATCCACCGCATCGTTCGGGATCGGCACTTGCGAAAAGTCGTAGAGGAGGTTGTTGGTCAACACCTGGATCGGAGCCATCGGAATGAAAGGCAGGAAAGCGCTTGCTCCCAGCACGCTGAACATGTTGCCGAAGTTGGAGCTCGCCCCCATCCGGATGTATTTGAGGATGTTCGCGAAGACCTTCCGGCCCTCGATCACGCCCCCTTCCAGCACCATGAGGTCCTTCTCCAGCAGGATCAGATCCGCCGACTCCTTGGCGATGTCGGTCGCCGTGTCCACCGAAATGCCGATGTCCGCGGCTTTCAAAGCAGGCGCATCGTTGATGCCGTCGCCCATGAATCCGACGACGTGCCCTTTGTCCCGGAGCAGGCGGATGACTCGCTGCTTGTGAGCGGGAGAGAGACGGGCGAAAAGGGTGGCTTTCTGCGCCGCGTCCGCCAACTCGGCATCGGACATTTTCTCCACGTCGCCGCCGAGCAGCATGGGATCGGCCGAAAGGCCCACGTCCTTGCAAATCTTTCGGCTGATAAGCTGGTTGTCCCCAGTGAGGATTTTTACCGCAACGCCATGCTTGTGAAGAGCCTCGATGGCACGTCCCGCAGTAGGCTTAGGCGGGTCCAGAAACGCGACGTATCCCTTTAGGACGAGGTCCCGTTCGTCATCCTTTGCGCAGGCCTGCTTTGACGGCAACTCCTTTTTGGCCACCGCCAGAACCCGGAAGCCATCGTTACTGAGGCTGTCGTACTCTGCCTTCAGGCCGATCATCAAGTTAGGGTCCATCGGCGACAGCTTCCCATCCAGCTCGAAGTGCGAGCATTGGTGAAAGACCTCTTCCGGAGCTCCTTTGGTGAGGAGGATCGCTTTGCCTTCCGGATCCTCTACCAATACAGACATCATGCGCCGCGTGAAATCGAAAGGAAGCTCGTCCAGCTTTTTATACTTTTCGACCGCCCCCTGCCCGTGGAAGTCGGGGCTGTCCAGGATAGCTCGGTCGAGCAGGTTCTTAAGGCCGGTCTGGAAGTGGCTGATCAGATAGCCATCCAACAGCACTTCCTCACTTTCCTTCCCTGCGACGTTGCAATGCCGTTGGAGGACGACGCGATCTTCAGTAAGCGTGCCCGTTTTGTCGGTGCACAACACATCCATGCCTCCGAAGTTCTGGATGGAGTTGAGCCGTTTGACGATCACCTTCTTGCGGCTCATGGCGAGCGCACCCTTGGCGAGGCAGACGGAAACGATCATGGGCAGCATCTCGGGAGTGAGCCCCACAGCCACGGCCATGGCGAAGAAAAATGCGCTTTTCCAATCGTGCTTGGTGAACCCATTGATCAAAAAGACCAGGGGCACCATCACCGCCATGAGCTCGATCATGAGCCAGGTGAAACGGTTGAGGCCTTGATCGAAACTGGTCGGCGCCTGGGCCGCAGCGATCGAGCCGGCCATGCTGCCGAGGTAGGTATTGCCCCCCGTCGTGACCACAACTGCGGTCGCCGTGCCACTTTCAACACTGGTTCCCATGAAGCAGGTGTTGTTGATCTCAGTCGGCGAGCTGACAGGGTTCTTCTCGGCTTCGTGGAACTTCTCTACCGGGAGCGACTCCCCGGTGAGGCTCCCCTGGCTAATGAAGAGGTCTTTCGAAGTGAGCACCCGTACGTCACCCGGAATCATGTCGCCCGCCGACAGCTTGATGACATCCCCGGGTACGAGGTCCCGCAGCGGCAACTCCCGCGCCGCGCCATCCCGAATGACGGTTGCGGTCACGTGGATCATGGCCTTGAGCTTCGCCGCCGCCGCGTCCGCCCTGGCCTCCTGGACGAAGCGGAGCGTGACACTGAGCAGAACCATGCCGGCCATCACCGTTCCGGCGCGCGCGTCACCCGTTGCGAACGAAACCGCCGATAGGGTCGCCAGCAGGATCACCAGGGGGTTGCGAATGATTTTCAGCAGGCGGACGAACCAGCCTTGCGGCCGCTCTTGCGCCACCTCATTCGGACCCGTCGTCCGGGCGCGTTCTTCGGCCTCCGTTTGCGTTAGACCCTCCGGAGTCGTCCGCAAAAATTGGAGCAAAGCTTCGCCGTCCTTCAAAGCGGCATCAAGGACCGCGGGAGAAACGCGAATGTTCTGGCTCTTTGCCTTGGTGGGAATCGCCGGCTTGTCGGGGTGTGGTGGTGGCGCGGCGACTACGGAGCCTGACGTCCCTGCCGGTTTGACTATTTCTTCCACCAGTGGACCCGTATCGTGTTCCGTCATCTTTGCTCCGACCACCACTTTACAGAGTTCACGCGTTCGGTGGATCTTTAATGTCGGTCAGGCAGTTAGCGTTTCGGCGCAGGCTCTAGATTGTGCCTCGGCGGCCGCTCACGAGGTTGATCACGACAATCACTAAGGCCACCACCAGCAGTAAGTGGATCAGGCTCCCGGCAACGTGAAGGCTGAATCCCAGAAGCCATAGAATCAAGAACACGACGGCAAGCGTCCAAAGCATAATCCTCTCCTGTGTACAACTCAATTCGTTCACCACATCTGTTGCACGTTTAGAACCGCGGAGATTGGTCCGTCTCGTGCACAATGAAAAGAGGAGGAAGCGCCATGCACGAAGACCTACACCTGCACGGGAAAGCCGCCGAGCAGCACGAACTCGCAGCCCACGCCCATCGTACTGCAGCCGAACACAATGAAAAAGGGGATGACGAGGGGGGAAGATGGCATGCGGAACGAGCCCTGGAATACTCAGACCGCGCATACAAACTTGCAAAGGAAGCCCACGCCAAGTCAGGGCAGATAGGGACTCTCTAATTTATGTCCACTCGCTATAACGACGGATCACACTACCAAAATCACCAGCGAGCCGCCGAATTACACGAGGCTGCAGCGCATGCCCATCGTATTGCTGAGCAGCAGGGAAAGCAGGATCATCTGACGGCATCTGAGCATTCACGGCGAGCCCTCGAGCACTCCCAACAAGCTCACCAGCATACGCAGGCGGCCGCGAGTGCACACGGCATCCCCACATTCGGGCATGACGATATCGCAGCCCTCGCTTATGAACTCTGGAAAGCTAGAGGCTGTCCAGACGGATCATCGCAAGAAGATTGGTTCCGCGCAGCCGAAGAATTGCGATCCCGCGCTCACACCCGCTGATCCGCGCCGGCCCTTGAAACCCGGATATCCCCGGAGGACAAATTCTTAGTCCCTGCGTGTAGGGCGCACATTGAGCCGAAGTGGCAGGTGTAAGCTCGCGTGAATTCGGCGCCCAGAAAAAGCACCTGCGCCCAATAGTATACGCATACCAGTACGATGACCAGCGAGCCTGCGGCGCCGTATGTGTCCGTAAAACCTGCCTTGCCGAGATACAGGCCCAACAAGGACTTTCCAGCAGTAAACAGAAGCGAAGTGCCGACTGCGCCAACGGCGACATCGCCCCAGTGCAGCGCCACCTGCGGCAGAACTTTGAATATGAAGGCGAACAGAGCCGTGATGACCACAAACGAGACTACCCAATCGGTGATCTGAACCAGGGCCTGGGCTGCCGTGCCCGAGTTAAGATACTTGCCGGCTGCAAAAATCCAGGTATTCACGATCAGCGATGCCACCAGAAACAGGCCTGAAGCCAGCACCAGCGCGAAGGAAACAAGCCGCTCTTTCACCAGATTGAAGATGCCCCGGACCGTGCTGGAAGTCGTATCCTCGGGAACCCTCCAGATGGTATTCATCGCATCCCTCAGTTCGCTGACCACCGCCGAAGCCGCGAAAAACACAGTGACCAGCCCGAGCACGGTAGCCGCAATGCCTTTGGAAGACCTGGCGCGCTCCTTCCATCATCGTCTGAATCGCTTTGGCTCCTTCGTATCCCACGAGGCCTTGGATCCGAGACACTAATCGCCCCTCCGCGGCTTGAGCACCGAATGCGAAATCGGCGATGGCGAGCAGGATCAACATGGTCGGCGCCAACGAAAGGGCAATATAGTAGGCCCGCGCCGCTCCCATTCGCGGAGCTCTGCCGTTTTGCCAGTTCTGGAATGCAGCTCAGCTCAAAGACTTTATCTCTTTGAACGGAACGGGATTCATCTGTCTCAACGCTCCGGCGGCCATGAGTGGCGCCGTAAGAAAGAGTTGGATTCCCTTCCTGCTGGTCTGCCGTTCCTTGGCCTTCGCGTAGGCGCTCCGATCCGGGGGCGGATTCAGGTAGTCCGGTTCCGAGGGCCGCTGGTAATACGCCTCGCGAAAGTAACCCTCCACTGCGTGCCGGTCTGAGTAGTCTAACCACCCGAGTACGCCGAATCCCACGGCGGCGAG
>JBEKBK010000229.1:0-12721 GCA_050015435.1 Bryobacteraceae bacterium
GATAGCGTTTCCCGAGGCATTCAGCGCTGCCTCCGCAGCAAAACTGAGTGATACTCAACTCGCCGAACTTTACATTTGGATCGTCAGGCGAGTCCCGTACATGGAGAACGATAGCACGACTTATGGTTTGATGAGCCCTGTTCAGTCTCTTGGCCACTGGAGGGACGCGCTGCTCGCGCATCTCAAAGGCAGAGGAACTAGGCAGGCCTGCGACGGCATAAGGCAGGCGATGGTTGAATTTCCGAGTCTTACATGGCTGAGATGGCATCTTCAGGAAGCCGAGAAAATCACACGTCGCCGTTCCTGGACACCGCTTCATCCAAAGGAAGTTCTTGCATTCTCCACGAACTCGGATCGTCGTCTTGTCCAACACGGCGGCCAGCTTCTTGAACTTCTAATGGAGTCGCTTCAAAGGCTAGAAGAAGAACTGCATGGCGAAACACCAGCCGCGCCGGCGCTTTGGAACGAGATCTCGAAAAACTGTTATCAGCCTAAAGAGGAGGCGCGACTTTCCGACCACGTAAAGCTGCATTTCGAACGCGATATTCGAGACCGCGGAGTTATAGTAAATCGCGAAGTGGAGATTCGGCAACGCATGGGCAACAACCCGGGGGAGGAAATAGACATTCATGTGGACGCGATCTCACTACGACCGGGCGGAAAGTACGACCGAATCTCCGTAATCGTCGAAGTGAAGGGCTGCTGGCACAAAGATCTAATGACCGCGATGCAGACCCAGCTCCGTGACCGCTATCTACGCGAGAACCGTTGTCCATTTGGCCTTTATCTCGTCGGATGGTTCGTATGCCCGCAATGGGACACAGAGGACTATCGGAGGGGCGACACTCCACCATTATCTCTGGGCGATGCGCGAGCGACGTTCCAGCTCCAAGCGGCGACGCTATCCGTCGACCAGGTTCAACTAAAAGCATTTGTGCTCAATACAGCTCTCCCTTAGGCGGGGTCGCGGACTCGCAAGACGATTCCACCATCTTAGCCGTACCAATGGTTGTTTCGGCGGGAATCTGGCGTCCATGCTTGGCGAGCGGCGCCTCAGCTTGCGCGAGGTCAGCTGCCTCTTGGGCCGCGCGAGCATTCTCGGAAAGTGCACCCAGAAGCCTCTTCCACCATTGCGCGATTGAGATCTGCGTAATCCCCCGCAATCCATGCGCCCCCATATTCGACCGACCGGCCGCCCACCCCCTTGTCGAGCTGCGAGAGGAAGTGCATCGTATCCTCGCCGCGATCGAAGTAGGTGGCATAGAAGCCACCCCGATCATAGTGCGCAATGAAACTGCAGTGGAGGTACAAATGCTCATAGAGCCGTTTGGAGAAGTCCCACGCCAAACCACGTCGCAACAATCTCACCCATGCTTGCAAGACCAGCTGCTTTCGCGCGCGCTCATGAACGGCGCGTCGCTAAAAACATATTGCATAGATGAGCGCATCGGGGTTAATGAAAACGATGCGCCAGTCCGCACCACGAAACCATCAAAAACTTCACCCATCAACTCTAGCCGCCCGCCCGCCGGGGCGCGAAGCCCGCGACGGAACCTCATTCGTTCGTCTGCTCAGACGTTGATGACGCCGCATCCTTGCGACGACTCAAGCCGGAAAGTTCGGCTGCCATATTGGCAAGGAAGCTCATCAGAGCCGTTTGCCTTCTACGCTGGTCCGCAACCAACTGTTTGGTCGTTTTTCCTGTGGGTGGGGCACCACCCTCCAGGATCTCCACTTGCTTGGGATCCAGTTCCAAAACCACCCGTCCGTTAGCTCCGGAATACCACTCGATGTAGGGGTAGTCCCGTGCGGGCAGAAGAGTTCGTTGCTTTCGATGTGCTCGCGGAACAAGTCGGCGAGTACTTGCCGCCACCTGTCACGCTCGCTGGCCGGTTGTTCTTTCTGTTGGGCTTTCAGGCGATCCTCCATCGTTGCCATCATCCCATCCCGAGCCATCTGGAACTTCTCCTCAAATTCAGTAGCGAAGAGCGGATCTCGTTCCGCCTTCTTGGGCTATCGCCCTTGACGGGTCGTACCGCGTGGCCCGATGAGTTGTCGACTATATTGTTACCCAAGTTTGACTCCGCACTGGCTGGCCGAGCTTCTGGGCGCCCATGGCCGAAGAAAATATTTGCAAATGGGAAGACACATCAATGTTCATGAAGCGCGTCGAAGTGTCATGTACCCTGTGCGACGCTCACCTCGGGCATGTATTCGACGATGGCCCCGCACCCACCAATCTCCGGTATTGCATCAATGAGTCCTCGCTGCGCTTCGTCAGACTCCAACGCGCGGGCTGATATGCTATCGTTTCCGTTGGAAGGTATCACTCCACATGGAACGGAAGAAAGCGTCTGATTTCCCCCAGGAGCTGCTGAACGTCTTCGACCTCTACGTCCACGGCGAAATTGACCGCCGTGCGTTCTTTGAGGCCGCCCAGAAGTATGCCGTCGGCGGACTCACCGCGACCGCGATCTGGGAAAGTCTTCGCCCCAACTACGCGTGGGCGCAACAGGTTCCCAGGGACGACAAGCGGATCAAAACCGAGGTCGTTACGGTGCCCTCGCCCATGGGAAACGGCCAGATCAAGGGTTACTTCGTGCGTCCCGCCGGCGCCTCGGGTAAGCTGCCCGGGGTGTTGGTGATCCATGAGAACCGTGGCCTCAATCCTTATATCGAAGACGTGGCCCGCCGCCTAGGCACGGCCGGTTTCATGACCTTCGCTCCGGACGGTCTCACCAGTGTCGGTGGGTACCCGAGCGGTGAAAACGCCGAGGAACAGGGGGCCAAGCTGTTCGCGGCAGTCGACAAGCCGAAAATGACCGAGGACTTCATCGCGGCTGCGCGCTGGCTCAAAGCGCGTCCGGATTGCACTGGCAAGATTGGCGCGGTAGGATTCTGCTTCGGCGGCGGCATCGTGAATACTCTAGCCGTGCGCCTGGGCGCGGACCTCGCCGCAGGCGTGCCCTTCTATGGCACACAGCCCTCCGCAGCGGATGCCGCCAAGATCAAGGCGCCCCTCCTGCTGCACTATGCTTCGCTCGACACGCGTATCACCGGCGGGTGGCCGGCTTTTGAGGAAGCTCTCAAAGCCAACCACGTGACCGCTACCGGCTATGTATATGAGGGCGCCAACCACGGCTTCCACAACGACACGACTCCTCGTTACGACGAAGCCGCGGCCAAACTGGCCTGGCAGCGCACTCTCGATTTCTTTAACAAATACCTGAAGGGATGAACAACATGAAGGATGAAAAGCAAAACCTAGAGAACGATCTGGCTCGGCGCGAGTTTGTCGGACTTTCGGTGGCCGCAGGCATCGCCGCGGCGGCCGGTTCGGCTTCGGGCGCAGGGTTGGAAGTGGTTGAGACCGACGTCATGGTCAAGACGCCGGATGGCATGTGCGACGCCGCGTTCATTCATCCGAAGAGCGGTTCGCATCCGGGCGTGCTGATTTGGACCGACGCGTTCGGCTTACGTCCCTCCATGCGGGCGATGGGCAGGCGAATTGCCGCCGACGGATACACTGTCCTGGTGCCCAATCCGTTTTATCGCGTGGCTAAGGATCCGTTCCCGGATGCGTCCAAAGTCGACTTCGCGGCCGAGAGGACGAAAATCAACTCGCTCATGGGGTCAGTGAACGCGCAAGGCAACGCTGAGAAGGATGCCGTGGCGTATATCGCATTCCTGGACTCTCAAAAAGAGGTGAACAAGTCCAAGAAGATCGGGACGCAGGGCTATTGCATGGGTGGGGCGCTGGTGGTAAGGACGGCTGCGACTGTGCCTGATCGGGTTGGCGCCGGTGGATCGTTCCATGGTGGCGGACTCGTGAACGCCACACCGAATAGTCCGCACTTGCTTGCGCCGAAAATCAAAGCGCGCATGTATTTCGGAGTTGCTGCCAACGACGATAAGAACCAACCCGACGCGAAAGACAAGCTGAAAGAAGCATTCGGCAGCCGCGCCGAGGTGGAAGTGTATTCGTCGAACCACGGCTGGTGCGTTTCCGACATGCCCGCGGGCGGCGGCCCGCCGATCTACAATCAGGCCGACGCCGAGCGCGCCTGGGGCAAGCTGGTGGCCTTGTACAAGGCGGGGCTCGCTTAAGCAATTTTTAGCAAAGATGAACGTGAATGAACGTAAATAAGCAGATTTTATTCACGTTTATTCACGTTCATGCACGGCCAAATTCTTAAACATATTCCATAAGGCTCATGAATCCGTAGTCCATGTGCATTTGCTGATGGCAATGGAACAGCGTGAGCCCGGGATTACTCGCGACAAAATCGGCTTCGACTTGGGACTTCGCGCCCACCACCACCACGTCCTTCAGGACGCCTGAGGTCGGCTTTCCTTCCACCGTCACTAGCTCGAAACTGTGGCGGTGCAGATGTACCGGGTGCGCCTCATCGCTGCGGTTGTCGAACACCAGGCGATAGCGGCGATTGGCGCGGACTCGGATCGGGTCCGTCTTGGGAAACTCTTTGCCGTTGATCGTCCACTTGTCCACCCAACGGCTGCCCGCGAACTTTTTCTCAAACGCTAATGGTATTCGCTCGGCCTCTTGATTGGAACCGCCCGCGTTCCCGAAAGCGGTATAGTCCCATTTATCAGACGGCGGCGTCCAGCGCGGTGCGCCGGTTTGGCCCGCGTATTCAATCACGATGCCAAGGCCATGCTCGCGGTCGTGATCGTTGGAGTCGCCCAGCACCCACACACCCGGACGATTCATTTCTACCACCGCGTCGATCCGCTCCGCCGGGCCAAACTCGAGAGCATCGGTCTTCTTCTGAACCGGAACCGGATTGCCGTCCATGGCCAGGACCTGAAACTGATGGGCCGCCAGACCGATCCTCCGCTGCATGGTCGCGCTCGCGTTGAGGATACGGAACAACACGCGCTGGCCTTCCTTGACCCGCACCGGCTCGCCAGACCCAAGCGAGCGATCGTTGATCGAGAAATACTTGTAGGCGACGTTGAGCCCCGAATCTTCCCCCGCGGTGGTCATGTAAGGGTCCCATTCCTTCAGCGCGAGGAAAACTTCCTGGTCATAGCGTCCTGCGTCGTTGCGCGGTTCAATGTAGAGAAATCCAAACTCGCCGGTGTATGTGGCGCGCTTCATATTGCGGCCCGCGGACACATGGGTGTGATACCAGCGGGTACCGGCCGGGGCCACAGTAAAGCTATAGCGGCGCTGTCCATGGGCCGGTACCATCGGCGTTCCTTCTTCCATCGATCCATCCATTACGGAGGGAGTAAAGAGACCGTGCCAATGTACGATATTCGGATCAGCGGTTTCGTTATATACGTCGATACTGACCGTGTCGCCCTCCCGCATTCGCAAAAGCGGTCCGGGCGATGACCCGTTGTAGCCGGTCGTCTTCACGATCCGCTTGGGAGCCAGTTCCACCGACACCGGTCCGATACGGAGCGTAAAATCGGCCTTCGCGGGTGACTGGGAAAAAGCGCGGACCGGAATCGTGGCCGCGCCCAGAAGGCCCAACACCTCTCTGCGATTCATAACCTTCAGTGTAAGGCTGCCGCCAGTGTAAGGCTCTGAATGTTAAACTCATCGTCGGGAGCAGGATCATGCCGTCAAGAAAGTGGGCTCTTTGGGTACTGGTTGCGGGTTCGGTTTTTGGGCAAGCTTCCACGGACGCGCCGCCGGGCGCGGAGCTCAGCATTCACGTCGATACGACCCTGGTCCAGATCCCCGTGGCGGTAACCGATTCGCAGAATCGCTTTGTGCTTGGACTTCAAAAGGAAGACTTCAAGCTATCGGAAGACGGCGTGGACCAGAACGTGGTGCATTTCTCCGGCGACGATGCACCGCTCTCGGTGGGCTTAGTCTTCGACGAAAGCGGCAGCATGGACTATAAGCTCCGGACTTCTCAGGCGGCCGTCGCTCAGTTCTTAAGAACCCTGAACGCGAATGATGAAGCGTTTCTGGTGGAGTTCAGCGACAGCGCCAAACTTTCCGTCGGATTCACGGCCCACACCGATGCGATTCAGAACGCGCTCAAGACCGCGCAGCCGGGCGGACTCACGGCGATGCTCGATGCCGTGAACATGGCGCTGAGTGAGATGAAGAAGGCGAAGAATCCGCGGAA
Organism: Bryobacteraceae bacterium; assembly: GCA_050015435.1. Lineage (GTDB taxonomy): Bacteria > Acidobacteriota > Terriglobia > Bryobacterales > Bryobacteraceae > Palsa-187. Next base: position 6,111 of record JBEKBK010000229.1, read on the forward strand.
AGCGATTGTGATCATTTCGGACGGCGGAGACAACCATAGCCAGTACACCGCGGCCCAGATCGAAGCGCTGGTTCGCGAAGCGGATGTGCAAATGTACGCCATGGGTGTGTTTGAGCCCATTCTCTCTTTCGGGCGGCCGGCGGAGGAAATCTCAGGGCCCAAGTTGCTTTCCGAAATCGCGACGCAAACGGGTGGGCGCGCTTTCGCCGCGGCGCTGATGAGCGATCTACCGAGCGTTGCGTCGAGGATTGCGGTCGAGTTGCGCAATCAATACGTTCTGGGCTATTACCCGAAGAATGATGCCCACGACGGAAAATACCGCAAGGTGGAAGTGAAGCTCACAGATGCTCCGGGCGTCTCGCCTCTCAAGGCGCACTGGCGGCTCGGCTATTACGCACCCACGCAGTGATTATCGATGGGCGCCCACGTGGACTCCACCAACATGTGGCGCGCTAGGCAGTGGGGGGCGCGCGACGGGCGGAGAGAGAGGTCTGTACCCCATGGAAGGGCCCCCGATCGGGCGGGCGCCTGTGAAAGTCCCCGTCCGAAACGGAGTAGTAGAAGGCACGTAACTCCGAAATCCTCCACGCCCGATCAGTCCCAATAACATCGGCTGATAGGTGTAACCAGGCAAATAGAGCGAGTTGAACCCCGGCTGGAAGGACGAATAACCGTACGGGTTGAAACCCATGCCGGCGGAAGGCATACCGAGGACCGGATAGTAAGTGAAGTTGTCTAACGCGGCTGTCTGCGAGGCGGGATCCTCGTCAAGCTGTGCGGTAATCGTGTTGTCTGCAACGATCGATTGGCCGCGACCGGCGGACCAATCGCTGAGTGCATCCAGGGACCGGTCGTCGGTCCGATCGGGCACCAGCACGCCTGCGAACGGCAGATTCATCCCGTGCTCCACGAATACCGGCTGGGTGCCAGCCTTGGCGAACACTTCCGCGTGTCCCTGGCGGACCACTAAGTGGGGCGGATCGCAGTCCATCCGGTAGACGCCTTTCTCAAGGAAATGAACCTTCCAGTCCTTGTAGATTAGACTGACCGACGTGCCTGAATTCGGTTCGCCCGAATCTACAATGGCGGAGCCTGATTGCAATTCCACCTGGGTATCCGCCAAGCGGTTGGAAACCATTCGAATCGAGCTATTCTCACCCATGCGGATAAAGACGCCAGGCGTGAGCAATACTTCGGCACGACCGTCCGCCGTGCGCAGTTGGGAGCCCTGCGGCAAGCTCGGAAACACCCCCAGGTGCGGCTCCAGCCGCTGATCGCCCAAGTAGACGGACCCTTCGAAATAGTAGATTACGCCAGAATGGGCGGAGATCACCGATTGTGCGCCTGCGGGAAGCGCCAGTGCCAGGACCGAGGCTAGGAGAGAGACAGCACACGCGCGACCGAATGGCATAAAGAGGCTCCTAGACGAGTATGTGCCCATCTAGGGCCCCGGTCAAGTGCTACGTCACCGCGACAATTGCGGACTACTTGGCGTAATAGCCTTCGCGGGTCTGCAGGACCACGTTCTTCATTTTGGCCGTGACATGGATCTTGCGATACCCGGAGCCGGTCTGGTCCGAGGTGTAACCCAGACTGTACTGATTCCGCAGATCCTCTTCGATGCGATCGTAAATCTTGTCGAGCGGCATTTTGTTCGTGACCTCGAAATACGACCCGCCGGTTTCGCGGGAAATTTGTTCGAGGATCTTCTTTCCGTCGACCCGATTCTGCGGCATCCGGTTGCCGCCCATACCTCCGCGACGGCCCATCCCTCCGGGGAATCCCAAGCCGCCCAAACCGCTGTTTCCGTAGCCTTCGTTGTCGGCAAAGCGGATCGAATACACTAGCGTGTCGCTGCGCTGGGCCGACTCAATCGCGCTATTCAGCGTGACCTTGCTGCCGTTGTCGACGCCGTCGGATAGCAGCATCATCGCTTTGCGGCCCGTCTGCTTTTTCATTAGCTCGTCGGAGCCGAGCAGAACAGCGTCGTACAGGGCGGTGCCGCCTCGCCCCTGCCCTCCGCCTTGGGGGTACCGCCCGCCTCCCTGTGGATAACCACCTCCGCTTTGCGGATATCCACCACCGTATTGCGGGTCGGCCGGCACGAAGTTGCGGCGATTGAGCTGGGGCCGTGAAGTTTCGACGTCCTGAAGCGAGGCGTCCAGATCTTTTTTCGAGGAGGTCATATCCTGCAACAACTCCACTTCGCGGTCGAAGTGAATCACGAAGGCCTGGTCTTTGTCTTCGCGCATTACATGATGAAAGAAGTCGCGGCTGGCATTGCGTTCCTGGTCGAGCACACGCCGTTGGCTGCCGCTGGTGTCGATGAGCAGGCCCAGCGTCAACGGCATATCGGTTTGCTGAGCGAAATATTTGATGGTCTGTGGACGGCCGTCTTCCTCCAGAGTGAAATCGTCCTTGTTGAGATCGTGAACGATTTTCCCTTGCTTGTCGCGCACGCTGACCAGCACGTTCACGACATTGACGTCCATTGAAAATTTGGCCTGCGGGTCTGCGGCCGTCTGCTGCCAAGCGAGCAACTTACCGGCCGGAAGCAGGGCGGCGCCGAAACGGAGCAGGTCGCGCCGGGACACACGAATCACGTTATCCAACTGCATATCTGTAACCAGTGGACGGGCGCGGAAAGGGTTCGGGTTACACGATTGACTGCGATCAGTTTGGGCTCGGGCGAAGAATTGGAGAAACACCCTTCAATTAAATACCGCCTCAAAGTGCTCCACGACAGGAAACGGATCGTAAAACCGATGAAGCAGACGCTTCCATTCCTGATACTCGGCAGATTTACGAAAGCCGACGGTGTGATCTTCCAGACTGCGCCAATTCACCAGCAGCAGATACTTGCCGGGTTGCTCGATGCACCTCTGCAATTGATGCGAAATGTATCCATCCATTGAGGAAATGATCGTCTGCGCCTGAGAAAATGCCTTTTCAAAAGCCGGACCCTGTCCGGAACGCACATGGAGCAACGCAACTTCAAGAATCATCGTGCTGTCCAGGCTACCATTCATCGGCGGCTAACCCTTGGTACGCTAGTGTTCGAGAGTGTTGCTTCTCAGTGCGCAAGGCGCGTCGAAATCCTATGGATCAACCACGCTGTTTCGAGACATTTTCCTCAACGTCTCGGAGGGCGATCGGCTCGGTCTGATCGGTCCGAACGGCTCCGGCAAGACGACTCTGCTGGAAATCCTGGCTCGCCGCCGCGAGGTTGATTCCGGCGAAATTGCATTGCGTAAAGGCACGCGTCTGGTCTACGTCGCGCAGGATTCACAATTCCCGGAAGAGGCCACGGTTCGGTCCGTGATCAGAGGCGCGCTCGAAAGCGCGGGCGTGCCGGATGCGGAGCGAATCGCGCGTGAATCGGAAACGCTCGGACGGGCCGGTTTCGAGGACTTCGATGCCCCGGCCGCAGCCCTTTCCGGAGGTTGGCGCAAGCGTCTCGCGATCGCGGAAGCGCTGGTTCAAGCGCCGGATATCCTCCTGCTCGATGAGCCCACCAATCACCTGGACCTGGCCGGGATCGAATGGCTCGAAAAATTGCTCCAGACCGCAGGGTTCGCTTGCATTGTCGTCAGCCATGACCGCTACTTTCTCGAAAATGTGGTCACGGAGATGGCCGAACTGAACCGCACGTATCCGGATGGTCTGCTTGCGGTGCACGGCAACTACAGCACGTTTCTGGAGCGAAAGGGCGAGTACCTGCAAGCGCAGACCAAGCGCCAGGAGTCGCTCGAGAATCGCGTCCGCACGGAGATGGAATGGCTGCGGCGCGGCCCCAAAGCGCGCGCCACAAAAGCGAAAGCCCGGATCGATACGGCGATGGAAATGATCGGTCAGCTTGCCGATCTCAAATCGCGAAGCCGCACCAGCGTCGCGGGCATAGAATTCAACGCGTCGGACCGCAAGACAAAGCGCCTCATCGAACTGCAGCATGCCGCTTACGGGTTCGATGGCCGCACATTATTCCAGGACCTCGACTTCACCCTGACGGCAGGAACCCGGGTCGGATTAGTGGGCCCGAATGGTGCTGGAAAAACCACTTTGTTGCGTCTACTGCGCGGGGAGATCGCTCCGCAGCATGGTCAGGTGGAGCGAGCGGAGGCGTTGCGCATCGTCTCTTTCGACCAGCTTCGCCAACTCAATCCGGATCAAACGCTGCGGCGCGCGTTGGCGCCCGATAGCGACTCGGTCATCTATCGGGAACGCGTGATCCATGTCAACTCCTGGGCGGCCCGGTTTCTCTTTTCCAGTGAACAGTTGAATCAACCCGTATCGCGGCTCTCCGGCGGAGAGCGGGCACGAGTACTAATCGCGAACCTGATGCTGGAGCCTGCGGATGTGTTGCTGCTCGATGAACCGACTAACGATCTCGACATCCCAACGCTCGAGATTCTAGAAGAGAGCCTGCTCGAATTTCCGGGCGCGATGGTCCTGATCACGCATGACCGCTATCTGCTGGATCGAGTCGCGACCGTCGTTCTCGGCCTTGATGGAAAGGGCAACGTGGGGACGTTCGCTGACTATTCCCAGTGGGGCGCGTGGCAGGCTGAGAGACAGCAGGAAAAAGTGAAAACGGCGACTCCATCGGCGGCTGTCGCGTCTAAACCCGCCTCCGGCAAGAAAAAGCTCTCCTATCTGGACACGCGTGAATACGAAACGATGGAGCAGCGCATCGTGGACGCGGAGCAATTGTTGCAAGAGAAGCGCGCCGCTCTTCAGGACCCGGCTATAACGAGGGACGGGCGCCTGCTGCAGGAAGCCTTTCAAGCGATGGAGGCTGCGCAACGGGCCGTGGACGAGCTCTATTCCAGGTGGTCCGAGCTGGAAGAGAAAATCAGGTAGATTTCCCAACACTTTTTTTACATTCTCTTCACAGGCATGGTGAATCATATTCACCAACCCGGCCGTCTATAGCTGGGAACAAATTCACTCATGCCACTGAATCCTAGAATCAACACCCGTCAATACAGACTGAACACTCTGCGTGCAGGTATCATGATCTGCACCGTCGCCGGTTCGCTCATCGCGCAGAATACGCCGCCGAATAATTACCTGGTTCACAACCTGGTTTCGGATTTACCAGGAATTGCTGATCATCAGGATCCAAACCTGGTGAACCCATGGGGCAACGGCTTCGGCCAGAGCCCATTCTGGATCGGGAATAATGGCTCCGGAACTTCCACGCTCTACGACGGCACAGGAGCCGCCCTCAGCCTCGTTGTCAACATACCGACGAGCACTGCGAGCACCGGCGGAGCTGTTACCGGCGTCATACTTAACAGTTTCAGTTCCAACACGGCAGTCTTGGACGTCGCCGCAGGAAAACCCGCGTCCTTCCTGTTTTGTTCCGAAAATGGGATTATTTCCGGTTGGAATTCGTCAGTCAACGCTACTAACGCCCTAGTGTTGTTTGATAATACAAAAAGCGGAGCAGTTTATAAGGGTTGCGCTTTAGGCGGAACATCCACCGCGCCGCTATTATTCGCTGCGAATTTCAACAGCGCCAACATCGACGTGGTGGATGGCAATTTCAAGCTTGTGGTGAACCCGGGCGCTTTCGCCAATTCGTCGCTTCCGGCCGGTTTTGCGCCCTTCAACATTCAGTTGATCAATGGAAACCTCTACGTCGCTTATGCCAAGCAGGACAGCATGAAGCACGACGATGTCGCCGGCCCCGGAAATGGGTACGTTGCGGTTTTCAGTCAATCGGGAAGTCTGATCGGAAATCTGATCTCGCAGGGCCGCTCAATTCACCTTGGGGATTCGCGGTCGCGCCGGCCACTTTCGGACCGTTCGGAGGTCAACTGCTGGTGAGCAATTTTGGCGACGGGAAAATCAACGCCTTCAATCCCATCACCGGAAAACTGGCCGGCACGTTGAGCGACGTTCACAATAACCCCGTCGCCATACCAGGGATGTGGTCGATCAACTTTGGAAGCGGAGCTCGAAACGAAGACCCGGGTACTCTCTATTTCACGGCCGGCATCGGCGGCGGACCGAACAATGATCCGTTGGAATCCCACGGCCTGCTCGGGAGTATTCAGGCCGTACCGTCTTTCCAATCGACGGGCATCTTGAATGGCGGAAGCATTTTTGCTGGACCGATCGCCGCTAACGAATGGGTGGCAATCAAGGGCGCGGGCTTGTCGGCGGCCACTGGTCATTGGCAGGTTACCAGCGGCGCTCCACTTCCGACCAGTGTGAATGGGGTCGGTGTGACGGTGAACGGCGAGTCCGCCCCGGTGAGCTTCGTGAGTAACGTGCAGATCAATTTCCTGGTTCCCTCGGACGCGACTTTAGGCACGGCGCAAATCGAAGTGACGAATAACGGCCTGACCAGCGCAGCGGTCGCGGCCACCGTGGCTCCCAACACCCCGTCGTTCTTCACCATTGGCACGAACGCAACCACTGGAAATAACTAAACAGAGCGTCATAAGTAATTGCGCATCGAACCGGAACGTGGTCTCCTGTAATTATGAGACCACTCGTCATATCCGACGCCGCTTCGGTGTTGGGTTTGCAACAAGAAATTCAGCGATCGGAGGAGTCGCGATACGACCATCGGTTGCACGGTGTCTTATTGGTCGCGCAGG
>JBEKBK010000230.1:0-12697 GCA_050015435.1 Bryobacteraceae bacterium
GGACCTCCCTTGGCTGCGAAACGATATCGAATCCCGCCACGAGTGCCGTGCCGCTACTGGCTGGCAGCAGAGTCGTCAGCATTTTGATGAGAGTGCTCTTGCCAGCTCCATTTGGCCCGAGCAGGCCAAAGATCGTTCCCCCGGACATCGAGAACGTCAGCTCGTTTACAGCGACCAGGGCGTCAAAACAGCGGGTGAGCCTCTCCGTCGAAATGATGCTTGAATGGCCGGTCATCGATCAGTCCCGCAGTGCCCCATGACAATTAGAGTACCGTCGTAGCCAAAGTGTCCCATCAGGTGCGACTGGAAGACGAATTGCACGACTTGAGTTCTACACGATATGCCAGCAAAACAACTGAAGAAGTTTCTCGATAGCCACCAAGTCAAGTACGCGACCCTGACGCATTCAACCGCCTATACGGCTCAGGAGATTGCGTCTCTGGCGCACATCCAGGGACGGGAGTTCGCCAAGACTGTCATTGCCCGAATCGATGGTGCGCTGGTCATGGCTGTTCTTCCGGCGTCATATCAAGTGGATCTGCCCCTTCTAAAGGCGGCTGCCGCAGGAAAAAAGATCGCGCTTGCATCCGAAACGGACTTCCGCGACAGGTTTCCCGAGTGTGAAGTAGGGGCGATGCCGCCGTTCGGGCAGCTTTACGGGATGCCAGTTTTCGTCGACGAGAGCCTGACAAGAGACAAGGAGATCGCGTTCAACGCCGGCACGCACCACGAGCTGATACGGATGTCTTACCAGGACTTCGCGAAACTGGTTCAGCCAAAGGTCGCGAAGTTCGCCACTTTGGAGGAAGCCGCATTGCGGCTGTGAGCGGCACTCCGCTGCCGACTGGTTCGCAGCCCACCTCAAATGACGCGTGGAAGTCAAAAGGAGAATCTGCGATGATTCAGCTTCCGTTTTCAGATCGGGCCGAGGCAGGACGGCTGCTCGCCGCCGAACTCGTCCGCCATAGGCTGCCAGCGAAGGTGGCCGTGCTCGCGCTGCCGCGTGGCGGTGTGCCGGTCGGATGGGAGGTCGCGAAGGCTTTGCACGCACCACTCGACGTGGTGGTCGTCCGCAAACTAGGCGTTCCGTGGCAACCGGAGCTCGCAATGGGCGCGATCGCCGGCAGCTCAGCACAAGTGCTCAACGAAGAATTGATCGCGGAACTCCGAGTTTCCCGACAGGAAATCAGCGCCGCCGTTAGGAAGGAGAGGGCTGAGGTTGAACGCCGCGAAAAGCTTTACCGCGCCGGCCGGCCGGCTCCGAACCTGAGCGGCCGAACCGTGCTCCTGGTTGACGATGGACTAGCCACCGGCTCGACCATGCTGGTCGCAGCGCGTCATGTGCGCGCCTTCAACCCAGCAAAGACGATAATTGCGGTGCCTGTTGGCTCCACGGAGGCCTGCGACCGGCTCAGGAGAGAAGCTGACGATCTCATTTGCCTGGCCACTCCTCACCCATTCATGGCGGTTGGAGAATGGTTTATGGATTTTCGCCAAGTCAGCGATGCCGAAGTGAAGCGGTTGCTCGAGGAGGGCCACCAACAGCCTGAGCGGAGAGAGCTGGCACATCACCGGCAATAGACAACTTAGCCGGCAATCACAGCCAGGCTCGTTCCCTCAACTCGCTTGTGCGAGTAGATGAACTCCCGCCCGCACAATTCGGCGCGGTCGAACCACGTTTTGAACGGTCTGATTACACCATCTAAAATGCGGAGTTGGCGTTTGGTCAGTCGCTTGCACCGGAGTAAAGCGACTACTTATGCCGCCATCCCAGCTTCCCCACAATATCCTCTTTCCGACGGACTTCTCGAAGTCTAGCGTGGCAATCGTAGATCATGTTGTGGGTTTAGCGAGCGCGTTTAAGGCCAAGGTCTGGCTGTTAAGCGTTGTACCATCGTTGGCGGACTTTCATGGCGTCTCAGAACACTACTACTCAGGCCCATTCAACGAGGCTGCACTGGTGAGACTGGAGGGCGATCAGAAGCTAGTCGAATCGGATCGTCTGCAGAGGTTAGAGCGCCTTCAGAAGCAATATTTCTCCCCAGTGGAAAGTGAGATCTGCGTCAAGTCGGCCGGAGTTGCCGAGTCGATCGTGGATTATGCGGGCGAAATAAGGGCCAACCTCATCATGATGCCGACTCACGGCCTAGGGCGAATGCGGCGTTTTCTCATCGGCTCGGTAACCGCCAAGGTATTGCACGATGCTTCCTGTCCAGTTTGGACCAGCCCGCATCCCCGCGAGCTTGATCCGTTCCGTCCGTATCGCCATATCGTCTTAGCGATCGATCAATGTGGACTGCCTGTGGAACTGTTGATTCGTGCCTCGGAGCTTGCGGAGTTCTTTCATGGGCAACTGAGTGTGCTCAGCGCCTTACCTCCCAACGGCGCCTTTGGTGATGAAGCAGTGCACAAGCGCACCAGGGAAATGGCTAGACTGCTCCACGATCAAATCGCCGCGAGAGGAATAAAGGCTTCCGTTCATTTGATGGAAGGCAGCCCGGGCGACGTGGTCCGCCAAATCGCCGAGGAGATAGAGGACGCGGATTTGATCGTCACGGGACGGGGGCATCTCGAGGAATCCATGGGCCATCTGCGAACACATGCCTATGAGATCATCCGCAATGCGCCTTGCCCGGTGATTACTTGGTGAGGTTTCGCGCGAGGGCCCTGTCATCAATATGCCCCAAGCGTTAGAATTGTGGGGCCAATCGCGCAGCTGATCAGCATCAAGTTGTCTGACGCTGACCCCGCGAACGGAATCTGGGTTGCTCTTGGACACTTGAAGGAGTGTTGTATGGCAACGACAGACAAAGCCAAAAGCGGTGCTCGAGCAGACGAGGACATGGTCCGAGATATTCGTCAATCGTGGAAGCTCGACAGCGAGGTTCCCGATGACCGGATAAGCGTGGAGGTGCGCGACGGAGTGGCGACGCTGGAAGGCACAGTCGACAGGAGATCTCAGAAGGAAGCTGCCGAATTCAACGCCAAGAGGGTAAAAGGTGTTCGCGGAGTTACCAACAGGATTGAACTGCAACCCGCGATCCCCGGGAGCTTCCGCTAGACGCTCCGCGATCAATGGTCATCTCTTGGCGGTCAAGAGCCGGGCTTCAGCTCGGGCAATTGACAATGCCGTTTTAATCGCTGTGTCAGGATTCAGGGAGATCGAATCAATCCCCTGTTCGGTCAGCCACTCCGCGAATTCCGGGAAGTCTGAGGGCGCCTGACCGCAGATGCCTATCGGCTTTCGTGCCCTATGCGCAGCGGTGATGGCGTCCGCGATCAAACGGCGGACGGCCGGATTGTTCTCATCGAACAGGCGCGCCACAGTGGCCGAATCGCGGTCCAGGCCGAGAGTGAGTTGGGTGAGATCGTTGGAGCCGATCGAGTAACCGTCGAATACTTCCAAGAACTCCCGGGCGAGGACTACGTTGGAGGGCAGCTCGCACATGGCATACACCTGCAATCCGTTCTCACCTTGGGCGAGGCCGTGAGTGCGCATCGCTTCGATCACCTGTCGGCCTTCCTCCACCGTCCGGCAAAACGGGATCATAACGACAACGTTCGTAAGCCCCATGTCCTTGCGGACACGGGCCAGCGCGGCACATTCCAAGGCGAATCCTTCGGCGTAACCGGGGTGGTAATATCGCGATGCTCCGCGGTATCCGAGCATCGGATTCTCCTCGGCTGGTTCGAACTCTTTTCCCCCAATTAGACGCGCATATTCGTTGGTCTTGAAGTCGCTGGTTCGCACGATCACCGGTTTCGGGTAAAATGCCGCCGCAATCCGAGCGATGCCCTCGCTGAACCGACGAATAAAGTACTCCCGGGCGTCTTCACCGCCAATCCGTTTCCGAATTTCTTCGATCGCCGCTGGATCCTGCAGGTTCGGGAAACGGCATAAAGCCATCGGGTGAATGCCTACGTGATTAGTAATGATGAATTCCGTTCGCGCCAGGCCAACGCCGGCGTTCGGAATCATTGCGAACTTAAATGCCTGGCCGGGATCACCGACGGTGAGCATGACCTTGGTGTGAGTTTGGGGAACGGACCCCGCGTCAATCTTTTCAACACCGAAGGGGACTCGGCCGGAATAAACATGACCTTCCGATCCCTCGGCGCAAGAAACCGTCACTTCCTGACCTGTCGTGAGCAGGGCGGTCGCATTTCCGGCGCCAACGATGCAAGGAATCCCGAACTCTCGCGAAACGATCGCTGCGTGAGCCGTGCGGCCGCCTTGATCGGTGACGATCGCGGCCACCCGCCGCATCGCCGGCTCCCAGTCGGGATCTGTGTTGCGAGCAGCTAGAACTTCTCCGTCGAGGATGGAGCCGAGATCAGCCACGTTCAGGACGACGCGAACTTGTCCAGCGCCAATCTTTTCTCCGACCGCCTGTCCGATAACCAGCGGCGGACCAGGTTCGCGCTTGAGCCGGTAAACATCCGCCGTCGCCGTTCTCGACTTGGCTGAGTGGACGGTCTCGGGCCGCGCCTGCAAGACATACAGCTCGCCCGTGATCCCGTCTTTGGCCCACTCAATGTCCATCGGCAGCGGGCGTCCGGCAAGCTGAGAGTAATGCTTCTCGATCAGACATGCCCAGCGGGCTAGCTTCAAGACTTCGTCATCTCTCAGCGAGAAACGTTGGCGGTCTTCCGCGGGAGTGGCTTCACTCTGGGTGGTACGGGTTCCCTGCGAGTAGACGAGCCGAACCTCTTTGGATCCAAGACGCCGGCTTACGATGGCCTGATAGCCCTGCTCCAATGTAGGCTTGAAAACCAGCCATTCGTCGGGGGTTACCACGCCTTGCACCACAAATTCGCCCAAGCCGTAGGAGGCTGTCACAGTAACGACGTCGCGAAACCCGGATTCGGTGTCGAGTGTGAAGATCACACCAGAGCTTGCCCGATCGGAGCGGACCATAGGCATCACGCCCACCGATAGCGCCACTTTGAGCTGACCATAGCCGAGCCTGGCGCGATAACTGATGGCGCGATCCGTAAACAGGGAGGCGAAGCATTGCTGAACGGCACGCAACAGATTCTGTGGTCCGCGCACGTTCAGAAATGTCTCGGCAGCCCCGGCGAAGGAGGCTTCCGGCAAGTCTTCGGCGGTGGCCGACGACCGAACGGCAAGCTCCGTCTCGCGGCCAACCCGGTCGATCAGACGGCGGTAACCTTCGATGATCGCTTGGTTCAGTTCCGAAGGGAGGGGCGTCTCCAGAATCGCTGCACGTGCGGCGTGCCCCCGTTCAGCGAGTTGCTCCGTGTTCTCGGGATCGAACCTCTCAAAGAGCGCCTCCAGTCTGGCACGCAGGCCCGCTTCATCGAGAAGCCGCCAATACGCGTCCGCGGTGATGGCAAATCCGTCGAGAACACCGACGCCTTGTGGTTTCACCGCGTTGAACAGTTGCCCGAGCGATGCATTCTTTCCGCCAACGCGCGCGATGTCGCCCATTCCAATCCGTCCGAAATCGATCGTAAATTCTGTCATCTTTCGACCTCCCCTATTGGCGATTTCACCCACGCTCCGTCCATGCGGGGGGCGCAGGTCGCCTTCGGCTGAGTTTGCGAGATTGCGGCTTTGTGATGTGCATTCCCTCTGCCACTTGAAGCGACTCTGGTCAAGACCAATGGCTTATTGGCATGTGACTTGCGGTGTGAATTTCATTCCGAACGAGGGAGGACCATGTCATGAACTGCAACGAATGTGACCGTGCGGAGCGCTTTCTGCTGGAGGCGATGGTGGCGGCGGATAAGGCCGAAACAGGCCTGCGGTGTTATTTGATGACTCACGAGCGATTTGGCGGCGTTTCCGACATGGATGAGTATGAGGCCTTAAGAAGGGATCAGCAGGAAGCGACGGACCAGCGTCACCGTGCGTACACGGGCCTGATCAAGCACAAGCATGCTCACGCGGGGTGAATAAAAGGCGAATAATTCCTGCGACTGAGAACCGCCTGTCTACATCGAATAAACAGGGGCGAGCCACTTCCTCCGAGGGCTCGTGGCGATAACGCCAGCGGTTGGTTGTCCCTACCCTGGACGCACCCTCCGCTCCCTTGGGTCATTGCGCGCGATAGTACTCAAGGCGTTTGAGTAATATCGCGACGCGAGAGACCATCCTTAGCTTCTAACTTCCCCTGAGCGGAAGGGTAGCCACAGTAGCCAGAAGATAGCTAGGGCGACAGCCTCGCATGCCAAGATGTAGACCGGCCACGGGCCGAGAAAATCGAGAAGGGAGGCTCCGGCCGGCTTCTGACACAGATACACGTAGTTAGTCTTGAAGACTCGATCGAACATCCCTACTGCCGCGGCGTACAAATTGAGTACGCCGAACACTCTCCATAAAGAGCCCGGCCGCGGGGCAGCCAACTTACTCCCAACCAGCATGAGCAGGGTGGCGACGACCGTCCCGTGCGCAAGAAAAAAGTAGAGCGTCGGATAAGAGAAGAATGGCGCCCACAGGTCCGGTGTGACCAGAGCCATGCCGCTTCCAGCCAAACCGATAAAGTAGGCTAATTCGAACGTCCACGAATTGAGCGTCAAAACCGCTGCGATCGTAAGCCAAAGGGTGAGATCGCAGAGATTCAAAGGCAGCCCCTCCGGAAACCGGAAACCTTCAAAGTGGAGCCGGTAAGCGTACCAGGTGAGTTCATTGAGAGCCATGAAGGTGCCGAGGCTATAGCGAATCCACCGGGCCGTTCGGCCGCTTCGCCGGCACCAGTTCGCCAGAGCCGCCCCTGTGGCGGGCACGGCAGCAAGAATCAACAGGTGCGCCGGTCCGAAGAGCTTGAAATCCAGCGTCATGTTCGCGGCTCCTCCGGCGATCCTCCCAGCGCATTGCCTCTGATCAGGCTTTGGCCAGCAGACATAGCTCTCGTTCAACAAGAGGAGCGACGGCTAGCCTCACGATGCTGTTCCCATAGACGCCAGGAGGGAGTGGAACTGAATCCGTGCAGAGAATTCGTTGTACCCCAAGCTGCCATAACTTCCTCCACCGGTCGCCGGTGAACAGGCCGTGTGTCACCATGACGCTGATATCCTCCACCCCGGCTTCTCTGAGCTTTTCACACGCGGATAACAGCGTGCCCCCCGTGTCGAGAATATCGTCAATCATCAGAGCCTGGCGGCCGACTTCTCCGATGGGTCCAATCTGCGTGATTCCGGTCGCAGTGCGGTGTTTTTTGAAATAAGCGATGTTGCCCTCGCCAAGGCCTGCCGCCGTCTTGACCGCCTGGCAACGGACGAGCGCCCCGTCGTCTGGAGCGACAAAGGTTGCTTCCTCCAGGGCGTATCGACGCAAAGCTCCGGCAAAGACTTCTGCCGGAGAAAGCGAGACTACTGGAATCGGAAATAGCTGCCTGGCCCTTTCGCTGTGGACATCAACGGTAATCACCTGGTCAATTCCAGAAGCTCTTGCGAGCGCACCGGTCCAAGCCGTCGCCAAGCTTTCCCCGGGCTTGTCTTTGTCGTCTCTGGCGTAGGCGAGGTATGGAAAGATCGCGGTAACCCGGCGCACACGTTCTTTCTTGAGGGTGTGCGCAAGCAGCAAAGCCGAGAACAGTTGCTCATCCGGCGGAGCGACGGAGCCAAGAACGAAGCAGTCTTCATTCTCAACCGATGTCTGGATGCCAATATGCAGTTCCCCGTTCTGAAACCGCTCTGTCCGGAATCGACCCGGTAGCATCCCCGTGGCTCTCTCTAGCGCCCCTGCCATGGGCTTATAGGCTTCGAACGCAAACAGGATCATCTGCTGCCCTCCTCGAAATGAGATGCTTGCTGTCGGGCTAGATTATTCACTTGCATTTGATTGTCCAGCTTCAAACTGCTTTTCAGGGCCGCAGGACGAGTTCCAAACCGTCAAACGCAATGCGGGCGGCGACGCCGACATTCCGCCCGAGGGTTGCGACTTTTTCGTTCATGACCGACTGGTCACCAGAAACGATTTGAGTTCCGCAGTGCGTAAAGACGGCCTCCGGAACACCTTCATCGTGACACCACTCCAGCTGCATTTGAATGGAAGCGTGACCGATGAACGCGTCACCGCGCTTGCGCACAATCGGGCGGGTAATGGAAGCTCCGTCGCCTACGTATAGTTGTATGCCGGCGAGCGCTTCTTGCTGATCGTAAATTCGTACCAAGTCAGGCGCGTAGAATACCGCCGTGCGGTCCGTGCTGATCTTGTACCCAACGGCCGGCGCCAGAAGTGAGTGCTCCACCGGGAACGCCTCAAAACGAATACCGCGAACGTCGAACGGGCATCGGGGCTCGACCACCGCCTGCTCCGGAATCGGTCCTGGTCGCATCGTGTTCCAGCTCTTTTGTGTAGCGAATACCGGGCAGGATACGCCATTCTTCAGCCCGCCGGCATGGTCCAGGTGGGCATGAGTGATCAGGATCGCAGTTGGATTTAACTTGGCTGCGCGCCTTGCCCAGTCAGCACCGCAATCGATCATGACATGCGTACCGCGCCAAGAGATCAACAGCGCGGTGTGCATCCGGTGCTGCGACGTGCGCGCGTCAATCTCCCCGCGGGTTCCCAGAAAGGTAAGCTTCATGCTATAGAGACCTTTGCTCGCCGGCCCCTTACCTCCTATTTCGCGCAGGCGCCGAACCGTCTTCCTTCGCGACACAACATGTCTTGCAGCCACTGCGTCATCACATCCAGCCCGGTACAATTGGAGACGCTTTGTAAAGCTTCGTTTGGTAACGGCGAAACCCGACTGGACATCACACTTAGCAGAGCATCTTTTCCGCGTACAGGAGCCGAAGCATGAAGAAGCGATTCTGTCCTCGATGGTCAATGCAAGATACACCAGCCTCCATCTGTGCCAGACTCAATTTGGGATTGGTGTGATGAAAAGAACTGTCCGCCTTTCGGTGGCGCTACTTCTTGTTTGTTTTCCATGCGTACCACAATTTGAGACGCGCTCCGTAAGTGGCCTCGTGACCGACAAGCGAGGCAATGCGCTTCCCGGCTCGGTTGTGCAACTGGAGAATACAGCCACCCTGTCGATCAGATCCAACATCACTGATAAAGATGGGCGCTACCACTTTAGTCTATTGCGTGACGATATCGACTATAGGTTGAAAGCGAAGTACCGAAAACACTGGTCCAGGCTAAAGACATTGAGCAAATTCAATTCGTCCAAACATCCCGAGGTAGATCTCGTCATACCGATCGATTAACTTGAGCAGCGATGTATGCGCGGGGAGATCGCGGCCCGGGGACCATATCTAAATCTAATACCTGCAAGCTGTTACCCCCAAATCCGGACGTAGGTTCGATGCGTTGTTCCTCGAATGGTCCTCTCTGAAAGTTGCCTCTGGTATCCTGACGAAAGTCCATTGTGTGACGAGGATTATGATATTTACCTGGCGTACATTCGCTGTCCTCTCGTTTTTGGCCGGGTCTGTGGCTCCTGCCGTAGCGCAAAGTTCGGCCGATGAACACCGTCTTCGCCTATATCACACCCATACCCGGGAACATCTCGAGGTGGTCTACCGGCGTGGCGGCGAATACGTCTCAGACGCGCTCTCGAGATTGGACGCCTTTCTCCGCGATCATCGAACGGGAGACATTCACCACTTCGATCCCCGGCTTTTCGATTTGCTTTGGGATTTGATCACGCTCAGCGGCCATACTGATGCGGAAATCAATATCATTTGTGGCTATCGCACGCCCTGGAGCAACGAGTTTCTTCGGACGCATACCACCGGAGTGGCGAAAAACAGCTTGCACATGCAAGCCGAGGCTATTGACATTCGCCTGCCCGGCTTCAGAACGTCCAAGCTTCACGACATTGCTCTTGCGCTGGGCCGTGGAGGCGTCGGATATTATCCCGCATCGGACTTCATTCACGTGGACCTTGGCCGCGTACGCCACTGGTAGGCTTCCACGGCGAGTACGGATACCCTTTCTCCAGAATTCGCTCAAGCTCTGCGTCCTGCCCGTAAAGGTCGTCGAAGAAGTGTACGTCTCCGTTCTCCACAACTACGGCCGTGGCATAGACGATTAGGACCGGAACGGGTCTATCCAGGGAGACTTGAAGTGGTTGTTCGCCATCCATGGCATCGAGGATGCGTTCGGCCGTCCACTCGGGCTTGTCACGAAGCACCCAAGCCGCGAGCTCTTTTGGCTTCTCGACCCGAATGCAACCATGACTGAAGTCGCGGCGTGAATTTGCAAACAACTCGGTTGCCGGAGTCGCGTGCAGGTAGACGTCATACGGATTTGGAAACACGAATTTCACGAGCCCCAGGGCGTTTTCCGGGCCTGGAATCTGACGCACCCGGAGTTTTCCGGAACGAAGTTGCGTTAGGATCGCATCGTCCGCCATGCCCTCGCCTGCCAGGGAAGCTTGGGGCGTCACGAGTTCGTAGCCGTGCTTGGTGAGGTACGAGCGGTCCCGTTCGAGTTTGGGGACGAGTTCCGCACGCTGGATGCTAAGGGGCACGTCCCAATGCGGCCGAAAAACCAAATGCGTCATTTCGGCAGCGAAGATGGGCGTCTCGTGGTGGTACGCTTTCCCTACTACCACTTTCATGGTGAGTTCGCTCTTGTACGACTCGTCGAGTGCGCGTAACTGAAATTCGGGAATGTTCACTACGATCGGCGGGCGGAGAAAGCCATGGGGTATCCAGCGCCAGCGCTCCAGGCTCAACTGCAATTGGCGCACGCGATAACTCAGCGGCGTATTGAGCTGGGCCAAGGTGGCTTTACCTAAACGTCCATCCGGATCCAGTCCATGGCGTGCCTGGAAATGTTTCACGGCGCTGACTAAGGCTCCGCTATATGTGTTCGGATCGGGGGGCGGCGGCGCATCGGGGGGCAAGTCTCCCAGCCGGCGAAGCAGGTTCGCAAGCTGCGCCGCAGCGGCATAGGAACTCCCGGGTTCGACCGGTTTCTTGGCGACCGGCGGTAAGCTCGGATTGTCCTGCCGCGCGATTGCGGCGTATCTCCGCATGGCCTGTTGGGTGCGCCGGTAACCTTCGTAGGGCGGCTCAACTCCATCGAACGCCGCCTTCACATCTGTTGCGTTGACAAGGTGCTGCCGTACAAATTGGGGGAGATCATGGTCGCTCCCCCCAATGTCAAAATCGGTATGGTACAAGCCGGGGTTAACCTTGCCGAAATGCAGATCCGAAATATAGCGCATTACTGAGATCGTTAGCGCCAAGTCAAACCGGGCGAGATCGGACTCGGATGGAGATCTTCCGGCCGGGCTCAGCGCTTTCAAACGATCGCCCCAACGCGGGCCGTCATAATCTTCAGGGTCCAGTCCTTCCTGGCCGGCGTTTCTGAGGACCTCGATAATGGATTTCGTCGGCTCGGTCAGGGCTGCACGTTCGCTCCAGGCGAAAGTATAAGAGGCGGGCTCATAAAAGGCCCGAATGCGATCCTTGTAATCCGAGAAGTCCGGCCATCGAAGATCCGGGAGATTGCCGGAGATGATGAGGTCGCAGAGCTCGGATTTGCACGAATCGGCTTCATCTTGCTGCGAATTCAGCGTAAGTGGCGCCACGAGAACCAGGATCAAAAGTAGCGTACGCCGCAAGACAATTGGTCTCACGGGCCCTACCGAGCATTTGCAAGTCCGATCTCAAGAAGAACGACAAACTTCTTATTACCGGATCGCGGCAAGACTCGAAGGCTGCGGAAAAGAACATTTATGAGGGCGTGGACTGCGCGAAACGGCGCGGTCATGAGGAGCGCGGAAAGCTGGCGGGGATCATCATAGACCGCGAAATCCGCTTGACGCCCGGCACGAGAGACTGGCGTCCAGCCGGAGCTCTTCGCTGGCCAAGTATTTCGTGGCGACTTCAGAAACCTGTCGGATCATCGGGGTTGGTCATCCACAGCCATTGTGGCGCACCTTTAGCGTCCCGCAGAGTCAGTGTGATTTGACTCATACCCACCTCACGTGCGAGCACGATATCCTTGCTTTCGAACTTCACCTTTACCCCGATAGCCTTGACCGTGTTTCCGTTCTTGAACTCGTCTCGGAACTGCACATCGATAACCTTGATGAAGTCCGCCGGCCCTAAGTACACGGCTACGGTGTCGGTTCTCGTCTTGATTGTCAAATACACGCCCTGGAGAGCGCCACTGGAAATCTCATGTATGTCGCTAATTGGCCCGACGAACTCGCGTTCAGTCTTCGGGTCATAGCTGGGTGTTGGAGCGGGAGCGTCTTTGTCGCCGCCAAAGGTGCTCGATGCTGAAAATGCAAACAGTAGAGTAATGAGCGAACTCGCAATCCTATTCATGACCGTGGTCCCGCGCATGCAGGAGCATTTTTCAGGCCACCAGCGTAACCGTGGAGCCACCTCAAAACAGGCGGCAAAACCAGGCTACAAAGCAGCGGATGACCAGGGCGAACGGTCCGTCTATTGCCTACTGGTGGCTGCGAGACTCAATTGATAAGCTAATGTGCGAACGCACGCCTTGGAATAGTGTCTGCAAGGCGGTCGAGTGGCTGTCCCGCGGGTTGCGCAAACGTTGGCCGACGTCGCCCCCGGCTAAGTGGAAGGAGCCAGGGCCAGGAAAGCCCAAGCGGCACACCAGTACGGAACCTAACCCCGCTCACGACTTTCGCGAAACGACTCCAGACTCCACGTATTTTCCGGGACAGATTGGTCCTGACGGAGAATGTAGAGGTTGCCGTCATCAGCCCGGACTTTGAAAAACAAATCGCTG
>JBEKBK010000231.1:0-12657 GCA_050015435.1 Bryobacteraceae bacterium
GGCGACGCCTTCGTCTTCATCGACCGGGAAACCGCACGCATCACCACTATCCTCGGCTATCCCACCCGCAGGCTCGCTCAGGTGGCCTGATCGGAAAATTTCAAATATGTTTGGCTAGCCTTGCGTCTAGAGGGAGAATGTTCCAAAGATCCGCTTGGGTAATCGGACCCGCAGCTAAGGGAGGAGAAAAACGGAAGCCATTGGTAAGAGCCACATCCGTGTTGGTGATTTCACGAACGGCATCATCGACGAAGTTATCCATCGTGGTTTCTAACACGTCATATCGCATGAGCGTTGTCTTGGTAGCTCCTACAACTTCGCGGAGTTGCGCTTGGAACGGCCGCTCGACTTCTTCAATCAACGATTTGACCCCCTGATTTTCGGCGAACTGAGCCTCGTCAACGCCAATCAATTTGTAGTTATAGTCCGAGATTTTTCCGTCGTTGAGCGTAACATCGAGCCGTCCGATGAAAGATCCCATTGAGCCGGGCTCGACTACGATGGTCTTGCCCACCAAGATGGGCTTGTAGACTCGCTCGTGGGTGTGACCGCTCAAAACGATGTCAAACTCCGGGATGTCATGAGCCAATTGGACGGACAGCGCGAGACCGGTGTGATCGACGAGGACCGTCAAGTCTGGCTTTTCTCTCCGCTTCAGGTCCTGCACGAATTCGCGAAGCCCGCCCATTCGCGTGGAGTCGAGGCCGACGACTTCTGCGGGTGGTTGGCGCGTCGTGGTCGTGGGATCGGTGACTCCAACGAACGCGACTCGCACGCCGTCCCTTTCGAGAATCACGGAGGGAGCAAACAGCCGTTTACCGGTCGTCTTCTCGTTGAAGTTATAGCAGATCACCTTGTAGCTCACTTCGCTCATCAGCTTCCAAAAAACTTCCGGCCCATAGACCACTTCCCAATTGCCGGGTGTCCCCGCATCAATGCCGAGTGCGTTCAGCGGAGCAACAATTGCTCCTCCCTGCGTCCACGCAGCGATAGCGGAACCCTGAAACGTGTCGCCGCCGTCGAGCGTGAACACCGCGCCCGAAGCGCTGCCTCTCTCCTGGTCGAGAGCGGTGCGGATACGAGCGAATCCGCCCATTCGATGCAGTTGCTTAGAGTCTTCGGGCAGATACTCCCAGTGCGTATCAAGCTGGGCATGCATATCGGCGAGATGAAGTAACCGGACGTGCTTTGACGCGGGCGCGGCTTTCAGAACTGAGTGCACGCCTTCTGCCGCTAGGAGAAAAAGCACCGCAGAAACAAGCAGGAATAGTAGTTTTTTCATATCACTCCGGAATCAGGGACCGGCCCGGCCGCAAGCGGGCCTTATACAGGAACATGTGGTGCAAGAAAACCTTGATCCAGTGCCCGGCGAGACCTATCTCCCCGAACGTATAGTTGATATCACGCCCATATTCAGGGTACCGCTCGTAGTCTGGAACAATCGGGAAGGCCGTGATCGATGCGGCCGTGCCCGTGAAAGGACTGTTCACGTTGTCATCGACGGCCCCCGCACCAATCGCTTCGATTCGATTGAGATCGAGGCCACGGGCCCATTAACGGCGTCGGTACGAGCCACCGGAAACACCGCGTTCAACCGCGGCAACCAAGAACCTATCCAATTTGCGGCTCGACTGGGAGGCCATCAAGTGTCGATCAATCCGGCGACTCCGTTTCGTTGGACCTTCACCGCGCGCCCGCTGGCGAAATAGGCGGCCAGGTAGCTTGTCGCACTCAAGAACCGCTTGCTGAATCATGACCACTCCCTCACGGTCGCGGCTCGGCAACACGTACCGATCCGCGCTCGTCTGCAAGGGGTTGGCTGCGGCGGTCAGAAGGTGAGCCGCAATCCCAACTGCACCTGTCTCATCGGCGCCGCGGTCCGAATCTGCCCGAACAACGGTGAACTCATCGTAGCCTGACTGATGTTCGCCGTGGTCGTCAGAGCCTGCGTGGGGATCGTGAGGCTCACCAAGTTGAACGCGTTGCTCAGTTCCGCTCGGGCCTGGAGCGTCATTCTCTCGCGGACTTTGAAGTTGCGAAACAGGCCGAGATCGACGTCCCGGAGACCGGGGCCGTCCAGAATGTTGCGGCCCGAGGTTCCGTCGGCGCCCTTGGCCGGAATGGCGAACGCCGCCGTATTGAACCACTCGGCGACGGTTTGGGGACCCTCCGGGTTGCCTATCAGATTGCCGCAGTCGTTGTTGTTGCCGTCCAAATTCGTGTCCGCCCCGGTGGTGGCGGTGAACGGGAGACCGCTTTGCAGCGTAACAATTCCCGACAGTTGCCACCTGTTGAAAACGCCACGAACCCATGGGTTCGCTCGTCCCAGATAGTTCAGCTGCCACAGAAACGAGGCCACGAGACTGTGCCGCGCGTCGAAATCGGCCTGGCCTTTCTCCAGGGACAAATTGTGGAAGTCTTCGGCCAGGGCCTGCGTGGTGTTGTTCTGCAGTTGCGCGTCGTCCAGAGTCTTGCTGAACGTAGAAGATCCCTTAACAGCGAAATGCTGGGCGAATCGCTTCTCGCCGCTGAGTTGCAAACCGTGATAGGAAGCGTTCATGTTCGACTCCAGGAGCAAAACAGACCCGAGCGCGCCGGTATCGATAGGACGGCGATTATTCACGTTTGCCGTCGTCGCCGTACTGCTATATACGGGATAGTTGACATCCTCGGCGAAACGCAGCCGGTGGGCCAGGGAGGCGACGTAAGCCCCCGTGAGCGTGAAGTCGCGTGTGATCTGGCGCTGGACGGAAAAATCGAACTGATAAGTAAAGGGCCACTTGAAATTTTCCGCGATCGCGAACAGGTTGGCCGGAAGAATGAAGCGCGGGTTTTGCGGATCGTACGAATACGGATAGGGTGAAACCCCGCCGGGCAACAGAGCATATGGATTGGTCAGCGATTGAATGGCATTGAATTGCTGGCGAGCCGCAAACGGCTGGAAATTAGAAGTCGTGTTCCATTCGTTGCCGGAGACACTTCCGTAAAATATTCCTCCAGACGCGCGAATCGAGGTTTTTCCGTCGCCTATCGGGTCCCAGGCCAGGCCCACGCGGGGCGAAACATGGGTCCAGTCGGTAGATACAATTCCTCGCGTCACGCCGGGGTCGCCCGGAAAAAGCAAGCCCAGCGGCGCATTCGGAACCATTTTCGACTGCGTACCGGGCACAAAGGTCGATTCCCGATTGAAAGGATCGGTGGGCGGCGTCTGGATGTCCCAGCGCAGCCCCAGATTGAGCGTCAATCGATGGGTGACCCGAAAGTCGTCCTGCACAAAAGCCGCATACGACCAGCTGTTATCGATGGCCGTTACCGGCGCATCTTGATTCATCGTAGCCGGCAGACCCAGCACAAAGCTCGCGAGGGGATTACTGACGCTCACACCGGTATAGTTTGCTCCTGTGAAAGAAAACGTGCCGTAATTGTTCAGCAGCGTCTGCTGGATGTCCTTATTCAACGACATCTCGCCGCCCACCTTCAACGTGTGTTTCCCCTTGGTGGTGCTTAAGATGTCGCGGATGGAGTAGTTATTCGTTCCGGCCGTCGGTCCGTCAATCGATTGCCCAAGCGTGAAGTATCCGCTCACCGTGATCTGCGGCAACGAGGGGGGCCCTGAATCTGGAACTTCGAGCCGAGATCGCCAAGAGAAGTCGCCGGAAGGTTCAGCCGCCCGCCAAAGTTACGCGCGAACGTGGTCCAGACCTGATTTACGGTCTCCGGACTGACGATCCATGTGTCGCTGGCGTTGGCGTTCTGTTGATGCCAGTTGAATTGTTGCGTGGACCACGGTAAATTACCGGATACCGCATCATTGGTTCCGGTGGTTTCAAAGTAACTCGCGGAGAGCCGGTGTTGCGAATTGACGGTGTGATCCACCTTGAAGAGTACCTCTTGGCTGTTGTACGGAATGGGTATCTGGGTCACATATTCGTTCCCGGGCGCGTTGGCGAGCGGAATATAGGTGTGCAGAATATTCATCGCCGTGGGATCTATTCTGGTGGATGGAATAATCCCGCCGGGGAATGGCGCCTTCGTAAGCGGGTCGATCGGTTGTATGGACGATTGCGAAAAGTCCCCGGTTCGTTCCAGTGCCGTGGGCACCACGGCGGAGGAATCCAATGTGCTGCTAATTTGGCGCAACCCGGAATAGTCGAAGAAAAAAAAGGTCCTGTCCCTCTTAATGGGACCGCCGACCGTGCCCCCGAATTGATTGCGACGCAACGGCGATGTCGGCACAAACACGGGACTCCAGACATTCGCGTTCAGCACAGTATTGCGGAAGAACTCATACAGGAACCGTGAAAGGCATTGGTGCCGGATTTGGTAATCACGTTGATCACTCCGCCGGAAAACCTGCCGAACTCGGCGCCGTAGCCATTGGTGACGACCCGGAATTCTTCCACGGCATCCGGACTCGGATTTACGTTTCCGGTATACCGCAGGCCGGTCATGTTATTGCCGCCATCCAGATAATAAGCCACCGATCCGGAGCCGCCGTCCACGCCGCCATTGATCATGGTCCTCTGTTCCGGGTAACCCAGCACGATGGAGTTCGCGGAAGACTGGACGCCCGGCGACAGCGTCAGCAGGTTGTAGACGTTCCGGTTTACGATCGGCAATTCCGTGATCTCGAGGTACCCGACAGTACTGGAAAGCGTCGCGTTATCGGTGTTCACAGCAGGCGGTTCAGCCAACACCTCCACCGCCTCGTTGGCCTCGCCCACCGTTAGCTCGGCATCTACCCGGGCGCTTTGGTTTACTTCAAGAACGACCCCGCCCTGGACCAGTTTTTTGAAGCCGGGAGCGATCGTTTCGATCTGGTACGCGCCCACTTGGAGAAGCTCAAACCGGTACTGCCCGTCACTTGAGCTCTCGGTGGAACGCTGCAATCCAGTGTCAGTATTTGAGATGGTTACGTGAGCTTTAGCCACGAGCCCTCCACTCGGATCGGCTATCGTTCCGTGAATCGTTGCGGTGGTAACTTGGGCGCTAAGCCAACCGCAAGGCAACAGAAAAACGCAAATCCGCAACATGGGGTCCCCTTAAAACGCGCTTCAGACCGATGGTGACTGCGTGTGCGCGACCGTCCGCCCCAGCTTGGACAGGATGCTCTTCATCGCCTCGAACCGATCGCTCGCAGACTTATTTCGGAGCAGGCCTGGCGCGAACCGCAGCCTTAGGCGGCGGGGGACGCCTGGCAGGCCGAGCTTGGGCAGCCGGGGCAGCAGCTTGAGCTCGGGCGGCGGGGCGAGCTTGCGCGATCGAGGTTCCATGATACTGCTGGGCCAACGCGTTGTTGGGATATGGCACACCCTGGCGGTGTGAGGGATCATGCGTCCAGACCGTTGTGTTATTGCTGCCCGTATTATTACTGTTCACGTTCGTGTTATTAAGGTTCCGGTTATTGATATTCCGGTTACTGACGTTCGTGTTATTGGTGGTGTTATTATTGACGGTATTATTGTTGACGCTGGTGTTGTTTACGCTGGTATTGTTTACGGTCGTGTTATTGGTGGTGCTAAAGTTATTGCTTATGAATGTATTGTTGACCACGACGTTGTTGTTGGCCCAACCAGGGTGCCAGCCCCAGCCGCCCCAACCTCCCCATCCAGGACCGAAGTAGGCTCCGATCGAAATCGCCCCCCCAAAACCGAACCATACTCCGGGCGCAACCGGCGGCGCTCCCCAGAACCAGCGCGGATATGGATACCAGCGGGGCGGGCCCCAGATCCACACGGGGTTATACACCGGAACAAACAACACATCGGGACGGGCGGGGACAATTTCGATGACCGTCTCGCCGGAGTCGGTTGTCTCCACCACCCGCATACGGCCATTGCTGGCGAGTTTCCCGGCGTCTTTCGCCGCACGCCGCATGCGCTGGATGGCTTTCATAACGTCCGCCTGTTGCGCCAGGAACGCGTTGCCGAGATTCGTAGTCCACACCTTGTCCTGGTTCAACCGTCTCAATACTGCCGGAAACACCACGAGCGCCTGAATGCTGGGATCCCAGGTTTGCTGTTGGGCGGCCTTGGTGAGGTCTTGTCCCTTGAGTTCGGGATTCTGCCGCAACCACTGCATGGCCTGGGTGATTTCACGTGGATAAGTCGCGGCCACCAGAATCTGACTGATGAGCGGATCGGGATAGAGCGCAATCGGCGCCACCAGGCCATCAAGCTGGCTGGGCGTCAGATTTTGGCCGGGAGGAGGCAACGGGGGCGGTGGTGGCTCCGCCGGTGGCGCGGTCGCGGGCGGCGCTTGCGCCGGTGCGGGCGGTGTCTGGGCGAACTGAGTCGGTCCAATAGCGAGCGCCAGTACCACCCATTTGGCGACGCCGAGGTAACGGCGAAAAAGCCTATTCAAGCGGATATCCACTCGCGCCTTTCCGAACTTCTTGGACAGTATACACCGAACTACCGTCGGGGCCGGTGGTTAGTTCCAAGTTGCCCAGGAAGTGGAGGGGCTAAGCGCCGGGGTGGCGAATGGGCGCAGATCGCAGTCTTAGCGCAGCAAGCGCGGCCAATCCGGCCACCAGCATTACCGCCGATCCTGGTTCCGGGAGGGGTTCAATCGTCACATAATATTCCCCCGCCGTGCCGAATTGATTGTCGCCTATCCACAGTCCTTGGGTTGAGCAATTGGCAACGTCTGAGGGGGCCGCGCAGTGGGCTGCTCCGTCCACGAGGATTGCCTGCGGGTCCCCAGTGGTGTTGTCAGTGAAGCTCAATTCCGAGAAGTAAATCGAATCGAACCCGCTCGGTCCTACACCGATAGAGAGATTGGCATCGATCGTACTCGGAGTGTAGTCCGCGGCGGGGCTCGCGACCAAAGTGATTGGGGTGCTGTCGCCGATTTGCAACGGACTCGCCAGCGTGGTGAAGCCTGAGAAGTCTGAGCCTGGATTCAGACTGGAAAGGTCCAAGTTAAGGGTGTAGACCGTCGCTGCTCGTGTCGTCGCGACGCTGGCCGCCAGCAACGCGCCAAGAATAACGAGACTCAAACGAGATTTCATGAGCGCAATCCTCCCGGAGCAGCTATGGTAATAGCCTTGGCGAAATCCAGACATAGTGCGTTAGTACTGTGAAGTACTACTGCTCGACGGGTGGCGGAAACACGGCGACGGCGAAACCGGGGTAGTGCTCGACGTTCTGAAGAAGATAGACGCGACGCTGTGATAGGAGCTGCGTTCCATGAGGCCCGCGGCTGCTCCTATTGATACGGATTACGGGTAGCCCTGCAGCCTTGGCGTCCCGGGCTTCCATTCCGGAGGAAGGGCGAATCCGTCATGATTCGGCATTTTGACCTTGGGCAGACTCTGGGCGTCCATGACCTCGTCTTCCTTAATGACGTCGCTCTTGAACAGCAGGAAGGCGGTTAGGGCGTACACCTCATTGGGGCTGAGCGACCCCTCTTTTCCCAGAGGCATTCCTCGATTGATGTAATCCCATATCGTTGTTGCGAAGGGTGAGTGAATCCCCATCGTGTTCGAATCGTTCACACAAGGGGCGAGACAGAACAAGGAACCGGCCGGCTGCACGTCTTTCCTACTTATCAACGTAGGGGCATGGGTTCCGGATCCTTTTGCCCCGTGGCATCCCGCGCAGCCCTTCCGGACATACAGCACCGCGCCTTCTTTGGCAGTTCCATGCCCGGGCGGGAGTTCCTTGCCCGTCGGGCTGATGGCGATATCCCAGGCGCGGATCTCTTCCGCGCTCGGGGTCTTCCCGACGCCGTAGGTTGGCGATTGTGTCCGGCCAGTCTGGCAAATCACGAGGACCGCGGTAACGAGGAGAAGCCTAGGAAAGCCCATTGTGAACGCTCCCATCGCTCGCAACCCTCCACGGTTGAACGCTATTGTCGGCGCCTTGTATCCGCACCTTGTCCAAGGGTTGGTTCCAGTATTTCGCGATGTCGCCGCGCGTCGGCTGAACCGTGCCCAGTTCGTCCGTGCAGCGCGACATGAGCACGGACTCTTTGCCGTCCCAGTTCCAGTGGTAGCCAAATCGGGTATGCGCCATAGGATGGGCCGGCGACCGAAGGTCGGCATTCTTCCAGCTCCCTCCGCCATCGGTGGATATCTCGACGCCGCGGATGGCGGCCGCGCCGGACCACGCCAAGCCGCTGATTTCGTAGAACCCGGGGCCTGACAGTTGCTGCCCGCCGGAAGGATAGGTGATGACTGACTTCGGCCCGATCTGGTGGGTCAGCGCGGCCACGTTCGGGTCAGGACTAATATGCCCGTAGTCGTCATAGGTCATGTAGTAACGGTCCACAACCTTGATTCGCCGTAAATACTTAATCTGGTAAATGCCTTCAAAGCCGGGAACCATCAGCCGCAGAGGAAAGCCTTGCTGCGGGCGGATCGGCTCGCCATTCTGCGCGTAGCACACGATACGGTCGTCCATCGCCTTCGCCAGCGGAATGCTCGACGCGCCCTTCACTTCTTCCGCGCCTTCCGCAACGATCCAAGATGCTGCGTTTTGCACGCCGGCCTCCTTGAGCAGGAGCGACAGCGGCACGCCGGTCCATTCGGCGCAACTCGTCAATCCGTGTGTTTCCTGAACGGTCTTGTGCGTCGGCCTCGCGCGGTTTCCCAGGCACTCAATGAAGTGGATGCGGGATACGTACGGGAGACGCTTCAACTCCTCCATGGTGAAAACCAGCGGCCGGTCGACCATCCCGTGGATCATGAGACGATGCTCCCGGGGGTCAATGTCGGGAACAAAGGCGCCGCGATGTGTCGCCGTATAGAAGAGCGAATTTGGCGTGATAATTCCTGAGAAATCCTGGAGCGGGGCCAACACGTGAAAGGTGAGCCCGAATTCATCCGGCGAATGCCTCTCAGCAACGGGCATGCGTATCGAGGTGACGAAGCGGGAGCGCTCGCCATAGGCAATCAGCTCCTCGATTTTCTTGGAGGGCGTCCCTTGTGTCTGGCCTTTCGCAAGCCGTGCGCCGCCCGCGGCGAGACCGGCCAATGCCGCGGTATCTTTCAGGAATCCCCTTCGATTAGGTTTTTGGGAATTCATGGGTCTCTCCTTGAAAAATGGAGTTTCCCGGAATTAGTCTCTTGGCCTTCCGGTGTTTGAAAGTATAACCCTTTTGAACCGGCAATTTCTTGTCCGAAAGGGCGATCGACTCTGAACCGCTCTCACAGAGGTGCTTTTAGGGGAGGCGGCTGCGGTAACGGTGGGGCCGACGTCATGTCGGCGAGTCGGCTTTCTAGCCGACTTGTCTTCGCGGGAGAGTGCGGCCAGCCGCTTAACGACGGCCATTTCGGCTACGTTGCGGGACTCCTGGGTCACGCCACCGAAGCGCGCACCGTAATCGAGGATCTGAAGGGCCGTCGCGAGCGGAGCTATGCTCCGGCGGTGCCGATCGCCGGGACGTATCTCGCGTTGGGAGAAATTGACGCGTGCCTCGATTGGCTGGAAACAGCTCTTTCCGAACGTGAACCGTACCTCGGGTCAGTACTCGTGTTTCCGGGCTATGACCGGATTCAGGGTCAGCCAAGATTCGTTGAACTGGTGCGGCAAGTCGGGCTGGCCGACTCCTGTCGTTCAGGTATGGTGGCGAGCCGGCCTGGATTTTACTAGCGGGAAGAATAACCGTTCGCTACGCGCGGCGTAAACGATTTTGCTCGTGCTGCTGATTCCGCTCATAGGAGCTCCAAGCGAACGTCAACTGCGGAAAACGCCGTGGGGCTTTGGATCGCGTATACATGGAACGTAAAGTCGGCTTCGCGGAGAAGTGCCTCCGGGCTTCGATAGGCTCGGTCACCGCTTCGGTTGCGAACGGCGATAGAATCCGTAATCGGAGCGAGAGCAATAGAATTCTCCTTTGCCCGCCGATAGCGCCCGATACAACCAAATAAGGCATGTTTTGAAGATCATGACCCTTCTTGCAAGCTGAAGATCGAATAGCTAATGATCTGCCCCGAAGGCGGGACAGCTTAATAATTAACGCCGAATATCAAGACGCGGGTGTGGACCCTTGGCCAGCCACGCAGCTGAATGCGCTCGACGGTGAGCGCAGAAGATTCCCGAGGCCGGAGCCCACAGCCAATCAAGACCGCGAGTAACGCTCGATCGCGTTTGCCCTCGTGGCGCGCGTTGCGAGTTTGCGGACGGTCGATAGGCGCTGGTTTGTCGAAGATGATAATTTTCGCTCTTCTATTGGTTCGCGCGGTAGAGTAGTTTGCTGAATCATTCACATTGTGTTTAGGTGTACTTGAGAGCTTCTCCAACAAGCGCACCTGCGCGGCGCCCGGAGAAGCGAAAAAAGCGAGTAAGCGAACAAAGTACTCTAGCTCGGCCCGTAAACGCTTAGGTTTCTCCGTGAATATTGTCGACAGCCGATCAGCATCACCAGGCGGACGAACAACGTCCCACTGGCGGACATGGACGACCCGCCGCAGCTATCCAGATATCGGCTTATGTTCGCCGACGCTTCTTTCATGCCTCCCAGCGGAGCGGTGAAAGAGGTAAAGTGCGTTCTCGGGACCGGGTTCGCGACCCGAAAAAAGGCGTCTGTTGATTAGCGGCGCTCCAGAACCACAGCGCCGATGTACGGAAGGTTCAGGATGTGGCCGCTATAGATTTGCGCGTCGTAGCCGCCATTGCTGTGCTCAGATTCGGACTCCACTTGAAACGCCGGCCACGATGAGTTGAAGATCTCCTTGTAGGCGGGGCCACTGGGGAGGCCGAGCCATCCGCTGTCCTGCTGCTGATTGGAAGTGCCGAACGTGATGACCGCAAACAGGCGCTGGGCTGAGCCGCAGGACAGAGCGACGGTTCGATTTCCAGTCGCAACGACCTGGTAGTTCGCGTCGCCTTGCAATCCCTTGGAGCCGTCACGACGCAAACCCATTAGCTGACGGAACCAGGCGAATATGCGGGTCTGATCGGTCGCGGTTGCAGGGGGCAGATCAACCATTTGAGGGTTGATCCATTGGTCGTTGTTATCGAAAGAAAACGAGTCGGTCTCGCCAATTTCCTGGCCCATAAACAACATCGGAATACCGTTTGAGAGCAACGTGAGCGAGCCTAGCGCCTTAGCCATCTGGTAACCTTGCCCGAAAGGTGGACGCGCAGCAATCCGCTTATTTCCAGGATCTTGTGCGCTCACCATGTCGTGCGATTCCCCAAAGCGCACGGCCTGGAAGAACGGACGCCCCCAGTATTGCGGGTTGTCCATCTCTGTCCTGAGCGATCCCGAGTGGTCCGAACCGGGAGTCCAACTGTCATAGCTGGCATCTCTAATGCGGTAGACTTCGTCGATCGCCCATTGACCGTCCATTACGCCGTATCCGGGATTCGAAACATCCCATGGATTAGTGCCTGAGTTCTCGGCCACGCAATAGGGCCAAGCTTTGCCTTCGGCGGAGGCTGCCATTCGCAGCGAGTTGCGGATCATATCCAGAAACTGCCAACCCCCAGTGCACCGGGTGATTATCGTGTTTGTGTCATCGAAGCGGAATCCGTCGAGGTTGAAGGTGCGGAACAGGTAGACGGAGACCTGGCGAAAATATTCGCCGACCATCGGGTGACCGCAGTTCATCAGGTCGCCATCGTAGTCGCCCGCACGATAGACGTCGGCCGCGATCTTCATCAACGAAGAACCAAGGGAATGGTTG
Source organism: Bryobacteraceae bacterium (assembly GCA_050015435.1). Lineage (GTDB taxonomy): Bacteria > Acidobacteriota > Terriglobia > Bryobacterales > Bryobacteraceae > Palsa-187. Next base: position 11,636 of record JBEKBK010000231.1, read on the forward strand.
TAGACCACATCAAGGGTGACACCGCGCCCATTCGCATGAGCGGCATTGACAAACCGGGCAAGGGCGTCCGCCCCACCGTAAAAGCTGTCGATTGCGAAATAGTAAGAAGGGTCGTAGCCCCATGAAAGCTCGGAACTGAATTCATTTACCGGCATCAAGCCGAAGACAGTTATCGGGAGCTGGCGCAGATAACCGGCCTGTCCCAACCGGCTGGTGGCATTCATCTCATCGATCAAAAAATCGAATGCGGTTGGCATAGCGGGCGCGGCGTTCGTGAAGCGCCGGGCGTGTATTTCGTAAATAAGGAAGTTCTGCCAGCCCATGGTCTGCCAGGGTTGCACGTGGGCCGCTGCACTGACCGCGGCCGCATCGAGCACGATGGACCAGGATGTCGCTTCGTCTGCGGGATTGTCCCCGAAGGAAGTGGTGAGGCTACCGCCGTCCTTGACTGCCCGCGCCGCGGGATCGATGACTTCGATGTTGTCATTTAAGAGGAACCGGTAACGCGTGCCCGCGGGCGCTTGCGCAAGCGGGAGACAGCACCACCAGTAGAACGTGTCGTTGGTCAGCGTCATGGGAACCTGGCTGCGCGACGGTCCTCCGCGCGCTGCTTCGTCGACCAAGATGAGGTTGGCCTGGACAGCATGAGGCGCATGGACGACGAAGTAAACGGACTCGTCCACGATGGTGGCGCCAAGCGGCATTTCCCTCGAAACGAAAATGCCGCTGGCGACGACGGCCGGACCGAATGCCGACTGCATCAGGGCTAAACGATTCGGCGGATCCGCAAACCGCGTCGGACCGCGCGAGGTCACGCCATAGACTTCCTCTGTCGTGTACAGCAAAGGGTGTGACGCAGCGGGTGTGAAATACCTGCTGGTATCGATCCAATCGTACGGTTTCGGCTCTGATCCCGTCGCGGGAATCAGAACGATGGATGTCGTGGTGTCTAGCGCGACGGTTAAGACAGCGTTCCAGGAGCCGTCGGGCAACCGACCTGCTGGTACGGTAGCGTACGCGGG
>JBEKBK010000232.1:0-12596 GCA_050015435.1 Bryobacteraceae bacterium
ATACCGGAACTACGACCGTTACACATCCACGCTGGATCGTCCCAATGCGCTGGTGTGGGCGGCAAGCTATGAGCTGCCCTTCGGAAAAGACAAACAGCTTCTTCAGCACGGCGCGATGGCGCTGGTTGCCGGCGGCTGGACGCTGGGCGGCATCTTCACCCATTATTCGGGGATTCCGTTCAGCATCACATCGTCGGCGACTTCCTGCAATTGTCCCGGAAACACGCAAACTGCAAACCAAGTCCTCCCCAGCGTGACTACGGCTGGCAGCGGCCTCGGTGGCCAGCCTTACTTTAATCCACTGGCTTTCACGCCCGTTACGACCGCGTCCTTTGGAAATGCGGGTTTCGACACGCTTCGCGGACCGGGCAGCACCAACCTAGATCTGAACATTTTCCGCAGTTTCCGGATCACCGAGCGGGTGCAGGCGCAGATTCGCGCGGAGGCGTTCAACATCAGCAATACGCCGCACTTCAGTAATCCGGCGTCGAACGTATCGAACCTGCAACTGAACGGCGACGGCTCGGTCAAGAATCTCAACGGATACGATACTATTACGAGCGTGAACCCGTTGGGGCGGCTGATCGACCCGAGATATTTCCGCTTTGGTCTGCGAATCATGTTCTGAAGATTCTTAATAAGATGATCCGAATTCCCGTTCTCGCGGTATTGCTCGCAGGTTCGATTTTCGCGGCTCAACCACTGGTGGTGATTTCCGTCGACGGCCTGGACAACCGTTACCTCGCCGAGGCCGACCAGAGGAGCCTGAAGATTCCCACACTCCGGAAACTGATGCGGGAGGGCCAGTATTCGCAGGGAGTCATCGGCGTGGTGCCGACGGTCACATGGCCTTCGCACACGACCATCCTCACCGGGGCCGACCCGGTTTTGCACGGCATCTTGAGCAACTGGCGGCCGCCGGGAGACCGCTATCTCGATTATGTGCAGATCAAATCACCCAACCTGATCGGCGCCGCGCATAAGGCGGGTCTGACGATCGCCGCGATCACATGGCCCGTCACGGTGGGTGCGCCCGTGGACTGGAACCTGCCGGAGTTTTTCAGCAAGCGGCGGGGCGGCGACATGGATCTGCGGTCGATCGAGAGTAGGGCCAATCCGCCGGATCTGGTGGCGAAGATTGCGGCGGATTCTCCCGCGTTCGCGCAGGAATGGATGGACGATCGTATCCGGACTATGGCCGCACTGTGGATCCTGGGGCATGAGCGGCCCCAGTTGATGCTGGTGCACCTGGTCGATCTGGATTCCGAGGAGCACGACAACGCGCCCTTCACCCGCGAAGCCTACGCCACGCTGGAACACACCGATCAACTGATCGGCGACATTGTGACTGCGTTGCCGGCGGGAACCGCGGTGGCCGTGGTCTCCGATCATGGCTTCGAGCGCGTGGACCGTATCGTCAACCTTAAGTCGGTGGCGCCGGCGGTCGTGCAGTCGGGCTCGATCCTGCTGGCGACTGACGAGAAGACGGCCGTACAGATTAGAGAACTGAGGAAGGACCCGAAGTACGGCATTGGACGCGAGATTCCGAAAGATGAATTCGCGCGCTTTCCATCCACGCTGAACCCCAATCCCGCGGCCGTATTCGACTCGACCGAAGGCGTGATGTTTGGAAATACGCCGAACGGCGAACTAACCGGCAAGCCCTTCGAGATCGGCAATCACGGGCACTGGCCCATGCGATACCGATCGGTTTACGTTCTGTGGGGCAGCGGCATTTCCCACCAGGTGCTGCCGGAAATGTCCCTCAGGGACATCGCCGGACGGCTGGCTGCTGTGACAGGAACGCCTTTCTAGCCGCAGCATACTATAAACCTATGGTGCGGGCGATTCTGCACTCGACGTTCCTGGCTTTCCTGCTGCAGACAACGGCCGCGGCGGGCGAATATGCTGCTGCCGGTGTCTGCGCCGAATGCCACCCGCGGATCGACCAGACTTACCGCCGAACCGGCATGGCCCGATCGCTCTACAGACCCGCGCCAGCCAATACAATCGAGGACTACCGGAATCGGCACCAGTTCCTCCATGCGCTTTCCGAAACGCACTATTCAATGATCGTTCGGGACGGCGCTTACTATCAGAGGCGTTGGCAGACCGGATTCGACGGCGGGGAGACCAACGTCGAAGAGATGAAGATCGACAAGGTCATCGGCTCGGGAAATCACGCGCGATCCTATCTGCACCGGACGGCTTCCGGGGGTTATATCGAACTGCCGCTGGGATGGTACGCGGAGAAGGGCGGATATTGGGCGATGAGCCCCGGATTCAACACCGCGCATCCGGAGACGCGCCGATTCATCTCGCACCAATGCGTGTTTTGTCATGACGCTTATCCGGAAATTCCCGTGGGCCATGACGCGCCGGGCAGCGACCCGGTGTTTGCAGGCGATCTGCCGGAAGGCATCGATTGCCAGCGCTGCCACGGGCCCGGCGCGAAGCACGTCCGTCTGGCGCAGAAAGCGGGCGCAAACCCGAATGACCTACGCGCAAGCATTCTCAATCCCGCCCGCCTCACACCCGCGCTGCGCATGGATCTTTGCATGCAGTGCCACCTGGAGCCCACCAGCGGTGCTATTGCTTCGCGAATCCGACGATTCGATCGGACGCCATTTTCGTATGCGCCCGGTGAACCTTTGACGAATTTTCTGCTGGTTTTCGATCATGCGCCGGGCACGGGACACGACGACAAATTTGAAATCGTGAACAGCTCTGCATACCGGCTTCGAAAGTCGGCGTGCTTTCTAAAGAGCAACGGCGCAATGACCTGCACCACCTGCCACGACCCGCATGGGGCCAATCGCACCAGCTACTCCGTCGCGTGCAGGCAATGCCACGGCGCGACGATGGACGCCGCCGCGTCGGCAGGACGCCATCCCGCTGCGACGGAATGCGTGAGCTGCCACATGCAAAAGCGGCGAACCGAAGACGTTGTGCATGCGGTCATGACCGACCACTGGATTCAGCGGCGCCTTCCGCCCGGCAATCCGCTCGCCGAGTTGTCTGAGCGCCACGGAGAAGCCGCTGAGTATCGAGGCGAGGTAGTTCCTTACTATCCCTCGCCGTTACCGCAAACCGGCGAAAGTGCCCACGACCTTGCTCTGTACTTGGCCGTCGCGAAAGGCGCGCCGGAGCAACTGGCTCGCGAACTGGCACGGGTTCGGCCGGACCGCGCGAAGCCCGACATGAGCGAAGCGGAGTTCTACATAGGCTTGGGCGACGCGTGGCAGAGGAACGGTAAGCTGCCTGAGGCCGCAGTCGCTTACCAACAGGCGCTTCGCCTCAGGCGGGATTCCGCGCGCGCGCTATTGGCCCTGGCCGTTGTCTTGAAATCTTCCGGAGAACTGGTCCGGGTCGAAGAAGTGCTGAAGCGCGCGATCAGGATTGAGCCCGCGAGCGCCGTTGCCTGGTTTCAATCGGGCGCGGTCGACTTCGATTTGGGACGAACCGCTGCGGCTATCGAAAAGATGGAGAAGGCGGTCACGCTTGATCCGGACTCATCCGAAGCGCACACAGGACTGGCTGAGTTCTTGTGGAGGGCGGGGAAGACGGGGCGCGCCGAAAGCGAATTGCGAACAGCGCTGCGCATCGATCCGTACGATGCATCGGCATACGATCTGATCGGCCGCGTGCTGGCGGGCAGTGGACAGGGACAAAGCCAGGCGGCTGAATCGCTTTTCGATTTCGAAAAAGCTACGCGGCTGCGTCCGGGTTATGCCCCTAATCTGTACGACTATGCACTCGAGTTGTCCGCAGTCAACCGGATCGACGAGGCGCGCGCAGCTATCGAGGCGGCGCTGCGGGCGGACCCGGACATGGCAGAGGCTCACGAGCTGTTTGGCGGGCTGCTCGCCGCAAAGCGGCAATTGCCGGAGGCCGCGGAAGAGTATGCGCGGGCGATTCGGCTCAAGCCTGATTTTGCGCGCGCGCATCTGGACCTGGCGCGGGTGCTGGCCGAGCAAGGCGACATGGCGGGCGCGGTCGAGCACTTGCGGAAAGCAGCCGCAGGGTCCGATCCGACGTCAGCACAGCTTGCCGCTCAGGCGTTGCAACGGATTGGTAAGTGAACCAGGATCTGCGAGGCCGCCTGCAGCAAAACCACAGACGACGCCCAGCCTGTGCAACGACCGAGGCGGCAACTTTGCCTGGACGCTCATGCTTTAGCGACGAAGAACAATGCGGTTCCGGACGCGAGTGCGTAACGGTAGCCAGGAGTGGAATCTGTCAAGATGATCCGAATGATTGAGAGTCGGGAAATCGTCTTAGGTACATATCGTCCAATCTTAGAGTGGCGGGTTCCAAAATGTCGAGGCACTGGTGCAACGTTCGACAAAATCGGAAATAGCTGGTAATTGACTGAAGGCGCAAAAGGCCCATGTTCTCAGATGGTTCGTTCGTCAATCCGAGGCGACCCGACTCCGGATTCCGGTCGGAACTTCCTTCTCCTGTCCGTCCAGCCGCCGACCTAGAACGATATCTTAGCCGAGAGCTGAAACTCTCGCGGTGTACCTCGCCCCGTCGCACGTAAGGGAGACATCCTTCGATAATGCGAGTTCTGCTTCGGAAATGCCTCGAGGGGGGCAGCTTACGAATCCGCCCGCTGACGATTTGACGGTCCGGATTCAGCGTTAAGGCGCCATGGCATCGGAACGGTCGGCGACATGAGCATAGATCTGCTCAATCTCTTCGAATTGCTTTTGCAGAACTGAGCGGGTGCCGGCCGGTAAATTTTTATCGAGCGCTTCCCGATACACTTTCATGGTGCGAACGACTATGTGTTCGACCTCGACCCAGATCCCGTGTTCGTCATCCCATCCACAAATGCCTTCACATTGATCCAGCCTGCGTACAACACTCCGGTGACGCCTTGGGGATAGGTCGGATCGAATCCCATGCTCTTGAGGGCCTCCTGTATTTCCCCGGCGAAGCGGCCATACCGTTCCGAATACTCAACGAAAGTGTCCGCCAATGCGGACGCTCTTGCGGCATTCGCCGCGCCTCGAAAACCCTGCTCCGCGTCCCGGCAAACCGAAATGACCTCGCCAATCGCTACCGCGTAATCTTGCAAAGTTCCAGGCATACGGCACCTCACTTTATAGATCAGCCGGAGGGCCGGATGTTTCGCTGAGCATGCGGCGCTATACTAGCTCGCTATGAAGACACTCAAGCGGACCCTCGCAACGTTTGCGCTTCTCGCTTCGGCCCTCACCTTCACAACCCCAGCCTCCGCCGCCCTCACGGCGAAAGGCACCGAAATCCTGTGGGACCGCTACGGCATCCCGCACATCTTTGCGCCGGACCACGCCAGTCTCTTCTATGCCTACGGCTACGCACAGATGGAAGCGCATTCCGAACTCCTGACTCGTCTCTATACGCAGGCGCGCGGACGCGCGGCCGAACTGTATGGCGAGCAGTATCTCGATTCCGACCGATGGGTCCGCATCAATGGTATTCCCGAACGGGCCAAACAATGGGCCACCCAGCAGTCGCCCGAATTCGCCCCGCTGCTCGCCGCGTTCGTCGACGGCTTGAATGCGTGGGGCAAGGAACATAATGATACGCTGAGCCCTGCTGCGAAAGCGGCCCTTCCCTTCAAAGTGGAAGACGTGCTCGCCCACGGTCTGCGCGTCATCCACTATGACTGGCTGGTCAGCGCCTCCAAGGTAGAGACCCGCGTGAAGCGCGCCGCGGTCGACGTGCACGGGTCGAATGAATGGGCCATCGCGCCTTCGCATTCCGCCAACGGCCATTCCATGCTGCTGAGCAATTCGCATCTCGAATGGGCCGATATGCACACTTACTTCGAGGTGCAACTCACCGCGCCGGGCGTGACTTCTTACGGTGCGGTATGGGTCGGCGTCCCCGTTTTGCGCCAGTGCTTCACTGATTACCTTGGCTGGACCCAGACCACCAACAACCCGAACGGCGCTGACCTCTACCGCCTCACTCTTAAAGACGGCGGTTACGTTCTCGACGGGAAAGTCCGCCAGTTCGAAGTTTCCAAGCAAAACATCCGCGTGCGCGGGAAGGACGGCACGATGCGTGACGAGCCGCTCACCATCCGCAAGTCCGAACACGGTCCTCTGGTGGTCGACCACGACGGCACAGCCATCGCCCTCCGCGTCGCCGCGCTAGACCGCCCGCGCCTGTTCGAACAATTCTGGAAGATGGGCCTCGCCCACAATTTTGAACAGTTCCAGGACGCCGTGCGCATGCAGCAATTGCCGTTGTTCAACACTGCTTATGCGGACCGCGACGGCCACATCATGTATCTCTACAACGCTGCGGTTCCCGTTCGTCCCCAGGGGGATTATCAATTCTGGGGCGGCGTGGTTCCGGGCGACCGGTCCGATCTGATCTGGTCCTACTCAAAGATCGTTCCCTACGATCAGTTGCCCAAAGTCATCGACCCGCCCACCGGCTGGGTGCAGAACAGCAACGACGCGCCGTGGACTTCGGCGTATCCGATGATCCTCGATTCCTCGAAGTTCCCCCCGTACCTCGCGCCGCCCACCGGCATCACCACTCGCGCGCAACGCGGCATCCGCACGCTTTCTCCGCCAAAGGAGATGACCTTCGAGGACGTGAAGGCGGGCAAGCTTTCCACCCACGTAGAGACGGCCGATCAGTTCTGTGACGACCTCATTGCCGCTGCCCGCAAACTCGGCACCGATCGCGCGAAGAAAGCCGCCGAGGTGCTCGCAAAATGGGACCGCGCGGCGGATAACGACAGCGACGGCACACTTCTCTTCTATCGTTTCCTGCTCGGCGCGGGGAACGGGTTCCATTCCATCGGCGGATACGCCATCGCGAGCGATGAGCACAGGCCCCTCGATACGCCGCGCGGCTTTGCCGATCCCGCAAAAGCCGTCGCAGTGCTGGATATGGTCGCCGCCGATATAGAGAAACAATACGGAAGTCTCCACGTGAAGTGGGGCGACGTGCTTCGTCTGCGCCGCGGTTCATCGGACCTGCCTGGCAACGGTGCGCCTTCGATGATGGGCGCGATCCGGACCGTCGACTTCGGCCCGTTCGTCAACGGCAAAACCCAAGGCGAACGCGGCGACACCTACTTCGCGGTAATCGAATTCTCGACGCCTGTTCACGCCGAAGCGCTGCTGGGCTACGGCAACTGGTCGAAAGTGGGTTCGAAACACGTCGACGATCAGCTCCCGCTCTTCTCGAAAAAACAGATGCGCCCGGTATTGCGCGCTCGGAACGAAATCGAAGCTAATCTCGAGAGTCGAAAGGTTTGGTGAACGTCCATGACAAGCTTTCCTATCCCTACACATCATCGCCGTGCGTTTCTGCGCTTTCTCGCCGGCAGCCCCTACGTCGCCGCACTTGGGGGCATCGAGGCATTTGCGCAGCAGCATGCGCCGGAAATCGCCGGCGTCATCACCGATCCGAAAGAAGCCTTGAACGTGATGGATTTCGAGGAGGCGGCGCACCGCAAGGTCCTGGCGGGCCATTGGGCATACATGGCCAGCGGTGTGGACGATGATTTGACCCTGCGCGCCAATCGTGAAGGGTATCGGCACGTCCAGTTGCGCCCGCGGCGGCTGCGGGACGCAACCAAGGTCGATATGCGGACGGAATTGTTCGGCACGATGTACAACAGCCCCATCTACACCTGCCCAACCGGCGGCGAAAGATCGTTCTTTGCGGAGGGTGAGCTCGCGGTGGGACGCGCCACCAAGGCGCGGGGAACTATGCAGGTTCTATCGACGGCGACCTCAACCGCCGTGGAGGACGTAAACGCCGCCCACGGCAGGCCGGTGTGGTATCAACTTTACGCTCCGAACAAATGGGAAGCCTGCGAGCAGATTGTGAAGCGGGTGGAAGCGGCGGGATGTCCGGTGATTGCGCTCACCGTGGACAACACCACCGGCCGGAACAGCGAGACCTACTTGCGCACGCGTCCGAAAGACCTCAGTCAGTGTTCGGCGTGTCACGAAGGCGCGGCGGGACCTTCCACCAGCGAACGAAAAATGTACCAGGGCATCAATATGAAGGGCGTCAGCTCGCAAAATCCGGCGATGACGTGGGAATTCGTCGACCAACTGCGGAAAGCGGTAAAAGGGAAGCTCTTTATCAAAGGGATTGATGGGCGCGAGGACGCGCGCTTGTGCCTCGAGCATGGCATCGACGGAATCATGGTGTCGAACCACGGAGGCAGATCCACGGAGACGGGCCGCGCGACGATTGAGTGTCTTCCCGAAGTCGTCGCCGAGGTCAATGGCAAGATACCGGTATTTGTGGACGGAGGCGTCCGCAGAGGAACCGACGTCTTTAAGGCGCTCGCGCTGGGAGCCAAGGCGGTGGGGATCGGGCGGCCATTCCTGTGGGGTTTAGGCGCGTTCGGGCAATCAGGAGTCGACCGTGTCCTAGAAATTCTTCAAGCCGAGTTGAAGCTGGCTATGGGAAATTGCGGTACCGAGAAGGTAGCGGACATCACTCGCTCCTACGTGGCAACGCCGGACTGGCGGATTTGAGGGACCGATGCGAAGCGGTTATTCTGAATCGCAGCGCATCGGAAAACAATCGGACCGAGGACAAATGGCGGACGATTCACTTGGGGCAGCTTAGAGGAAACCGCCGCGTCGTGGAACGCCGCGTCTGTGGAGTCTCGATCGCCAAGCGAGGCACGCCAACTTAACTGGCAGCAATACCTGTTTGCCCAGTACCAAGGCCGGTCGTCCCTGGCAGACGGAGTAGTGGCTCAGACGGATTTCTGGACAAGGCGCGGCCTGGCCCGGACGTAGGCGGCAAAGAGCGAGTCGTGAAATCTGTAATATCGCTCGCGAAGCTTCTCGATCTCGCTGCCATACTCTTCCGTGACGAGCTGACCGACGTACTGGCTCGCGTTATCAACCCCTTGTTCGAGGGCCACCTTGTAGGCGTTCGTCGTCCAGACCTCTCCGTCCCCTGCCTGGGTATCGGCGAGTGCCTTTAAGACGGTCTCTCTTTGTTCGGACGACGCGACTGCTTTCTTGTATCGCCCCTCCAGAACGGGATCGGCACCCCGTTCGGCGATCGCTTTCAACGTCTCATCTACGGATCCGGCAGAGATCCGGCGAACGTCTTTCTGGTAGGCGGTTCGAAGGGCATACTTTCCAATCAGGTGGACCATATACGGATGCCCCTGTGCCAAGGCCGCGATTCGATCCGCAGCCTCTGGCGAAAACGTTAGGTAATCGTTGATGTCGTGTTCGGCGATTTTGATGATTTCCTTTAACTCATCCGGCGTCATCGAAGGCAACGGAATGACCGTTCCAGCAAACAGCCGGCCGGACGACTGGTGCTCCTTCATCAGATTATAAATGTCCTGGGCGACACCGACAATACAAAATTTCACTTTGGGGACGTTTGTCGCTAAAGCCTTCAGAAATGAGGCGAAGCCAGTCGGATCAGCGATCTGATCGAACTCGTCTATCACTATTAAAATGCCGTCAGCGGATATGTTTTGTTCCACGAGCGCCGCTACAGCGTTCGTAAATACCATATCAATCGAATGGGAGCTCACCGCGGGCTCGACCGTCGTCTCCGTCTTCTTCTCTCCCCCGAGGCTAACCTCAGCACCTAGAACGTTGACGCCAAATTTCGGAGAGTACCCCTGTACCACTTTCGACGCCTTGGGAATGTCATAAAGCCATTCGGCCAGGCAACTGGCAGAGGTGAGCAGCCGCTCCAACAGATCGGTTGTGTCGGTTACGGCCTTGCCACAGGCAAAATAGACAGGGAGGAAATCCAACTTCCGATCGTTTGGCAATCCGAGCCTTTCAAGAAGGCTGTTGCCTCCGCTCGCCATGTTCATGACTTGGCGAGCCAGCGACGTCTTTCCGATTCCACGATTGCCCACTACTGCAATGTGTGCTCCCTTGGCGACCAGCCCGTAGTAGGACTCGGTGATCGCATCTCTACGGCCCGCAAACCTGCTAGAAGTGTCCACTTCCTTCGCTGGCTGAAACGCATTCTCAATTTGGGTGATCCCGGGCTTATGCATATAAATACGGCCTTTCGAACTTCGACTATCGAAAGCCCGCTCCGATTTCCGTCAAATTCAGCGATCCTGGACAAAGACAATGGGCACTATCTTTTCCAGAACCGCTTAGAAACCCAGGCGGCGCTCCCGCAACACGCCCAGTTTATCATCGCACCGAAAACGTGAATTCGCTCCGGAAAACCGAGAGATCGGACCGCTGATGCACGCCTGAAGCGCCGGCATGTGGAACGGAGCCAGTAATCCGCTGGTGGCAGTTTGCCCCTCCAGTTCCCGATCCGACCACCGCATCCGGAACTTACAAGCAGGGCAGTCGAACTCGCGCGGGTAGTGCTCAGCCGCCCTGACCGACTCGACAAACCTCAACATCATCCCATCCACTCCTCATCCGTCCCGCGGACGCGGGCATCGGGCACTGGATTACTCACAAGAACCGCGTTCAGGGCGAACGGCGAAGCCAGCGGCAATTGGGGCTCGATGACCGTTACGGAAGCCACGCGGGAGGTGTTACCATGCGAATTCATCTGGCGCCGCCTGATCGAAACGAATGGACATCACAAAAATCAGCGCCGGAAGAAACCCGCCATCGGATTTGAACGCGCTCATTGAAATACCGGTCGGTGGCACACCGGTCAAGTACGAGCTGGATAAAACATCCGGGGCAATGTTCGTGGATCGATTCCTCCATACCGCCATGTTCTACCCTGGCAACTATGGCTTCATCCCGCAAACTTTGTCCCAGGACGGCGACCCGTGTGACGTGCTGGTCATCGCCCCCGTAGCCGTGGTGTCCGGCGCCGTGATTCGGTGCCGTCCAGTGGGAGCCCTGTTGATGGAGGATCAGGCCGGCCTTGACGAGAAATTAATTGCCGTTCCCGTGGACGACCTCCATCCGTTTTATACCAATATCGGCTCCTACCGTGACCTCCCTGAGATTATGCGCGAGCAAATTGCCCACTTTTTCAATCACTATAAGGACCTGGAACAAGGCAAATGGACTCGCATCGGCCAATGGGTAGACGTTGAGACGGCCAAGCAACTCGTGATGGATGCTATTGACAGGGCTGCCAAAATCGCAGACCTGTAATCTGCGAAATGCGCTATCTTCAGCTTCCTGTAACCGACCCTACAATCCTCTGGATCATTCCGTCCACCGCCTTGCCCCCTTCGTGCCAGTGCCACACCATGACAACGTCGTGCTCGGGGTCGATCCAGACAATATTTCCCCCATTGCCGATAGCGGCGAAACTCGTCGCCGGACCGCTTGGCCACTGCTTCTGCTTCGTGTTCAGCCACCACAGATATCCGTAGTCCGGACCGTGCGCCGAAGGCGTCGTGGCTTCCTGGATCCATTTGGCCGCGACCAGTTGCTTGCCCTCCCAATTGCCCCTGTTGAGAATCAGCAGCCCAAAGCGCGCGAGATCCTGTGAATTGATCCACAGCCCGCCGCCCCAACGCGTGCCGCCGCTCACGGACTCCACCGGCTTCCCATTGATCTCCACGGTCGACTTCGGACCATACCCCTGCCACTTCCATTCGTTGGATGCACCGATTTTGTCCATGATGTTCTCTTTCAGCACCTGGGGCAGACCTTTGCCATAGACCCGCGCCAGCGAAAGCGCCAAGCGGTTGATCCGCACATCGTTGTACTCGTAATACGTGCCCGGATCGTGAATCTCGCGCGGCTTCATCTGGCCGTTGCCGAACTCTTCCAAGCCGAGGAAGTTGGCGTTCTTGCCCCACATCTCGCCTTCCCACTCGCTTTCCTGCTGCAAGTGGTTTTTCCAAGTGATCTTGGCGTTGTGCGGCGAGTCGTAGCCGCCGTCGTGGACATAGTCGCCGACCCGATCGTCGACGCTCCGGATCAGGCCAGTCGTAAACGCGATCGAAGCCGTTGTGGAGAGGAAGCTCTTGGCGGCGCTATAGACCGGGTCGTTGGTCTTCGTATCACCGAATTCCGCGACGATGTAGCCGTGGCGCAGGATGACGCCGTTGGTAGCTGCGCGTTGCGCCGGCAGCGCGCCTAGCACTTTGCCGAAGACGCGCACCTGGTCTTTCTGGAAGTCCCACTGCGAGCCATGGGCCTCGGCCCATTCGACGGCCTCTTTTAGTTTCGCGGCGTCCATGCCGACTTCTGCGGGCGTCTTGTGCTGCCAGGCGCCGGCAGCGGGGAAATAGGTGGTGCGCTTTGGCTGCACGGTCTGCGCCGCAAGCCAGGGAGCCAGACCGGCAGCCACGAGGCGCAGGACCGGCAATGAACGCCGGCTAAACCAGTGATTTGTCATGGACAGGTTCCTTCAGGAGGAAGTGTCGCACAATTTACCAGTCCGGCGGTGGGGTAAAATCGTTCGACACGGAAGAGCCACGAACTAAAAAGGAGCAAAACCAAATGAGCGATTGGAAATACGTCCAGATTGACCCCTCGGAGACGCTAGCAAAGCTGCACTTTTTCTCGGTCAAGAAAAAACATGCGTCGGGTGACTTGGAAGTGCGGATCACCGTCCAGGAGTTCGCCACACCAGAGATCGGCGCCTTGCAATTCTTCGCCATGGCCGACGTTGAGTTGAATCAGAAAACC
>JBEKBK010000233.1:0-12382 GCA_050015435.1 Bryobacteraceae bacterium
TTGATTCACCACGATCAGCGTCACCAGCAGCAACGAAATGAGCACGGCGGTCGCGCGCCGCACGGCGGATCCAGCCTGGTTGTACCAGACGGCGGCTGAGACGGCGTAGAACACGGCGGATGCAATGATCGTGCTGGGACCGCCGAATGTATTGAGGAACAGGATCAGGAGAAAGCATCCGGCGGCGGCACCCGCAAGATCCCAGAAGTACGCCCGATCGATACGCTCGATGGCTTCCGAAATCGCCAAGGATACGACCGCGCCGGCCAAAAAAAACGGAAGCGCCGTGGTGAAATAAACGGCGGCGAGCGTGATGCCCCGCAAGTCCCCGGTGCGCGAGAGCACAAACCAGAGCGACATCACGACGCACAGGCTGTTGGCGAGCGCAAGCGTACCCAACTTGCCATACAGCGACCCATAGATCGACCCAGACCCGCGCGCGACTACGTAAGAAAACACACCTCCCGCGCCCAATCCGAATAGGGCGATGGAGATGGCCAGGAACGCAAAATGATAATAAAAAACCACCGAGAAGATTCGAGTGAGCGCGAGCTCCAACATCAAGGTGGCAAGCGTGGTGAAGAAGAGCCCGAGGTAGAGCTGCGGCCAGCGAACCGAGGCGGCGGAAACAGATGCTGATAATGACTGGGTCGAGCTGATTCGCGGCAATTTACTTACTTTAGCAGTCCATGGAGAACGCCTAAAATCTGCGATAGAAAATTAAGACTAATGCGTGAATCGATCAACAGCATGGGAAGAACCGCGAGCCATGGCTGCCCGGTATACTCGATCGCGATCAACAGCAGGAGCGGCGTGAACCCGCGGCCAAACGTGTAAGCGTCTCTCCACACCGCCTGATCCCGAACCAACACGGCGGCAATGCCGAGCGCATAGATTGCGGACGTGCGGGGATTCCAGCGGCGTTGAATCACGAGCCGGACGGCCAGCGCCAGCGCGATCACCATTCCAGCCAGCGCCACGTAGTCGAATGCGACGCCCGCGGCATTCTTGAAGGGTGTGAATGGGTAGTTCACTGGGTGCAGAATACTGTCCACGAGTCCGGCGAACGGAACCCAACTCACCAGGGGGGTCAGCGAGGAGGGTTCGTTCGGCCACTTGTACATTAGATAGGCGGACCATGCGAGGAGCGGCAGCGACGCGGCGGCGGCTCGAGCTGCGCCCGCGAAGTGCTTTTGCGCTAGGAGAAAGAGCACGTAGCCGGCCAGGATCGGCATCGCTTGTTCCTTGGTTAATGCGGCGCAGGCGAGAACTGCAATCGTTTTCCAGTTCGGTCCGTTCGCCGCGTACAAGGCGAAGCCGACGGTTAGCGCGGCCACAGCGATGTCCACGGTCATCCGGTCGATAGAAGTCAGCGCGGCCGGAGTCAGTACGAACAACAACCCCCAGGCTGGGTGACAGCCGGCACGCGCAAGAAGAAGCGACAACCAATACACGCCCAGAAACACGAAGGCGAGGATCACCGTATAGTACGCAGTGTGAACCCATGCATCGTGTCCGAGCGCGAGGCACCAGGCGAGCGCCGGCACGAGAATACGCCGGTAGCGGTACGCAGTTCCGCCGATCGCTTCGGCCGAGCCGTGGCGCATCCAAGGATCGTGCGCGATCAGATGAAAGACCATGCCATCAAAGCCGGTGGAGTTCTGGAAAATATACAGGCGCTCGGATTTGAGAAAGAGTGGAACCGGCATGTGCGGGGCGATGCAAAATAGCGCCGTCCAGTTACCGCCGTAGTTGTAGTGGACCGTCAGGAACTGCCACGAGAGAGCTGCCAGCACCCCAATCAAGCCGAGGAGCACGGCGCGGCGCGATTGCATCAGGTCCAATGTAGCAATCCATGTATGACGCCCACGGCCTGCTTGCCGAAGTTCAGGGCGATGCGGGAGTCAACCAGCAGAGTGGGAGCGAGCCCGAGCCAAGCCAGGGCCAGCGTTTGACCTCGCAGCCCCTGCATCGCGATCAACAGCAGCATTGGCGCGGAGATCCGGCCGAAAGCGTAGGCGTCTTCCCATTCGAATCGTTGGCGCAATAAAAAAACCGCTAGCGCGAATGCGCAGATTGCCGAGGAGAGCGGGGTCCATGGCTCGCGGCGCGCAATGCGGACGCAAAGCGCGACCGCCAATGCTCCAGCCAGCGCGATCCCGGCGAGCGCGACGTAATCGAACGAGATCGCGAACGCGTTGAGTCCCGGAGGCAAGTTGTAGGAGGTGGGGTGCGCGATCCGTTTAAGGAATCCGGCGAACGGAATCCAGCCGAGGACACGCGGCGGAATCGCTGCCCTGCCGGCCCTCGCGGCGATGTAGGCCTGCCAGGCGACGGCTGGGATCGCGGCCGTCAACATAAAGACTGCGTCGGAATACCGGCTGCGCGCGAATAGAAAAACTTCGTAAACCGCGAAGAGTAGCCACGCACTCTCGCGCGTCAATAGTGCGCAGGCGAGCACCAGCGTCAACTTCCATCGCGTCTGGCTTGCGTTCCGGAGTTCGGGTTCAGAATACAACGCGAACGCCGCGCACAAAGCCGCGAGGGCGATGTCTACCGTCATCCGGTCAATCGAGGTGAGCGTGGCAGGCGACAGAACAAACGCGAGCCCCCAGGCTGGACTTCGCGATGCGCGTGCGGCATAGAATGCGAGCCAGTACGTGCCAAGAAAAGCGAATCCGAGAATTACGGCGAAATACGCGGGATCGATGAAGCGGTCCTGGCCGAAGGCGAGAATCCACGCCAGCGCGGGCACGAGGATTCGGGTGTAGCGGAAGGGAGCGATGTCAACCTCGGCGGGCGTGTTGCGGCGAGCCCAGGGATCATGCGCCATGAGGTGAAAGCTCTGGCCGTCATAGCCGTAGTTGTTCTGAAAAATATAGAGGCGCTCATCTGCGATTGATTGCGGGACAGGCGTTCGCGGGCCGATCATGTAGAGCGCAGTCCAGTTGCCGCCGTAGTTGTAGTGGACGGTCAGGAACTGCCAGAGCCAAAGCGCAGCGACCGCGGCTAAACCCGTCGCTATCGCCGGCCGCCGGGATTGGATCACCGCTGCACCAGCCCTCGAGCGACGCCCGCAATTTGCGACCAGAGGTCGAGACTGATTCGCGAGTCCACGAGTAACATCGGAACGAAGGCGAGCCAAGGCTTCGGGCGAAGAAATTGGAGCGCGGTCAGCAGCAGGAGGGGCGTCAGAACGCGTCCGAATGCATTGGCGTCCTCCCAAACGTCCCGGCTACGAAGCATGAGCGCTGCGATCGCCAACACGTAGATCGCGGAGGCTTCGGGATTCCAACGCCTCAGCAGCGCAAGACGAGCTGCGAGAACCAGGACGATCGCGACGCCGGCGAGCGCTGCGTAGTCGCCCAGAATCGCGGCCTCTGCCTTGAATGGCGGCAGAGGGTAGGTGGTTCGATGGAGGACGCGATCGGCAAACCCTGCCAGCGGGACCCAACTCGCGTAGGAGGGAAGCGGTGACGGTTCTCCGCGAGTGCTCAAATAAAAAAACCAGGCCAAACCGGGAATCGCAGCGGTGAGGGCCCATAATCCATCGGCGACGCGCCTTCGCGTGAAAAGATAAAGCGCATAGCCAACGACCAGGAGCAGACCGGTTTCGCGGGTCAGCACGGCGCACGCCAGGATCGCGATTACTTTCCAGCGCGGACCGGTTTCTGAATACAGAACGAAAGCTGCCGTAAAGGCCGCCAGTGCAATGTCCACCGTCATGCGATCGACGGACGTGATGGTGGCCGGAACCAGCGCGAACGCGAGTCCCCACGCGGGGTTGAGCCCGGCTCGCCACGCAACCAGCGCTAGCCAATAAACTCCGAGGAACGCGAACCCAAGTATGACGACGAAGTACGCGGCGTGTATCCAGCGATCCTGGCCTAAGGCAAGTATCCACGCCAGCGCTGGAACCAGAATGCGCTGGTAACGGAATGTCGGATAGACGATCGCATCCGCGGAGCCACGCCGCATCCAAGGATCGTGCGCGATCAGGTGGTATACCTGTCCGTCGTAACCTTGCGTTCCCGGAAACGTATACAGATGTTCCGAACTCAGGAACGGCGGAACGGGCATTCCGGGGCGGATGCGAAACAGCGCGGTCGCATTACCGCCGTAGTTGTAATGCACAGTGAGGAACTGCCACAGCCCGAAGAGTGCGGCGGCGCACAGACCCAGGATCGCGGCGCGGCCACGCGGCTGCATCTTACGGCTCCATCACTACTTCAATCACATCATGGCTGCGGGCGGAGCTGGATCTTCTGGTCTACCGGCCTTCGACAGCGGCAGGCTGATCATGATGAACGCGAGCACGAGAATCACCCCGAAGCCAGCCAAATAGGAAGGCTCTTTGAAGATTTCGAGCACGGGGATGTCTTTGAACTTGAAGTACGCGAACAACAAGCCGGTCAAGGCCTCACCGGCGATCAGCCCGCTCGCGACCAGAATCCCGACGTTTTCGACCCGCGTGCGCTGCGCGGCGTTGTGACCGGCCTTTTCGCTGCGCCAGTCAGTAAACCAGCGAAGAAGTCCGCCGACGAAAATCGCGCAGGTTGTCGGAAAGGGCAAATACAGTCCCACTGCGACGAGCATCGGGCTGCGCACCTTAAACATGATGAGTGCGATGCCGAACATTGCGCCGGTGATCACCAGAGGCCAAGCCATCTCGCCGCCGACGATGCCCTGTGCAAGCGCGGCCATTAAGCCGGCTTGAGGCGCGGCGAGTTTGGGATCTCCAAAGCCGGTCCCTCCGGACTTGATATTGCCGACGTCGAGAATGTAGAGCGGGTAATACATGACTGAGCTCGCCACCACTACGGCGATCAGCTCGACGATCTGAATGCTTCGCGGCGTGCCGCCCAGAATATATCCGGCCTTGAAGTCCTGGAGAAGCTCGCCCGCGACCGCTGACGATACGCATACCACCGCTGCGACACCCAGCACGATCGCCACACCGCTTGCTCCTGAAACACCCAACGCGACCATCAGCAGCGCGGCGATGATCAAAGTCGAAAGCGTCAAGCCGGAGATGGGATTGTTCGACGAGCCGATCACGCCAACCAGGTTGCCGGAGACGGTGGCGAAGAAGAAGCCGACAATTAACATCACCACCGCCGCGACCACTGCCGGCACAATTTGTCCCGCGAGATAAAAGTACAAAGCGATCATCAGCAAAAAGACCACGCCAATCATCGAGAAGACCGTCTTCGAGCCCATGTACCGCTCCGTGCGGGCCATCGATTCGAGCGGGGGCGCGCCGTGCCGGATCTCAGTAAAAGCGCGGCCAAGGCTGGACGTCAGATTGCTTCCCATCCGGACTAGCGTGTACGCCGCGCCCACCATCATTCCACCCACTGCCACGGGCCGAATAATGTAGCGCCACACCGCCGCCGCAAGAGCTTCCCATCCGCCATCGCCGGCACCGGGCGGCAGAAAATCGTGAAGGCGCGGGCCGAGGAAATACATCATCAGCGGCACGAGCACGCCCCACGCGAGCACGCTTCCGGAGAAGCTGAGCGCGGATAACTCGAGACCGATCACGTATCCCACGCCGATCAGCGCGGGGCTCACTGTCGGCGCGGCCACGGTCGTGACTGCACCGGTCTGCAAAACATTGGGGCTGTCACGACCCCCCAGACGCACGATGCTCCTTCCCAGTTCGCCCATCCTAATCAGGAACGTTTTGTCCGCGGCGAAAGCTTGCAACTCTGCCAACGCCTGAATGAGCGTGCCGAGGCCGAGGCTCCAGAACAGGTAACGGGCTGCATCTGCGCCGCGCTGTCCAGCTTTGTGAATTTCCGCTGCCGCGACGGACTCAGGGAAGGGAAGCGTCGGGTCTTCGACTAAGGCGCGCCGGACCAACGATACGAAGAGCACGCCGAGAATGCTTCCGACCACCATCAGCGACGTGGACTTCCAGTACGCTGTCTTCGGATCGAAAGAGGCCCAGGACCCGGACATGACGAATGCGGGCAAGGTGAAAATCGCGCCTGCCGCCACGGATTCGCCGATTGAACCCGCAGTTCGCGCGATGTTTTCTTCGAGAATCGTGCCCTTGAAAGCCCTTAGGACCGCCATACCGATGACCGCCGCGGGATATGTCGCGGCAATGGTTTGGCCGGCGTGCAGACCCAGGTAAGCGTTCGCGGCTCCGAGTACGACCGTCATCACCAGGCCCAGCAATACTGCCCGCAGCGTGAATTCCTTCATGCTGGTTTTCTCGGATACGAAGGGGCGATGAGGGGTCATGGTGATTGGTTGAATCTAAACGCACGATGATAGCATCCTTAGCCACATAGGCGCGGAACTGCATACGGGG
The DNA here is from genome assembly GCA_050015435.1 of Bryobacteraceae bacterium. Taxonomy (GTDB): domain Bacteria; phylum Acidobacteriota; class Terriglobia; order Bryobacterales; family Bryobacteraceae; genus Palsa-187. The sequence goes on from JBEKBK010000233.1 coordinate 6,323, forward strand.
CGCGCTACAATCGGATTTTCGCCATGAGCACAACTCAAACCCTTGCGGGACTTGAATCTACCCGCGAAACGCAAGTGCGAAATGGCATGCTGGCGCTGGTCCTTTATTCGCTCGCGCACTTTTTCATCGATCTGTATTCCGGAGCGGTCGCGGCGTTCCAGCCAATGCTGGTCGACCGGCTCCATTTCACACTCACGCAAGCGGGAATCCTGGGCGGTGTGATTCTGTTTTCGGGATCGTTCTTGCAGCCGGCGTACGGATATCTCTCGGATCGCTTTCATTCACGACTTTTCTCGGCTCTCGCGCCGGCCGTGGCTGGAGTGTTTATTGCCTCGATCGGCTTGGCTTGGAATTTCCAGGTGGCCGCCGCGCTCGCGTTTGCCGGAGGCATTGGAATCGCGGCGTTTCATCCGCAAGCGTCGGCCCGTGCGATCGCCGGTATGCTCGAGAACCGGGGACGTTGGATGGCGGTGTTCATCAGTTCGGGGACGCTTGGACTCGCGGCCGGGCCAACGTTCTTCGCATGGATTACGCAGTGGGCCGGAATGGAGCACAGCTATCTCGGCGCGATTCCGGGTATCCTGATCACGATTCTGTTGCTCGTGCTGATTCGGGCTCCCGAGCGTGCCAAGGGCGCGCACCGTCCCAGGTTTGAGCTCGCTCCGCTGCGGGCCGTATGGAAGCCGCTGTTGATTCTGCATCTGCTGGTGGTGTTCCGCTCCGCGATTCAGATTACATTCGGACAATTTCTTCCGCTGTATCTGTACAAGGAACGGGGATTCACGCTACTCCAAGCCACGGCCGCTCTATCGATGTTTCAGATCGCCGGCGCGGTCGGCGGATTCGTGGGCGGCCATTCCACGGACCGTTTCGGCGGCCGGAGCGTCATCCTGTTTTCCATGCTCGCGTCGCTCCCATTTCTGGCGTTGTTTTTCTTCGGACAGGGGGTCGCCTCCATGATCGGCCTCGCGCTGGGCGGATTGATCCTCCTGTTCACCATTCCGGTGAACGTCGTGATGGCGCAGGAACTCGCGCCGCGGCAAGCCGGAACGGTCAGCGCGCTCATGATGGGATTCGCGTGGGGAGTGGCCGGCCTGATCTTTGTGCCGTTCATCGGTTGGGCCTCGGACCGTCTGACCATGCAGGCGACCATGAGCGCCCTGATGATATTCCCGCTCATCGGATTCTTTCTCACCCTGAAGCTGCCGAAGCACGGCGCGCGTTATCGTTCGTGAAGGCGGTCTGTCTGTTGAGCGGAGGGCTCGATTCCTCCACCTGCCTGGGGGTTGCGCGGCGCGACGGTTACGAGTGTTTCGCGCTGTCATTCGACTACGGGCAGCGCCATAGAATCGAACTAGATGCTGCTACACGCGTTGCGAACTTCTTCAAGGTCGCGGAACATCGCATCGCGCGGTTGGATTTGCGAGCCTTCGGGGCGAGCGCTCTCACCAGTGACGATCTGGAAGTCCCCAAGCGCCGAACGCTAGAGGAAATGGGGCAGGGAATACCGGTCACCTATGTTCCGGCGCGCAACACGATTTTTTTGTCGTTCGCGCTGGCGTGGGCCGAAGTACTCGAGTGCTCCGATATTTTCATCGGCGTGAACGCGATCGATTATTCGGGCTATCCGGACTGCCGCCCGGAGTTTATCGAGGCGTTTGAGCGGATGGCGAACCTCGCCACCAAGGCTGGAGTAGAGGGCCGCACGCACTTGCGCATCCACACTCCGCTCGCGCAGTTGAATAAGGCCGGGATCGTCCGGTTAGCATGCGAGGTCGGGGTCGATTTCGCGATAACCCATAGCTGCTATGCTCCAGATCAGGCAGGACGCGCTTGCGGGCAGTGCGATTCCTGTTTACTGCGGCGAAAGGGCTTCGAGGAGGCGGGCATCGCGGACCCGCTCTCCTATTCAGAATGAAAATCGCGGAGATCTTCTATTCAATTCAAGGCGAGGGAATGCTCGCCGGCGTCCCGAGCGTGTTCGTGCGCACCAGCGGTTGCAATCTCCGCTGCAAATGGTGCGACACGCCGTACACTTCCTGGAATCCGGAGTGGCGGGATATGCAGGTCGAAGAGGTTCTCGCTGAAGTGGCTCGTTATCCCGGCGCCAACGTCGTGCTTACGGGCGGTGAGCCGATGATCGCCCCGGATATCGTGGAACTGTCGCGAGGATGCAATGAGCTCGACCGGCACATCACCATTGAAACGGCGGGAACGGTCGACGCGCCGGTCACCTGCGATTTGATGAGCATCAGCCCCAAGCTGGCCAATTCGACGCCGGAGGGTTCGTTTGCCGCTCAGCACAACCGGCTACGCTACCAGCCCGCGATTTTAAGAAAGCTCATGAGCGGTTATGAGTATCAATTAAAGTTCGTGGTCGCGGAGCCCGGGGACATTGAGGAGATCAGAGCGATGCTGAAAGAGCTCGGCGCCGAGCGCGGCCGGGTGCTGCTCATGCCGGAGGGCGTCGATTCCGCGACCTTGCGGGAGCGTGCCAAGTGGCTGGTTGAAGTGTGCAAACTGGAGGGGTTCCGGTATGGTCCTCGTTTGCATATTGATTTATTCGGCAATCAGCGGGGAGTTTGACACGGCTCAGGGGTACACTGCCAGCATGCGGATCAAACTCGTCCAAGCATCTTTGATCTTAACGGTGGCGGCCCTGGCCGCTTCCGACCCTGCCAATACGTTTGGCAAATACAAAATTAACGTCGCAAAATCGAGCTACACACCTGCATCGGCCGGACGCATCGACAAAAGCATGACAGTCACCAGGGAGGCATCGGACGGCTGCGTCAAGCAGACAACCAATGGAGAGATGGCTGATGGCACGCCGTTTTACGCCAGCTACACATCGAACCACGACGGCAAGGATGTCCAAGTTACAGGCAACGCGCCGTTTGACGCGATTGCGGTTAAGCAGGTGAACCAAACGGCGGCAAGACGATGACGGTGACTATCAAAGGCACCAATGCGGATGGAAAAGAGTTCACACAGGTACTTGTTTTCGACAAACAATAGCGGCTGACGACGAGCCCGTTACGCGCCACCCGCTAGCAAACGCAACGCTTTCCTTGCCGTCGTGCTAAGCGGGATTTCGTCGAGCTTTTCCTGATTCCACCATCTTGAGCCCTCGGGCGCCGATTTCGCGGTCGCGTAGCGGACCTGGAAACGATAGTGCCGGTGGGTGATGGTGTGGCGAAATTCCCCGATTATTTTCCCCAGCCGGACGCCGCCGAACTTTTCAGGAAGATCCCAAAATCCTCTCAGGCGCGGGCTGGGAATGAGCAAGATGCGAGCTCCGCGATGAATCAACAGCAGCGTTCGTTCTAGCCGGACGGGTGTGGGTTTGACGCGCTTAAGCGGCAGCGCTTGCTCTGTCCCGTTTTGCCGAGCCTTGCAAAATCCCTGGAGCGGGCATGCGTCGCATTGCGGATCGCGCGGGAGACAGATGGTTGCTCCCAACTCCATCAGAGCCTGATTCCAGCGGCCCGGATCGTGGCGGTCGAGCAGGCGATCGGCCTCTTGCTGAACAGCAACATTTTGCCCATTGAGCAGGCGCACGATCACGCGGCGTACGTTTCCGTCCACCACAGCGTGGGGCAGTCCGAACGCGATGCTCGCGATCGCGGCCGCGGTGTAGTCTCCAATGCCGGCCAAATCGCGGAGCGAATCGAAGTCTCGCGGGAAGCCGCCGCTTGAAATCTGCCGTGCGGCTTTCTGCAAATTGCGCGCTCGCGAGTAATAACCAAGCCCGCTCCACATCGCCAGCACCTGTGACTCGTCGGCCGCTGCCAGCGTCCCGGGATCGGGATAGGCGGCCATGAATCGTTCGTAGTACGGGATCACGGCCGCGACGCGCGTTTGCTGCAGCATGATCTCGGAGATCCAGATTGCATAGGGATCGCGCGTGCGCCGCCACGGAAGATCACGTTTAGCGGTCTCATACCATCGGACCAGTGCGCGCCGAATGCTCGCCGGCATGACCAAGTTTACTTGGAACGTGACGTTCGCCGCGCATGTCCTCCGTTGATCGTCAGCGTCAGCGCCGTGCTTGCCGTCTGCGGTGTGGGCGTGGAAGAATCCGTGACCTTAAATGTCAATGAAGCATTCGTGATCGGCGCGATTGGCGTCCCGCTGAGCACCCCCGTGGCCGAGTTAAATGTCAGCCCATTCGGCAGCGTCCCGCCGACGATGGACCACGTGTAGGGCGACGTTCCGCCGATCAGGCCCAGCGTCTGTGAGTACGGCCTGCCGACCTCGCCGTCCGCAAGCGACGTCGTAGTGATTCCGAGTCCGCCAAGCACCGTCACGGTGGCGGTGGTATCCGCGATACCCGGCAGAAAACTGGCGTGGATAATGGCCGAGCCCGCGTGGACACCGATCACGGGAACGGTCACGCTGGTGCTGTTCGCCTTGATGGTCACCGTCGGCGGCACGGACGCCACTGTGGTATTGCTGGAGCTCAAGCTGACCACCACATCATTCGATGCGGCCGCAGACAAGTTCAGCAATAACTGTTCCGTCTCCGAGGTTGGGATCGTTACGCTTACCGGTGAGAATCCGATGGAGTCCGTGGATACGATCGTCTCAGTTGCAGACGAGTATCCCGGTGCGGACGCCTTGATGGTTACGGAACCGACTCCCATGCCGTTCACGGGAATTGGAATCAACGGGGCCGTGGTGCCCTGGATGAAGAAGATGGTCCCCATCACGTTCACCTTAGATGGATCGCTGTTCTGGAGTGTAACCGATAAGCCCCCGGAAGGCGCTGGCGTCGTGAGCGAGATCGGGAATGTGGTGGATTGTCCCACGCCGACGGTTAAATTTGCGGGCAAAATGATGCTGCCAGGCGGTCCCGTCGGGGCGATGTTCAGTGTCAGGGTCATGGTGGCGACCTGCACAGGAACCGAGGAATCCGCGACGGTGAAAGTTAGAGGGAGGTTCACCGCCGAGGCGGTCGGCGTCCCACTGAGCAGCCCGGACGTTGCGAAGGTCAGCCCGGCCGGGAGTGTTCCGGAAATAGTCCATGCGTATGGGGGTGTGCCGCCCCTGACGACGAGCGTCTGCGAGTAGAGTGTTCCCACCTGGCCGGGAGAAAGAGCCGCGTTAGCGATTTGGAATGGAATCGTTACCACGACGTTTAGCGTTGTATCCGCTACATACGGTAAAACACTCGCGTGGATGATCGCTGAGCCGGGCTGAATTCCAGTGATCGGAACACTCACCCTAAGGGTGTTCGCTTTTATAGTTACGGTTGACGGCACGGATGCGATGGCGGCGTTGCTCGAACTCAAATTCACCGCGAGATCCGAAGTGAGCGCGCCGGCGAGGGATAGATAGAGAGTTGTTGGGATGCCGTTTGCGGCGATCGCCAGGCTCGACTGTGAAAACGAGAGCGAGCCGAAGGAGGAGACACTCTGGCTGACCGTTGTATAGCCCGGTCCGCTGGCTGTGATGGTCGCGGTTCCAAGACCAATTCCAGTCACGTAAGGTGGCGCGACGGTCGTAGAGTCCTCCGGGAACAAGACGTTCTGCGGCGTGACACTCACTTTCGACGGGTCGCTGCTCATGAGCGCGATCGAGGTTCCTCCCAAAGGGGCGCCAGCGCTTAGCGTGATGGGAAACGGCACGGATGCTCCAACGTTCACCGTCACGTTCGTAGGTATGGTGATGATGCCTGACGTATTGGTGAGCGTGAAATTAGCCGGCGTCGCCGTACCAACCGAAGCCGTTACCGTAAACGTTCCCGCAACGTTGTTGGCGATAAGCGTCGCCGATGTCGCTATGCCGGATGCGTTTGTCGTCGCGAATTTATTACCTACCGCGAATGCGCCGCCCGCTGGTGTCGTGGTGGAAACTGCGAAACTTACGGCCGCCTCCGGTACGGGATTCCCGCTGGAATCCTTCACGGCTGCCACCAGCGGCAATGCAAACGCCGTACCACCGGCCCTATGCACAGGATCTTGATGGGTTGACTACAAGGTGAAAGCGGTCAACCGTTTGGGGACTCTGAGAATCCTGCGGTAAAACAGGTTGGAGTAGCGAAGATAGCGCTTCGCA
>JBEKBK010000234.1:0-12359 GCA_050015435.1 Bryobacteraceae bacterium
GGGGCGCGCACTCGCTCAAAGCCTTATCTCCGGTCTTAAGGACCAACGAGGGGTGCATATTGAAACCTTGCTGTGCGCGGTAGGGTCCCTGGCCGGCTATTCCGTTCAAGCCAGCGTGCGTGAGCTGCTTGTAAAGCAGGGAGGAGAACCCGAAGAAAAAGTGTTTGTCATAGCGAATGGCAGCGACGGAAAAAAGTACTTTTTTGGCGACGCGTTAAATAAGCCGCTCGCCGAAGATCAATATTCCGTTTGGAATCTTGCAGCCGGTGTTGCAACTCATCTGGGCTGCCAGCAACCGGTGAAGGTTGAAGAGATTTTCAAGCACGTCGCTGCCACGGTCGGGGGACCGGAATTTGGAATTCCGCGAATCCCGGAGGGCCGCCGGCCAGGCGATCCGCCCTCCAGTTGGGTCAAGCATGCTTGGCCGAAAGCGTTGGCGACGGTCCAGGACTATTGCGAATCGCCATCGGAATGGCCTGCGTCTTTTGGTATTGCTATCCAAGAAGTAATGACTCAAGCGAAGGGCGTCATTGATCCCTGCTTGGCGCTGTCGATCGTCATGGAATGCGCGATTCCGATGTCGAAGGTGGATGCGACAACGCTCTAGCCCGCCGTTTCTGAGGTCTATCGACATTCGTTGACCTTGCGGATGATCCGGTCGGCGCTGGCGGCCTACTGGAACGGTCGTGGATTGTAGTTATAGATCCGAATGTACTCGAAGGCGTACTTCGTGCCGCAGGTTCCGGGGCAATCGGTCGAGACTTAGTCCTGAACGCCGTTTCTGGTGGGTGGTGACGGCCTACCTCCCTCACGACTTCACTTCACCGCCATCGTCAACCCCGTCTGACTCGCAACACCCCCCACCGTGACGATTACGGGCAGAGCTGGACCCGGTGTCGCGGTGGTGGGGACTGTGACGTTCAACTGAATAATCCCTGGGATCGATCCGGGCGGTGCTTGCGCTCCTTGCACCGGTGCGGCTTGGCCTCCGATGGTAACCGTCGGCGTCAATGCCGGCGTGATCGCGGGTGCCGCTGGGATCAGTGTGTTGTAAACGGCCGACGTAGTTGTCCCGGCCCCGGTGATGTACATGACCACCGTCGATCCGCGCGCCGCGGCCAGCGCCGCCGAGTTGATCGTGTAATTGTTGGTGATTGAGTTGTAGTTCAGAATCGCGCCTTGACCCTGGCCAGACGCGGCACTCGAGTACACGCCCGGATCGGACGCTGCCACGGCCATCGTGAAGGCTTGGGATACCAGTCCTCCGTAGGTGACGATGATCTGCGCCGTCGGGCCCACAGTGGTGTAGGGTACGATCACACCCACCACGTTCGCGCTCGTATAGATGATGGGCGCCGGGGTTCCGTTAATCGTCACCAATGTTGCGGAGCCGGCCGCCGGCAGCGATGTCGGAATCGGTGGCACACTGGGATCGAAAATGGTGAGCATAGCCGGCCCGAGTCCCAGTCCGAAGATGGCGATCATATCGCCGGGCGCCAATGTCCCCTGTTCGTAGCTCGCGGAGTTCACCACTGCCGTAATTTGCGGCGCCGGACCATACACCTGGAACGACGCTTCGTTTGAGGTTCCGCCGCCGGGCGTTGGTGTGGTGACAGCGATGCGCAGTACGCCCGCGATGGCAAGATCCGCGTTTGGAATGGTCGCAAGCAGTGCCGAGTCGCTGACGGCGGCCACCGCGACTATGCCCGCGCTGCCATCGGTCGAGGGCGTACCGCTGAGGACTCCGGCCGGGCTCAAGCTCAAACCGTTCGTCAGACCGGTTGCCGCCCACGTATAGGGAGGGCCCGCACCGCCGGTGGCCGTAAGAGTGACCGGTCCGTAGGCGGTTCCCACAATTCCCGTGCCTAACGGTGCAGCCGCCGTGGTGATGTTCAACGCGAGCGAGCCTACGGGAAGGATGGTTACCTGTACCTGGGAGTAGGTCACTATGACGGGCGTGGAGCTATCCGCCACCTGAATGGTGAACGTGTAGGTACCTGCGGCACTCGGGGTTCCACTGAGCGTGCTGCCTACGATTGAAAGGCCCGGCGGCACATTCCCGCCGATAATCGCGAACGTGTAGGGTGATGTTCCGCCTGTGGCAGCCAGGGTCTGCGAGTAAGCCGCGGTTACAGCTCCAGCCGGCAAAGGCGAGCTCACGGCAAGAGCGAGTCCGGTGAAGGTAGAGAGGTAGACGGGAATGAGCACTGTCTCAGAGACGGCGTTGACGCCATCATTCACGGTAATGGTTGCTGCAGGAGTGAATCCAGTGACTGAGGCGGTGGAGGTCGGGAAAAAGTTGTTGCCTTCGACCGTTACGACGCTCGAACCAGAGCCCTGGATGACGCCCAGGGGCCAGGTACCGATTGTGGACGGAGGAGCGGCGTCCACGGTCAGTGTGACGGGCAAGGTAAGCGTCTTGTTGGTGGCTGCGGGCGCGGCGATCGTAATCGTTCCCGAATAGACCTTCGGCACCAGACCGGTGGGATTCACCGTGACTGTAATGGTGTTGAACAACCCAATCAGGGAGATCTGGCCGGTGGGCGTCACCGTGAGCCACGTCGCCCCAGACACGGAAATCGTCGCGGAAAGAGGCGCGCCGTTGCTGGCAAGAATGAATGCGGAGGTGAGGGACGCGGCCGGTATCGGGTTTCCTGTCACGTAGGTGAAGGTGAGAGCAGCCGGGCTGGTGGATATCGTCGCAGGAGGGCTCGCCACGTCCAGAGTTACGGTCGTGTTCTGGGTCAGTGTCGTGCCGCCCGAGACCGCCGTGAAGGTGAGCGTTCCCGTGTAGACGCCGGAAGGGAGCCCGGTCGGATTGGTTTCCACCTTGAGCGCCATCGGGCTGGTCCCGACATACGCCGAGACCAGAAGCCACGCTCCGTTGAACTGGGTGCCCGACACGGCAACCGAAATGGTCAGGGCTGCGGGCACGGATTTCACCTGCAAAGTTTGGGCCGCAGGCAGGGTCGCGGCGCCGAGCTGATATTGGAACGTGACCGCCGCCGGAGTGACGGTGATCCCGGCGGTGCTTTGTGCCTTGGCGGAAACCGCGATCGCCAACACGGAAATGAGTTTGTACACAGGATCTCCTCACACGCTTATCGACCGCGCGTGAGGAGCCAGTGGGTAGGGGAGCTCTGTAGGCTAAGCCTTACTGGCAATCTGGGTTAGAACTGCTTCCGCGTCCTCTTCCGTGAACTCGCGCGTCTTAACCGAGTGATTCATGGAACAGAACTTCGGCCCGCACATCGAACAGAATGCGGCGTCCTTGAAGCCTTCTTCCGGCAGCGTCTCATCGTGATAGGCGCGGGCGGTTTCCGGGTCCAGGGCGAGCTCGAATTGACGCTTCCAGTCGAAGGCGAAGCGGGCGCGCGAAAGCTCATCATCCCGGTCGCGAGCGCCGGGACGATGTCGGGCAATATCGGCCGCGTGTGCCGCGATCTTATACGCGATCAAGCCTTGTTTGACATCTTCGCGGTTGGGTAGCCCGAGGTGCTCCTTGGGGGTTACGTAGCAGAGCATCGATGCTCCATGCCAGCCGATCATCGCCGCGCCGATCGCCGAAGTAATGTGATCGTAACCAGGGGCAAAATCGGTGACCAGGGGACCGAGCGTGTAAAACGGGGCCTCATGGCAGATCTCGACCTCTTTGTCGACTTGTAACTTGATTTGATCCATTGGGATATGCCCAGGACCCTCGATCATTACTTGAACATCGTGTTTCCATGCAATCTCGGTCAATTCGCCGAGCGTCTGAAGCTCCGCGAACTGGGCTCGGTCGCTCGCGTCGGCGAGCGAACCGGGGCGCAACCCGTCGCCGAGTGAAAAACTCACGTCATACTTTTGGAAAATCTTGCAAATGTCTTCAAAATGCTCGTACAGGAGGTTCTGGCGATGGTTTTTGACCATCCACTCCGCCAGGATGGCACCGCCCCGGCTGACAATGCCGGTCACGCGCGAAGTGGTCATCGGTATGTATTGGACTAGCACTCCGGCGTGGATTGTCATGTAATCGACACCCTGCGCGGCCTGCTCCTCGATGACCTCCAGCATGACCTGGATGTTCAGATCCTCAACACGGCGCACCCGGGCCAGGGCTTCGTAAATCGGCACTGTGCCGATGGGTACGGGCGAGTGGTCGATGATGGCTTGGCGAATGCGCGGAATATCGCCTCCAGTGGACAGATCCATCACCGTGTCGGCCCCGTAATGAACCGAATAGTGCAGCTTCTCCAGTTCCTCGTCAATATTCGACGTGGTGGAGGAATTGCCTATATTCGCGTTCACTTTGCAGAGCGACGCGACTCCGATGCACATCGGTTCAAGATTGGGGTGGTTGACGTTGGCGGGAATAATCATCCGCCCGCGTGCAACCTCGTCGCGCACGGTTTCGGCCGGCAGGCGCTCGCGCTTGGCCACGTACTCGATCTCTTCCGTAATTCTGCCCTGCCGGGCGTAGTGAATCTGGGTCCGGATTTTGTCGCCGGAGCGCCGCGCTACCCACTCGGTTCGCATGCTTATAGATTATACGATGTATGTAGAGCTGAACGTCGCTAAGTACTATCTTCAAATTGAATCCATAGAAAGATTTGATTGGACCGCGGCTCCCGCTGGCTTTACGCTCAGGTGTATGGTAGTCGTAGATGCAATGGAACCGCAGAATTCCGATATCTCCGTTCTGCACCGAGTGAGCCGGATTGTAAGCTCCGAATTGTCACTGGATGAGATGCTGGGTGAGATTGTCGGGCTCGCAGCGCAGGTTTCCGGATGCGATGCGTGTCTGGTCTACCTGGTCGAAGCCGAAACGGGTGAGTTCGTCTTGCGCGCCTCGCTCGTTCCCCACTCCCACGATGTGGGTAGTTTGCGCGTAAAGATGGGGGAAGGCGTCACCGGTTGGGTAGCCGAACACCAGAGTCCTGTCGCGCTGTCCTCAAGGGCCGCAACAGACCCTCGATTCAAGATGTTTCCGGCTTTAATCGAGGACACCTACGAAGCGTTCATGTCGGTTCCCCTGGTGAACAAGGGCAAGGCGATTGGCGTAGTCAACGTGCATCATCGCGAGCAGCATGAGCACGCTCCGGACGAAATCGCAACCATTTCTTTCATCGGCGAGCAGATGGGGAGCGCGATCGGCAAGAGCTTGCTCGAGGAAGAAAACGCTCGCCTGGCGGAAGAGACCGCAGAGATGAAGCGCCAGCTCGAAACGCGCAAAGCCGTGGAGCGCGCCAAAGGCATTTTGCAGCGCCGGCAGAACCTGACCGAAGAGGCTGCCTACCTGAGAATGCGCAACGAAAGCCGCAGGCTGCGTCGTCCGATGAAGGAGTTGGCCGAGGCCATTATTTTGGCTGAGGAATTGAGTCGCGCCGACGGCGCGGCCCCGCGGGAATAGCTCTGAGCATCAAGGAAAACGCTGACTCTACCCGTAGCTAGCCCGCGCACGCGTGGTGTGCCGCCGCTCTACCGTCACGATTAGCAGCCAGCCAGCAGGCAAACTGACAGATTTGCTTTTGATTCTCGATTAAACTGCTCACCGGTAAACCCGTGAGCTCCTCAACTGCGCTGGCATCGACCCCGTTCGGGACTCGCTCCAGGAGCACTCCGCAGCGGTCTCCCAAGTCGATGGAACGTAACCAGGCGCCCTTCTCGCGAACCCCGGCCAAGGACGCCTTATTCGAGTCGGCCACCAGAAAGATGCCATCGGACGCGCGCAGCACTGCCAGCGCGTGCGCTTCCTTGGCTCCCGCCAGATCGGCGCAGACTACTGGGTATTTCGCACGAGCGTAGTCGAGTATCTGAGGAAGCTGTCTGGGATGGACTTCCCGGGCCTCAAGAACGTCCACTCCGTCGTGGTCTGAAACAAACGCGCCCCATGTCCTCCCATCCAGTCGACGACGCGGTTCGCGGGTGCGCCAGAGCGACGGACTGCGCGACTCAAAGTCGGCTAACAGTACCGTAGCCCCAACGCCCTCCGACTTGAGAGCCTCCGACAACGCGCCGCTCAATTGCTGTGAAACCGTTCCTGCCCTGGATCCACCGTTTGCTGGCACGAAAGAGAAAATTGAACCGGGCATCTCGCCTCCCCACTGAACACTGCGGCCGTTGCATGCGGATGTCCACAAGCCTACCGGCCTGGAAAACCTGGATACCCGGAAAGCTCGGGCAAGGGGCGAGGGTCATTCTGTCCCAATATCCTCGACATCTTGGCTCAATCCGCCCGATAAGGCACCTGGTAGCTAAGGGTTACGGGTGGAACACAGCGTGCACCACAAGGACTCTCAATGCTGATCTATAAGATCGGGGTGGCGATCTGCGTCGTGCTGATCCTGGCAGCGACCGCGCTAGTTCCCGAGATTGGAAATCGGGCTTACTTCGCGTATTCCCTGCTGGCGCTGATGGCGTTCAGCCTGGAACTCACGGACGGCTCGACAATGGGCTTCGTGTTCATCATTCTGGCCCTGCCGCGCCTGAGTGCGTCGGAAACTTTACTCATGGCCGGCTCCGCTCTGTTCATCCAGGCAGTCGTCCGCCGGGAGCGTCAGGAGCCGAAAGTGCTCCTCCAATCGCTGGGCTCGACCGCAGTCGCCATTCTGGCGTCGCAGGCGACGTACCATGCCCCGAACTTCGCCCGGTTCGATCAGCCCGCGCATTTGATGCTCGCCGCCGGTGTGTGCTTCGTGGCGCAGCGGGTGTTTGCAGCCAAAAAGGCAGACCTCTGGTCGTTCGTGTACTACCCGGTCGCCGCAGCCATCGGTGCTCTTTTCCCGGTCTCACTGGTACTGCTTCCGCTGCTGTATCTTACCTGGCGCTCGTATCGGCTTTACGAACGCCGCTTGGAACGCCAGCGCGGATACCTGCGTGACGCCATTTCCCTACATTTGCGAACCATCGAGACCCTGACTCTCGCCATCGAGGCCAGGGACCATCCGCTCATCGAGCAGTCTCGCCGCGTTCAAATCTACGCGGTTGAGATGGCTAAGGAAATGGGGTTATCGACCATTGAAATTGAGGCGCTGCGGACCGCTTCCCTGCTCTACGACATCGGCGAGCTCGCCGTGCCCGAGAACATCATCTTGAAACCCGGCCCGTTGACGCCGGAAGAATTCGACAAGGTTAAGATTCATCCCATGGTCGGCGCTGAGATCCTGGAGCGAGTGAACTTTCCGTATCCCGTGGCCCCCATCGTGGCGGCCCATCATGAACGCTGGGATGGCACCGGATACCCGAATGGCTTGAAAGGCGAACAAATTCCCGTTGGCGCGCGAATTCTGGCCACGGTAGACGCGCTCAACTCGCTGACTTCGGCGCGGCATTACCGGGCGGCTCTCAGTTTGGACGACGCGCTACGCCGCGTAGCGGAGGAAAGCGGGCGGGCTTTCGATCCGCGCATCGTCGCACGGCTGCGCAAGCGTAGCTCCCGCTGGGAAAAACTGGTCGCGGAGCAGCCCCGGCGGGGATTCGTCAACTCGATTTTTTCGGCACAGCGCGAAGGGCAGGCCGTTTTCGACCTGATCCAGAAGCTGGGTTCGTCGCTCGATCTGAACGAGACCTTCACGGCCCTCAATACGACGCTGCGCTCGTTAACGCGATTCGAGACTGTGGTGGTCTGGATCGAGCGCGAAGGTGCGCTGGTGGCGGAGTACATCGATGGGGCGCACTTGGCCCTTCTGTCGACCTTGCGGGTTCCCCTGGGCGGCGGCGTATCGGGATGGGTGGCGGCCAATGGCAAATCCATTATCAACGGCGACGCTACCTGCGAAATGGCTCATATCGGAAAGGATCCCGAATTGTGCCCCTTCCGCTGCGCACTGGCCGTTCCATTGGCGGACGGGGTGCGCGGATCGCTCACCCTGTATCGGATCGCTGAGCGCTTGTTCACCGCCGAGGATGCCCGAATCCTATCCGCTGTCGCGCCGAAGGTATCGGTCGCCGTGGCCAATGGTCTGAAGTTCCGCCAGACCAGTGACCAGGCCGCAACCGATGGGTTGACCGGGCTGCCGAACGCGGGCGCATTGTTCGGCCGGCTTGCGCGCGACGTGCCCGCGACGGTGCTGGTCTGCGATCTCGACGGATTCAAGAGCGTCAATGACCGGTTCGGACACATGGCCGGCAATCAGCTTCTTCAGGCGGTGGCGGACGGGTTCCGCCGGTCGTGCCGCGGCGATGACTTCGTCGCACGCATGGGCGGCGATGAATTCGTGCTGCTCATTGAAAACATCTCGGCGGAAGAACTCGGACTTCGGATCGCTCAATTCCGCGAGATGGTGCGCGCCATGGGCCGCCAGGTTTGTGGCGCGGACGTGGTTGACGCCAGCTTCGGCGCCGCGTTTTATCCCGCGGATGGCAAGACGCCGGACGAACTCCTGGCGGTGGCCGATCACCAGATGTACCGCCGTAAGGCCGATCAGAAAGCCGGAGTACGGACGATCGACCAGCGCAAAGTGCGCGCTTGATCCTTCTTCGACGGGCCGAGATCAAGGCTTTCCGCGCTCATATTGCACCGGCCACTTCAGCTCGTGCCCCAGTGCCCGCCCGGCTTTGAGCGCCCAATACGGTTCTCTCAACATCTCGCGAGCCAGGAACACCAGGTCGGCTTTGCCGGACGTAATGATCTCGTTGGCCTGAGTCGGGTCCGTGATCATTCCGACAGCTGCTGTCGGTATGCCGGCCTTCTCACGAATCGCCGCAGCGAAGGGGACCTGGTAACCCGGCGCCACTGGGACGACCGCTCCTGGGACGGCCCCCCCGCTCGACGCATCTACCAGATCTACCCCAATGGGTTTTAGCGCGTGCGCCAGCGCGATGGATTGATCGAGGTCCCAGCCTCCCTCGACCCAATCAGTCGACGAGATTCGAGTGAACAGAGGCATGTCGAATGGAAGAATCTGTCGCAAAGCCATCACAACCTGCAACAGCATGCGCATGCGATTTTCCAGACTGCCGCCGTAAGCGTCCGTCCGGCGGTTGCTCAACGGAGAAAGAAACGAGTGGAGAAGATAGCCGTGCGCGCTATGAATTTCGATGACGCGGAATCCCGCCCGAATCGCCCGGCAGGCAGCCGCGGTGAATGCGGCCACGATCTCGCGAATGCCCGCTTCGTCGAGCGCGCGCGGCATGGGATCGTCTTCACTAAATGGAATCGGACTCGGCGCAACCACTTCCCAGCCGCCTTCCTCGGGGGTCTTCAATCTTCGGCCGCCCTCCCACGGCGCAACACAACTCGCCTTCCGGCCGGCGTGCGCGAGCTGAATCCCAGCGACCGCGCCCATGCGATGTATGAAACGCGCGATCCGTGCTAGCGGCTCGATTTGGCGATCGTCCCAGATGCCCATATCGCCCGGAGTGATTCGGCCCTGGGCGGTCACCGACGTTGCCTCCACGAAGATGAGCCCTGCGCCGCCCACCGCACGGCTTCCGAGGTGCACCAGATGCCAATCGCCCGCCAGCCCATCCACGGAAGAGTACTGGCACATGGGTGAAACCACAATGCGATTCTTGAGCGTCACTCCCCGGATCGCCAAGGGTTGAAAAAGGTTGATAACCGACATGCGGGATTCTCATTCACCGTAGCATGCGGCGCCGCCGTTTTTGACGCTCGCCACATCGCTGGCATAAGCTGGAGTGCAAAGGACCACCGCTATGAACTATCGCTGGGCATTCGGAATTCTCGCCGTGGTTGCGACGACGCAGGTACCGGCGCTCGCCACATCCTGCTCGAGCCTGACCGGCTTGACGATCACTAACACCACCGTCACCTCCGCCACGGATCTTCCGGCCGGTCCGTTTACGCCGCAGGCTACTTCGGATCAGGCCCGGCCGCCGCGTTCTCTAAACTTGCCTGCGTTTTGCAGGGTGTTAGTGGCCGCGAAGCCGGTGGAAGATTCCGAAATTCATTTCGAGATCTGGATCCCGCCCGCGTCCGCGTGGAATGGAAAATTTGAGGGCACGGGTAATGGCGGCTATTCGAGTTCGATGAGCTACCCCGCGATGGCGCAAGCGTTGTCGCATGGATACGTGGTCGCCGCTTCCGATACGGGACACGAGGGCGGGGATATGCATTTCGGCGTGGGACATCCCGAAAAGATCAACGACTGGGCGTATCGCGCCGTTCATGTGATGACGGACACGGCGAAGTTGATCGTTCGGGATTACTACGGACGTCTTCCGCAATACTCCTACTTCAGCGGCTGCTCCACCGGCGGCCATCAGGCGCTAACCGAAGCGCAGAGGTTCCCGAACGACTATGACGGAATCGTTGCGGGCGACCCCGCCAACAATCGCATTCATCAAACTGCCGCTTTCCTCTGGGGCTGGGAAGCCTTTTACAAGGACCCTTCGAGTCCGCTTCCCGCGTCGAAACTTCCGATGATCACGAAGGCAGCCGTGGAAGCTTGCGATGCCCTCGACGGAATTAAGGACGGGATCATTGGTGACCCGCGGCGGTGCAAGTTCGATCCCGCTGTGTTGCAGTGCAAAGGCGGGGATGCAGAAAACTGCCTGACTGCGCCGCAGGTAGCTTCGGTCAAGAAAATCTACGACGGACCAAGGAATCCGCGCACCGGCGAACTCATTTACGCGGGATATCCAAAAGGCAGCGAGAGCGGATGGGCTGGTTATTTCGTCGGACACCCCGAGGCGTCCCGGCTGGATTTCTGGAGGCTGTGGTTGTTCCACGATCCAAACTGGGATTGGAAGACCTTCGATTTTGATCGCGACCTGGCTTATGCCGATCAAACCATGGCCTTCATGAGCTCCATGAACACGGATCTGAAACCGTTTAAGGCGCACAAAGGCAAGCTCGTGATGTACCACGGTTGGGCTGACCCGGTGGTTCCTCCGGAGGACGGAGTCCACTACTACGAGTCCGTTCAGCGCACCATGGGCGGGCCAGAGAAAACCACCGATTTCTTCCGCCTGTTCATGGCGCCGGGGATGGCTCACTGTGGCGGAGGCGTCGGTCCCAATACGTTCGATGCCGTAGCCGCGCTCGATCATTGGGTCGCCGGAGGGAAAGCGCCCGAGAAAATCATCGCGTCACATATGACCAACGGGACCGCGGACCGTACGCGCCCGCTCTGCCCCTACCCACAGGTCGCGAAATGGAAAGGCACCGGCAGCACCGACGATGCCGCCAATTTTACGTGCGCCATCGAAATGCGAGCCGAGAGTACAGGAGGCGGGCGGGGACCCGCGAAATAGCGTCTGGCCCCCCACATCACGCAGAATCTTCTAAATCGGGTGAACCTTGAGGCCCGGCGCACGTTGAAGTCTGACGACCCGGAGGCGGTGCATGATCTGCGGGTCGCGATACGGAGATTCCTGCAGGCATTACAGGTTTTCAAATCCCTGTTGCCCGGCAAAGAACGGAAGAAGGGCCGCCGCAGTTTGAAAGTGCTCCTGACGGGGGCTGGAGCGGTTCGAAATTGCGACATCACGCTTCATTTCCTGGGCGAAAAAGGGCACAAGTCGATCCGCGCGCAATGCGAGGCCGAGCGGCGGAGCACGGGAACGGCGCTCGCGAAATCCCTGCGACGCTGGGTGGAGCATGATTCCTCGCATTTCGCGCCCGGAAAAATGGCGGTCTCCGTCGAAGAGACTGCGGATCAAGTTTTGCCGGCCGTCGCGCGCGAATGTTTAAAGCGGGGTGTCGCTGCGGCGGAAGGCGCGTCAGCCGAGCAGCTGCACCAGTTCCGAATCTCAGCCAAGAAGCTTCGCTACACCATCGAGTTGTTCGCGTCCCGCGACGTTCGTAGTCTTCGCGCGTGGCTCGATCAAATCAAAAAAGTTCAAACCCTTCTGGGCGATATCAACGACTGCGAAACTGCGCGTCAAATGGTGTCACGGTTTGGCGGCGGTAAAAAGTTGGATGGTCAGCTCAAGCGGGAGCAGGAAAAACGAGTCAGAGACTTCCATCAGCACTGGACCGAGGAGCTGGCCGGTCAGTGGAAGAAGCGTGCTCAAACGAAGTTACATTCTTCCTAAAGTCCGCAACAATTCTCCCTGCGAACTCGCAGATTCGTAGCACCAACCCGCTATTGTCAGCCCCTCCCTTGGCCGATAAACCTGAGAGGGACTAATATGAATCCTCGACACCTCCTTACAGGGCTGCTCGCTCTGGCGTTGTCTGCTGCCGGCGGTGATGTCACGGGGCAAGCGATCATCACTAAGCGGCTGACAAAAAAGGCGATTGCGAGTCCCGTCTATAATTTGCGGGGCGCTACGCCACCGGCCGGCCCATCCGATAACGCGCCCGTAAATGAGTTCGAGAGTATGGTCGTGATGCTCGAAGGGGGCCCGGGCGCGCCTAAGGCGTCACCTATCACGGCGACGATCGACCAGCGCAATTCCCGCTTCGACCC
>JBEKBK010000235.1:0-12357 GCA_050015435.1 Bryobacteraceae bacterium
CCGTCTCCTTGTTGGTGCGCCTCGATGATTTTCAGACGCAGGTCGTTCGAATAGGCTTTCGCCATCACTTCAGGCCAGGAAGATTTGCTCAGAGCAGTCTATATTATATCTGAAAATGCTCTGGCTAACTACTTCAGCGCCGCCTTGGATGCGAAATCGAGCACGAACGAGGGGAAAATGCCCAGGAACAATGTCCCGATCGCCGATCCATAAACAGCCACCTTCATCGCCGGCCCGGCCGGCTGCAGATCATTCGCCGACTCCTGCGGCTCGTTCATGTACATCACCACCAGAATGCGGAGGTAGTAGTACGCCGCGACTGCGCTGTTCAATAATCCCAACACAGTCAGCCAAACCAGGTTGGCGTCGAGGGCCGCTTTGAAGATGTAGAACTTCCCAAAGAATCCGCCGGTGAGCGGAACCCCGATCAGCGAGAACAGAAAAATGCTAAGCATGGCGGCCATCATCGGCTGGCGTTGGGCCAGACCGTTGAAGTCCTCGATCTTCACGAATTTCTCGCCCTTGCGCGCCACGTAGGTTACGACGGCAAACGCGCCAAAGTTGGTGAGCGCATAAGCGGCCAGATAAAACATCGCCGCAGCAGAGCCGATGGCGGAATGCGCCGCCACCGCCACTAGAACATAACCGGCGTGCGCGATCGAACTATAGGCCAGCATGCGCTTGATGTTCGTTTGCTGCAACGCCGCGAAATTGCCGACCATCATGGTGGCCAGCGCGCAGCCCCACACGAACGGTTCCCATCGGTCTGAAATCGGAGCAAACGCGGTTAGAAACACGCGAATCAAAATCGCGAACGCCGCCGCCTTGGGACCCACGGAAAGGAAGGCTGAAACCGGCCCCGGCGCTCCTTGATAGACGTCCGGCGCCCAAACTTGAAAAGGCGCGGCCGAAATCTTGAAGCCGAATCCGACGAACATGAGCGCCGCCGCCGTGCCTGTCAGCACCAATGACGGAGCGCCGGCGGATATGAGAACCCGCCGAATTTCAACCAGGTTGGTCGACCCGGTGATCCCGTATATCCACGCGATGCCGTACAGAAGAAATGCCGTCGCGAATGAGCCGAGAAGAAAATACTTCAGTGCGGATTCATTATTGCGCGCGTCGTCGCGCAAGTAACCGGCCAGGACATAAGACGCGATCGACGAAATCTCGAGGCCGATGAAAATCATAATCAGCTCGTTCGCCGATGCCATTATGCTCTGCCCCACGATGCTGAACAGGATCAGCGCGTAAAACTCGGCGCCCGAGGCATTTTCGCGGCGCAGATATTCCGTCGAGCAAAACACGGCTAAAATGCCAACCACGATGACCAGCACTCGGAAGAATGTCGCGAATCCATCCACGATGAGCATGTTCTGAAACGCGGTTCCCGGATCAGCATCGGCGGCGATCGCGCCCACCAGGGCCGCAATTAATCCGGCCACGGTCAAAGGAGCGAAGATGCGTTTCTGTGGGCCCTTCAGCACGGCCTCGAGGAACATGATCAGCACGCCTACCAGCGTCAGAATGATCTCGGGAAGGATTCGGAGATACTCGCTGCCAGTCGGCAGAAAGTTATCGGGCACGGGATACCTCCGTCGCCGGCGTCTTCGTCTGTTCCAAAATGCGTGCGTTTTGAGTACTGATGGACGGCATGAAGCTCTGGGTGAAGATCCCCATCCAGAACATTAGTATCAACAGTGGCAGGATCGCCGCCCATTCGCGGCCCGTCAGGTCGAACATGTGATGCGTGACTGACTCCGACGCTTTTCCGTAGAACGTGCGCTGGTATAGCCACAGCATGTAGCACGCCGAGAGAATCACGCCGATTGCGGCGAAGGTCGTCCACATGAAGTTCGCCTGAGCGGTTCCCTGCAGCACCAGGTACTCACCTATGAAGTTGTTCAGCATCGGAAGGCCGATGGATGCCAGCGTGGTAATAAGGAACACGATCGCCAGGTTCGGGGCGGGAGTGGCGACACCGCCGTACGCCGCGATCTCGAGCGAATGGCGGCGCTCATATAAATAGCCCACCAGCATGAACAGCGCGCCCGTAGAGACTCCGTGGTTGAGCATCTGATATACGGCGCCGTCGAGACCCTGCTGCGTAAACGAGAAGATGCCCAGGACGACAAATCCCAGGTGACTTACCGATGAATACGCCACAAGCTTCTTCATGTTTGGCTGCACCATGGCCACCAGCGCGCCGTAAATGATTCCAATAATCGCTAGCCCGGCAATCCAGGGAGCGGAACTTCGAGCAGCGTGGGGGTATAGAGGGAGGCAAAAACGAACCAAGCCGTAGGTGCCCATCTTCAACATGACGGACGCCAGCATTACCGAACCCGCAGTGGGCGCCTCCACGTGCGCGTCAGGAAGCCAGGTATGCAACGGAAACAGCGGGACCTTGATGGCGAACGCGACGAAGAACGCCAGAAACAGAAGCATCTCCACGCGCGTATCGAACACCAGAAGGCCGGTCTGTATCTGGCTCAAGATATCGAGATAGTCGAACGTACCGGACTGGTTGTAAAGATAAATAATCGCGCCCAGCATGAGCACCGACCCGGCAAATGTGTACAGGAAAAACTTTACGGTCGCGTAGATGCGGCGCTCATGTCCCCAAATGCCGATCAGGAAATACATCGGAACCAGCGAAATTTCCCAGAACACGTAGAACAGGAACAGATCCACCGATACGAATACGCCGATCAGCCCGAACTCGAGCAGGATCAGGAATGCGAAAAACTCCTTGACGCGGTGGTCGACGGATTTCCACGAGACCAGCACCGCGATGGGCGTAAGGAGTGTGGTGAGCAGAACCAGCCAGAGGCTCAAGCCGTCCAGCATGACGTGATAGTGGATGGGCGGGTAGCTGATCCAGGAAACATCAGTCGAAAAAGTGTAACCGGCGGGGCTCGCGAACCAGTACGGTCCGATCAGCCCGAGAGACACCAGGAAAACGATCAGACCGATGACCAACGCTGTCTTCCGACTAGCCTCCGGACTGTCCTTGGGAACAAACAACAGGACGAAGAATCCGACCAGCGGCAGGAATAGGACGGCGTCCAGCAGCGTCATCGCGCGCCTCCCACGAACCCGACCATCATCAGGAGCAAGATAGAACCGGCCACCACCCAAGCCGCGTAACTTCGAATGAATCCGGATTGCGGGAGTTTCAGTATGCCGCCAATGCCTCGCGCTTCCTTGCCGATTCCGTTGACGGCGCCGTCGATCAGGCCCGCGTCCACGGCCCGCCAGAGCAAACTGCGCGACCCGTCGACCACCGGCCGAACCACCGTCGACTCATAAAATTCATCGACGAAGTATTTGTTGTAGATCAAATTGTAGAGTCCGTGGAAACCGGCCGCGATGGACTCAGGAATCGACGGCGACAACAAGTAGAACACATACGCGAGGCCGATGCCTGCGAATCCGGCCACCATGGGAACGATGCCTACCCAGGACGGCTCCCCGCCTTCCGCGGCCTTAAACATCGGCTCCAGGAAGCTCGGGATATCGATGAATCCCCCCACCAGGCTCAGCACCGCGAGGATCGCCAGCGGCATCCACATGACCGGCGGCGATTCATGTATCCCGCCATGTCCGTGATCATCATGAGCGTGGCCGGCGTGCTCATCCACGTGGCCCCGATATTCGCCGAAGAACGTCATGAACAGCGCCCGGAAGACATAGAACGCCGTCATGAACGCCGTGAACGTGCCGACCCAATACATCCAGGGCGCGTACGAGTAGGCGGCTACAAGAATGGCGTCCTTACTGCGAGCCCCGGAGGTGAACGGTATTCCCGCGATCGCGACGCCAGCGCAAAATAGCGTGATACACGTGATCGGAATCTTTTTAGCGAGCCCGCCCATCTGGCGCAGATCCTGCTCGCCAGAAAGCGCGTGGATCACGCTGCCTGCGCCGAGGAAGAGCAGCGCCTTGAAGAACGCATGGGTCATCAGATGGAAAATTCCGGCCGAGAACGCTCCGGTGCCCAACCCGAGAAACATATAGCCGAGCTGCGAAACCGTGGAGTACGCGAAAACCTTCTTGATATCGTTCTGTGCAAGCCCAATGGTCGCCGCGAAGAACGCCGTGGTCAGACCGACAATGGCTACGATATCGAGCGCGAACGTCGAATGCAGGTAAATCTGCGAGCTGCGGGCGATCATGTACACGCCGGCGGTAACCATGGTGGCCGCGTGAATCAAGGCGCTGACCGGCGTGGGGCCCGCCATGGCATCCGGCAGCCAGACGTACAGCGGAATCTGCGCTGATTTGCCCGCTGCTCCTACGAGCAGGAGCAAGCAGATGGCGGTGATCCATCCCGGACTCGCCTCCACCGGCATGTCCCGCACCTGGCCGAACACTTTTCCGAAATCGAGCGAGCCGAAATGCATCGCGATCAGGAATACGGCCAGCGAAAAACCGAAATCGCCGATGCGGTTTACGATAAAAGCTTTATTGCCGGCATCTGTGGCGAACTTTTCGAGAAAGTAAAAGCCGATTAGGAGGTAGCTGCACAGACCGACTCCCTCCCACCCCACAAACATAAGTAGGTAATTCGCGCCCAGCACAAGGACCAGCATGAAGAACATGAACAGATTGAAGTACGCGAAGAAACGGTAATAGCCGCCCTCATGCGCCATGTAACCTACCGCGTAAACATGGATCAAGAACCCGACGCCAGTAACGACCATGAGCATCACGGCGGTCAACCGGTCCACGGCGAAATCCACGCCGATGTTCAGATTGCCGGATTGGATCCAGGTGTAGTAGTGCTCCACATAAGCGGTTTCGAGCGCGTTGCCGCCGCTGAAGA
This sequence comes from Bryobacteraceae bacterium, assembly GCA_050015435.1. GTDB lineage: Bacteria > Acidobacteriota > Terriglobia > Bryobacterales > Bryobacteraceae > Palsa-187. The sequence continues at coordinate 4,829 of JBEKBK010000235.1, forward strand.
CCCCCAGCGCGCTCAGGGTTTTCAAAACCCACAGGAATGAGAGCAACACCGAGCCGACGGCGACCGCATTGACCATGGCTTTCGGCCAGCGCTTACCAAAGCATCCGTTCAGCGCAAAACCGGCGAACGGGAGAAGAGGAATAAGCCACAGTTGCTGCATCGTTTAGTTTTTGAGCGAACTGATCTCGTCGATTTCGAGTGTCTGGCGATTCTTGAATACGGTCAGGATGATGGCCAGTCCCACGGCGGCCTCGGCCGCGGCCACCACCATGACGAAGAAACTGAAGATGTGTCCGTCCACTTGTTTCAATTTGTATGAGAACGTGATGAAGCTTAAATTCACGGCGTTGAGCATGAGCTCAATCGACATGAAAACCGTAATGACATTGCGCCGGAACAGGAACCCGGCCACTCCCAGCGCGAACAGAATTGCGCTGAGCGTCAGATACCAGGAAATCGGAGTACTGGCGGGTAGGGGAGGCACCTATTCGACCTCCTTTTGCGCGAGCACGATCGCGCCGAGAATCGCGACCAGAATCAGCACGCTGGTCACTTCGAAGGGCAGCAGATAGGAGGTGAACAAAACCCTTCCGATTTCGAGCGCATTGCCCTGGCGAAACGCGCCGAAGGTCACGCCTTCGGACGACGGCAGAACGCGCACGATTACGGAGTAGATAATCCCGAGCAAGACCAGCAGGAGCGGCGCGCCCAGAAATTTCGGCCACAGGCTTCGCTTAATCTTGCTTTCGGCGCCGGCGTTCAACAGCATGATCACAAAGATGAACAGCACCATGATCGCGCCGGCATAGACGATAAGCTGTGCGGCCGCGATGAATTCGCCGCCCAGCAGAAGATAGAGTGCCGCCAAAGCGCCCATCACGCCGATCAGCGAAAGGGCGCTCGAAATGGGATGGGTCTGCAACACGAGGTTGATCGCGCAACCCACCGCGATCGCCGCGAAGATCAGGAAGAGGATCGAATCCATAGCGTTATTTCGAAGTCACTGCCACCAGCAGGCCCGTGACGAAGAGATTGGCAATCGCCAGCGGGAACATAAGCGTCCAGGCGAAGTTCATCAATTGGTCGTAGCGAAACCTCGGCAGCGTGCCACGGACCCAGATGTACAGAAACAGAATGATCCCCACCTTGGCCGCAAACCAGAACAGCGGGAGGATAATGGTTGCCACCACCGGAATCAGGAAGATCGCCGCAATCCCCAGGAAAACAACGCCGGCAACCGGCAGCGTGATCCGGTCAAACGGCCGCGCCGGATTCATTCCGTGGTAGATCGAGACTAATCCTCCGATGGCAAAGATCAAGCTTGGCAGAAACCGCGCGCCATACTCTTCCGGAAAAAGGGGCTGCCAGCCGCCCAGGAACAGGAGCGTCCCAACGCAGGAGACGGTCACCATGTTCGCGTATTCAGCCATGAAGAAAGCCGCGAACTTCATGCTCGAATACTCGGTGTGAAACCCGGCCACCAGTTCGTTCTCGGCTTCCGGCAGATCAAAAGGCACGCGATTAGTCTCGGCGAACGCCGCGACCACGAATAACAAAAAACTGATGATCTGCGGGAACGGCATCTGGAATACGGACCAGCGCGGGATGAATCCTAGATAGAAGCCTCCCTGCGCATTCACCAGTTCCCGAAAACTGAGAGTGTTGAGCATAAGTAGAGGCGCGGCGATCGCCATCGCCATCGGAAGCTCATAACTGATCATCTGCGCGGAACTTCTCAAGCCCCCGAGCAGCGAATATTTGTTGTTCGATGCCCAACCAGCCAGCGCTACGCCGTAGACGCCGATTCCCGAGAGCCCGAGGATGAACAGCACGCCGATGTTGATATCGGTAAGCTGCATGGCAGTATCGAAACTGCCGATGTGAATTTCGGTTCCGAACGGAATGACGGAAATCGAGATCAGCGCGAATGTGACGGCCAGAAACGGAGCAAGTAGATAGAAGACCTTGTTCACGTGAGATGGAATCATGTCTTCCTTGGTCATCAGCTTGACCACGTCGGCCAGCGGCTGCAACAGACCATGCGGGCCTACGCGCCGCGGTCCTACCCGGAGCTGGATGTGCGCGATCACTTTGCGTTCGATCCACTGCAGGTACGCAAGCGTCGTCAGCAGGACAAACGCCACCACCGCGGCCTTGATAAGGCTGATGATCAAAAAATTCATGTTTCGCTTACTGCCCCTTGCCGCCGTACAGCACGCCGGGGGCTTCCGTGACTGAATTCAGAATCTTCGAATACCGGCTCAGCGTGCCGGAGGTGAACAGCGTGTCTCCGGCGGATTCAGCCACGCCCGGCAGTGCACGCACCCGGCCGTTCAACGGCGCGGTCAACGCGGCGCCTCCAGTGGCTAAAACGGGCAAAGGTACATTGTAACCGTGGACGGTCCTGCGAATTTCCTCGAACACTTTGTCGGGTAGCCAGATGTCGAGGTTCAGTTTCATCTCTTTGGCGATCAGTCCGAATATTTCGAGATCCGTCTTGGTGCCCATCACCTTGATCGCCGGCTTCAGCTTTTGTATCTCGCCACAGACGTTGGTAACGGTCCCACTCTTCTCGTAGGCGGAAGCGGCTGGGAGCACGACATCGGCGCGCGCGGCGGTCTCCGTCATAAACAGATCCTGGACCACGACGAAAGCGTCGCTCGCAGCGAGCGTCGCGCCTTTAAGAGGATTCGAGCCGACCACCCACAGGACGTCCAGATCTGGCGCCGCTAACATTTGTTCGCGCGACAACCCACCCTCTCCCGGAATTACGCCCATATCGAACGCGCCACGGGAATTCGAGTAGTCCACAAGGCCGACATACTTCACGGGTATTCCCAGCGAATCGCCGAACTTCACGAGAGTGCGTAACGCGTCGTCTTGTACGGAGTCGCCAAACACAATGACCAGGTCCTGCTCGGCTTTGATCTTGTCACGCAGCAATTCGACTCCCGCCACTTCCCCGCCCCGTGAGACATGTATGGCGGCGACGGACTGGCGATCCTCACGCACCGGCCCGGTCGTCACGGTGTAAATATGCGCTTGGTGGTGCCGCACATTGGCGCGCGCCTGGAACGCTAGGAAAGGATGCTGCTGGGAAAGGTCCGTACCTACAATCAGCACCGCGTGCGCATTGTACAGATCCGCCGTAGTCGCGAGAGCCCCCTCGCGCCCGGAGAGAGCGTCGAAAAGCGTGGCCAGGTCCCCGGTACGGTGATGGTCGATATTTTGGGTCCCGAGCCCTTGCCGAGCGAATTTCGCAAGAAAGAAATTCTCTTCATTGGTCGTGTGATTCGAGCCGATGATCCCGAATTTTCCGCCCCGCACCTTAATGTTGCTGAACCGACCACCGATTACCTCGAGCGCTTTCGTCCACGAAACCGGTTCGAAGGTATCGCCGGTTCGCAGCATCGGCGATTGCAGACGTTCCGGATGATGCGTGAAGTCGAAGGCGTAGCGGCCCTTGATACACAGAAATTCGCCGTTAATCCCGGAGTGATCCCGATTGTTTCCACGAATGATGGTATCGTTGCGCACGCCCAATGTCGTGCGGCAGCCGTCGGCGCAATGGGTGCAGATGGTTCCGACGTGATTCATCTCCCAGGGCCGGGTCTGATAACGATAGATGCCGCTGGTCAGAGCGCCCACCGGGCAGATGTCGATGCAGGCCCCGCACTCGTCGCACTCCAGGTGATCGTAGCCGTTCGGGATGATCGCGGAAACTACCCCGCGATCTGAAACGCCCAGCGCATTGACGCCGATTCCCTCATTGCAGATCCGGACGCACCGGTAACAAAGAATGCAGCGTGGAGCATCGAAGAATACCACCGGCGACCATTGCTTCTCATCCACGTGCACTTTCCGCTCGGTGAAGCGGCTTTCGCCGGCTCCATAGCGGAAGGTCATATCTTGAAGTTCGCACTCGCCGCCTTTGTCGCACACCGGACAATCCAGAGGATGATTCGTGAGCAAAAATTCAAGCGTGCCCTTGCGCGCCTGCTTCACAATGTCCGATTCGGTGTGGACCACCATGCCTTCGGCTACGGGAAGCGTGCAGCCCACTTGAAGCTTGGGCGTTTTTTCCACCTCGACCAGGCACATGCGGCACGCGGCTTGCAGCGTCAAACCTTCGTAATAGCAAAATGACGGAATTTCGATGCCTGCCTGGCGAGCCGCCTCGATCAGCAGCGTACCCTTCTCGGCCTCCACCATATGGCCGTTGATCGTCAGCTTGACAAGTTCCGTCATTTAAACCATCACCGCCTGTTCCCCAACGGCCACCGTCGTGCGCTCGATATGCTGTTCGAAATCCTCGGCGAATTTATCCACAATCGAGATCGTGGGCATGGCCGCGGCATCGCCCAGCGCACAGAAGGTCCGTCCGAGCATGTTTTTCGAAAGCTCTCCAAGCAGCGCGACGTCTTCCCGCCGTCCCCGGCCTTCCATGAAGCGTGTAAGTATTTTTCGTAACCACGTGGTGCCTTCACGGCAAGGGATGCACCAGCCGCAGCTTTCGTGCGCATAGAAACGCATGATGCGAAGCGCGACGCGCACCATATCCGTGGTTTCATCCATTACGACCATACCGCCCGACCCCAGCATGCTCCCCACTTTCGTCAGGGTGTCGTAATCCATCGGGATGTCGCACTCCGCGGCAGTCAGGATGGGACATGAAGAACCACCAGGGACCACGGCTTTGAGTTTCTTGCCCCCCGGAATCCCACCGGAGACTTCTTCGATCGCCTTCATCATGGGATAGCCGAGCGGAAGCTCGTAGACGCCGGGCTTATTCACATGGCCGGAAATGCACACCAGTCGAGTCCCGCCATTCTTGGGCGTGCCTAGCGCGGCGAACGCCGCGGCGCCATCGTTGATGATCGCGGGAATCGCACTAAAGGATTCCACGTTGTTCAATAACGTGGGACAGGCCCACGCTCCCGCCACCGCCGGGAACGGAGGTTTCATGCGCGGAACGCCGCGCTTTCCTTCGAGCGAATCGAGCAATGCAGTCTCTTCTCCGCATTCATAAGCGCCCGCACCCGAGTGGGTGTAAAGGTCGAAATCCCATCCCGTGCCGGCAATATTTTTTCCCAGATACCCTTTCGCGTACGACTCGGCGATGGCACGATCCATCATCTCGATCAAGTAGCGATATTCGCCGCGGATATAAACGTAACCCGCGTGCGCGTCGATGGCCAGCGAAGCGATCAGGATTCCCTCGATCATCTGATGCGGGTCGTATTCCATCAAAAGCCGGTCTTTGCAAGTGCCTGGCTCGCTCTCATCTGCGTTGACGATGATGTATTTCGGCTTAGGAGAAGTGCGTGGAACGAAGCTCCACTTGAGACCGGTGGGGAAGCCGGCTCCTCCGCGTCCGCGAAGGGCGGAAGCCTTCACTTCGTCGACGATTTGTTCGGGTTTCATGTCGCGCGCTTTGCGAAACGCTTTGAAACCATCGGTTGCCAGATAGGTGTCCAGAGAAGCCGAGTTCGGCAAGCCGAACCGCTTGCTCACAACTCGGGTTTCTAGCGGGCTGGGTTCGTTATAGAGCATTACGGGTCTATTGAGCCTTCTTTAACGCGTCGATCAACTCGTCCAGTTTCTGTGGAGTGACAAAGTGGTGAAAATCGTAATTGATCTCGACCGCGGGCGCCCAGGAGCAGGCTCCGATGCACTCGACTTCTTCGAGAGAAAACTGTCCATCCGGGGTCACTTCCTTGTGGCCAATCCCGAGTTTCTTTTTCGCATGCTCGTAGAGTTCCTCGCCGCCCACCAGCAGGCAACTGATGTTAGTGCACACCTGCACGTGATACTTCCCGAGCGGCTTGCGGTGAAGCATTGAATAATAGCCGACTACTTCGTCCACCTGCAACGGAGCGACACCACATCGCTGGGCGACTTCCTCCACCAACTCGCGCGTGATGGCGCCAACCTCATCCTGCGCATAAATCAGCATCGGAATCACGGCCGAACGCTGGCGGCCGGCGGGGTACTGCGTGAGCATCTTCGCGAATTTTTCTTCGAGAGCGGATGAAAAGGTCATGTTCTTAACGATCCGTATCCCCCAGAACGAAGTCCATGCTTCCGAGCGCGGCGATCGAATCCGCGATCAGCTCGCCTTGGAGCATCACCGGCAGGGCTTGAACATTTCCGAAACTCGGCGTACGCATGTGCACGCGGTAGGGGTGGGAGGTCCCGTCGCTCACGATGTAATATCCGATTTCGCCGCGCGGGGCCTCGATGCATTGATAAACTTCGCCCTCGGGAACTCGGAAACCTTCGGTCACGATCTTGAAGTGATAAATGAGCGCCTCCATCTGCGTCTTCATCTTTTCGCGGTCCGGCAGGACCACATGCGGCGCGTCGGCCTGGTGCGGCCCCTCGGGCATGCCCTCCAGCGCCTGGGTGATGATTCGCGCGCTCTGCCGCATCTCTTCCAGGCGCACGCGGTAGCGCGCGTACACGTCGTTTTCGGGATGAGTCGGCACGTCAAAATCGAATTTGTCGTAGCTCGAATACGGCTCGGACTTACGGATGTCCCATTTAAGGCCCGCGGCGCGGATCATCGGTCCGGTGACGCCGATGTCCAGCATGGTCTCTAGCGGAATGAAACCCACGCCCTTCGTGCGGCGGACCCAGATTGGGTTGGAATCCAGCAACTCTTCGTATTGATCAACATTACTCGGGAAGGCGCGGATGAATTTACCCACCGCGTTTTGCCAGCCGCGCGGAGCCTCCAACGCAAGCCCGCCGATGCGGATATAGCTGGTCATCATCCGCTGGCCGGAGAACATCTCAAAGATGCGCAGGATGTTCTCGCGTTCCCGGAAGCAATAGAAAAAGACGCTCATCGCGCCGATGTCCAACGCGTGGGTTCCCAGCCACACCAGGTGGCTGTTGAGTCGCGAGAATTCGGTCATCATCACGCGCAGCCATTGTGCGCGAGGCGGAATCTCGATTTGCAACAGCTTCTCGACGGCGAGGGCGTAGACTAAATTGTTCGAGAGGTTGGCCAGATAATCCACGCGATCGGTCAGCGTGGTGGCTTTGTGCCAGGTAAGATGCTCGCACTGCTTCTCGATTCCGGTATGCAGGAAACCGATGTCCGGAATGGCCTGCATGATCGTCTCACCCTCCAGCTCGATCATGATGCGCAATACGCCGTGAGTCGATGGGTGCTGGGGCCCCATGTTCAGCGTCATGCGCCTCGGCGCTGACGGAGTCTCGGGGATTTCCTGCTCGGCCGGCAACGTTGCTACGTGAGCGTCCAAAGCTTTTTTCATGAGGTTACTTGTCGGACGGGTAACTGTACTTGTATCCGTGCACCGGATAATCTTTGCGCAACGGGTGGCCTTCCCAATCGAGCGGCATCAGGATCCGCACCAGATTAGGATGATTGCGGAAGATCACGCCGAACATGTCGAACACCTCGCGTTCATACCAGTCGGCTCCCTGCCACACGGGGGTGACGGAATCGATCTGCGGATCGGAGCCCGGCAGGTGGCACTTCAGCCGCAAGCGCTCGTTGC
>JBEKBK010000236.1:0-12330 GCA_050015435.1 Bryobacteraceae bacterium
GAGAATGGCGAGATCAGCACTTGCCGGCCGCCAAGCCAGCCGCCGGTTTCGACCGTAAGATACCGGATGGCCCAGGTCTCGTCGTCGAAGTAGAACTGATCTACAGTTCCAAGCTCTCCGTCCGTGGCCTGGACCACTAGACCTTTCAAAAATGTGATATTCGTCAACATTGTCATTGCCCTCCTGGGCCGTTTTGTTCGTGACGCTGGATCTGATGCATGCGTAGGTCCAGATGGTTTACCGACCGCCACAGCTTCGTTTGTTGAGAGGGTCGGCCCGGAGAATAGCGCCTGAGGATTGATGGATTAGGGATTGATGACCATTAGAGGTCAAGCGACCGTTTTTGGTCAAGCTGCTGGAAAGGCCAACGTTTCGATGTAACGGTAGCTAATTGCGGCATATTGCATCCCTGCGCTAATTCGCACATTGTGAGCCGCCCTGTGAACCTGAATGGATCTTTGATTGCAGTCTCAGGTAAGCACAGGAGCTGGAAAGATGACCAACCTGAAGACGTGGATGCTGCACTTGGCGACGAACCTGGAAACAGAACCGAGTGATAGAACAAAGATCGAGCAACCGCCGCACCTCGAGCCATCAAGGCCACTTGCGGACGAAAAGCCGAGTGGCAACGGAAGTCACCACCCGATCCCGATAGGCCCGCCAAGGGCAGGGCGCCCAGTGGTGTTCGGAATTATTGGAGCGATCGCAATGATCGCTGTCCTGGCGCTCATCCCTAGCTTGATACAGAAGTGGCTCTGGATGCGGCAGGTCGGCTACAGTGGCGTCTTCTGGACGCTCTTCTCCGTGAAATGGGAGCTGTTTTGTGCGGCTTTCGTTGTCGTGGCTCTGTACATCTGGATCAACCTTCGCCTTGCGGCGACAAATGGCGCCTCTTTCCGTGCGGGTAATTTGACAAGCGAGTCGGCCGTCGCCTCAAGACTCGGCATCCGGATCTCGCGCACGGTTTTGAATCTGGCCTTGGGCGCGGTCGCTGCTGTCGGCGGTCTGTTCTTTGCGCTCGTCTTCTATACACAGTGGGATACTTATCTCCGCTTTCGTTATGGCGGATCCTTTGGGTTGTCCGATCCTCTTTTCGGGGCGGATGCCGGGTTTTATGTGTTCCGTCTTCCCTTTTATGAGCTTTTGCAGAGCAGCCTGGCCAGTTTGGCGCTGATCACGCTTCTAGCCGTCCTGGCCTTCTACGCGTACTTCGGCTTGCTGCAGCCCAAACGCAACAGACCCATGGAGGGCTGGAACAAAAAGGCCGTTCCACATTTGTCCAGTCTGTTCTTCTTTCTGATTGCCAGTTGGGGATGGGGTTTTTACCTGGATCACTACGAACTCCTCTACTCCACGCAAGGAGTAGTTTACGGAGCCGGTTATACATCAGATCATGTGACCCGGATCGCGTACTGGACGATGCTAAGCGCCGCGGCGGCGCTATGCGCGCTTCTGGTGGTCAATATCGTACAGCCGCGGCTCAAAACGATACTGATTGGATTCGGAGTTTATGCAGCCTTGTATCTTATCGCCGTGGGGCTGGTACCGACCCTTTTTCAGAGATTCATGGTGCAGCCGAACGAGCTTGCCCGCGAGACTCCGTATCTCAAGAACAACATAGAGTTCACCCGCAAGGCCTACAGCCTTGATACGATCCAGGAGACATCCTACCCGGCGCTGGCCGACCTGACGCCCGAGGTAATTGCCAGAAATCAAGACACGATCCAGAACATCCGGCTCTGGGACTGGCGCCCGTTGCTTCAGATGTACCAGCAGGCCCAGGAAATACGGCTCTATTACCAGTTTTACCAGGTGGATGTGGACCGCTATCATCTGCCGGATGGTTATCACCAGGTGATGCTTTCAGCCCGTGAACTCTCCCCGGAGCTTCCGGCTCAAGCCCAAACCTGGGTCAACCAGAAGTTGCAGTTCACGCATGGTTATGGCACTGTCATGAGCTTCGTCTCAAAGACCACAGGGGGAGGCTTTCCCCAGTACGTGCTTGAGAATATCCCGCCCGAGTCCGCCTTTGGCCTAACCATAAACCAGCCTTCCATCTACTACGGTGAGTCGATGCCCGGCTATCGGATTGTCGCGACGGGCGTGAAAGAGTTTGACTACCCGAAAGGGAATCAGAATGTCTACACGAGTTACGCCGGAACCGGCGGCATCCCGCTGGACAGCTTGTGGAAGCGGCTCTTGTTCGCCTGGACGCAGACCGACGTCAACATTCTGTTTACCTCCTATCTTCAGCCGGAGAGCAGAATTCAGATCTGGAGGCGTGTTCAGGAGCGCGTGCAGCAAATCGCTCCGTTCCTGCAACTCGACCAGGATCCCTACGCCGTGGTGAGCGAGGGCAAACAATATTGGATTCAGGACGCCTACACGGTCTCGGATCACTTCCCCTACTCCAGTCCCCACGCGGCGGCCGTAGAAGACGGGTTGAACTACATTCGAAACTCTGTAAAGGTCGTCGTGGATATGTACAACGGAACCGTCAGGTTCTACGTCATGGATCCGAATGACCCGGTCCTGGCGGCCTACCGGCGCGCGTTTCCGGGCGTCTTCCTGGGCTTGAACCAGCTTTCCGCGGATTTGAAGGCGCATCTGCGATATCCGGAGGATCTCTTTTCCATCCAGGCCGACCAGTATCGAACCTTCCACATGACGGTTCCGCAGGTCTACTATAACCGCGAAGACCTCTGGGTGCTCCCGCAAGAGAACTATGCGGGCACGGTCGCGCCCATGAAGCCCTATTACATTCTGATGAAGCTCCCGGGAAGCGACCAGCTCGAATATCTGCTCATGACGCCGTTCACGCCCCAGAAGCGAAACAACATGATCTCCTGGCTGGCCGCGAGGAGCGATTTCCCCGATTACGGGAAGATGCTCTTTTACCAGCTTCCCAAGGACAAGCTGATTTATGGCCCGATGCAAATCGAGGCGATGATCGATCAAAATACCGCAATTGCAGCCCAACTTACCCTCTGGGACCAGAAAGGATCTAAAGTGATTCGCGGAAACCTGATCGCGGTGCCGATCGAGAACTCCTTTATGTATGTAGTTCCGCTGTACCTCACGGCGGAAGGTACGGACTTCCCTCAACTCAAGCGCGTAATCGTGATTTCTGGGGACAAAGTGGCCATGGAGCCTACTCTGGATGAGGCCATCCAGGCCGTCTTCGGGACGCAGCAACCCCAGATTTCAGCTCAAGCGCCCGGCGCGCAACCGGAATCGGGTCAGGCGAGAGCGCAATTCGATGCGGCCCAGAAGGCAATGCAGCAGGGGAACTGGGGAGACTTCGGCAAGGCGATGGATGCGCTGAAGCGCTTGCTGAACGGGCGGCCGCCAACTGCGACCCGACAATGAAACGGCGCGCAAATGTCACTGGAGGGTGAAGATAATGACATTCAGAACTTGGTTCGAAAAACAAGTCTTCGTTCGGCTCACCGAGGATCGCGCCGCCTTCATCTGCACCACGAAGTGGCGATTATTCTCGATCATCGGACGGGTCGGTGTGGGCGAGACGGGGCCCGACTTTGCTTCTCAGATTAGGGAACCTGGCTCGATTGCTGCCGAGGAGCTTCCCGTGTTCCAGCGTTGCCCTGTAGAACAAGGCTCGACTCGCAAAACGGCAGAGGTTTGAATACTTTTTGATGGAGGGATTAATATGCCGAAGACAGTAGTTGGATTATTTGAGAATCCTGGCCTCGTGGAGAGCGTCGTCCGCGAGATCGAGGCCCTTGGCTTTCCTCGGACAGAGCTTCGCACCCTGGCAGAGCCGGCGACCTTCGAGGTCACCGGTGTGATGAGCTTCCCGCGGCTCGATTTCGAAGTCGACTTGACCCGGGGGCTTACCAGGATCGGGGCGACCAAAGAGGAGGCGCAGGCTTACGTAAAAGGACTGCGGCGCGGAGGGGCCCTGGTATTCGCGACAGGGTCGGACGAGAGGGTGGAGACCGCTGCCGATGTCATGAACCGGCGAGGCGCGGTGGAGATCGAAGAGACCAGTGGTCCAGAACCGCAGCTACCCGGTGTGGTTCGCGAGAACATGGCTCCGCTACGCAATACTCCGGTCCTGGCCGGGCGGATCCGCGAGCCGGGCGGCGGCGCCGCCTTTTTCGTGTGGTAACCAGGCGCCAACTGACCTTGCGAAATGCACGGCTGGCGGGCGCCGGAAATGCAAAAAAATCGATCTGGAAATGAAAGGAAACGAAGTCATGCCTCAAACGAACTCGGTCGTAGCCATTTACCCGACTCACACGCAAGCAGAGGAAGCCGTGAAGGAACTGCAGAAGTCTGGGTTTGATATGAAGAAAATGTCCATCGTCGGAAAGGATTATCACACCGACGAGCAGGTCGTCGGGTATTACAACACCGGCGACCGCATGAAGTACTGGGGGAAACAGGGCGCCTTCTGGGGTGGCATCTGGGGAATGTTGTTCGGAGCCGCTTTCTTCGTCATTCCAGGCTTGGGGCCGATATTAGTGGCAGGTCCGTTGGTCGCCTGGATCGTCGGCGCGCTGGAAGGCGCGGTTGTGGTGGGCGGGTTGAGCGCGCTCGGCGCGGGGCTGTATAGCATTGGCATCCCCAAGGACAGCATCGTGAAATACGAGACCGCGCTTAAGTCCGACAAGTTCCTCCTTCTGGCTCATGGCACAGCGGACGAGGTGGCCAAGGCCAAGAACATCCTGCAGACGACGCACCCAGTGGAGATTGCACTACACACGGCGAAAGGCGAGGGAGTCGCTGGGGTTAGCGGCAGATAGTCCTGCTGTCGGCAGGTGAAGCGCCTCGGCGTCGGCCGTCGAGACTGGATAACCAGAGTTTCACCTGCCCACAGGGTCGACCAGCAACGCCGGATCGGAGCGGCAGATCATGAGCCAAGACACACGTGTCAGTCACCCCATCTACAACCTTCTACCTACCGAAATCGAGGGTTTTGATTCTTTGGCGGAACTCGCCCTCGATATGCGCTGGTCGTGGAATCACTCGACCGACGAAGTGTGGCGGAGGCTTGATCCCAAATTGTGGGAGATCACGCATAACCCCTGGGTCGTCTTGCAGACAGTCTCGCGCGACCAGATCAAACGCGTGCTGGCCGATCCCGTTTTCCGGAAGAACGTCGATGGCTTGGTCGAAGGTAGCCGCCAAGCGGCAAAGACGCCAGCTTGGTTTCAGAAGAGCCATCCGCAGACCGCTCTGACCTGCGCTGCCTATTTCAGCATGGAATTCATGCTGAGCGAAGCTCTGCCCATCTATTCGGGCGGACTTGGCAATGTCGCCGGAGATCAACTCAAGGCCGCCAGCGATCTGGGTGTGCCAGTAGTGGGCGTGGGGCTGCTCTACCAGCAAGGCTATTTTCGCCAGGTAATCGATAAAGACGGAGCGCAGCAAGCTCTCTTCCCGTATAACGACCCGGGACAGTTGCCGATCACGCCGCTACGCCAACCGAACGGGGAGTGGTTGCGGTTGGAAATCACGTTGCCTGGATACTCGGTCTGGCTGCGCGCGTGGCAGGTCCAGGTTGGCAGAGTGAAGCTCTACCTGCTGGACAGCAATGACGCGGCGAACATCCCGGCTCATCGAGCGATCACGAGCGAGCTCTATGGCGGCGGCCCGGAGCTCCGTCTCAAGCAGGAACTGCTGCTCGGGATCGGCGGATGGCGGCTGCTCAGAGCGCTCGGAATCCAACCAGAGGTCTGTCACCTGAATGAAGGGCATGCGGCCTTCGCAGTGTTAGAGCGCGCGCGCAACTTCATGGAAGAGACCGGGCAGCCCTTCGAAGTGGCACTCGCCGCAACCCGAGTCGGCAATCTCTTCACCACCCACACTGCGGTAGCCGCGGGTTTTGACCGTTTTGCGCCAGCCCTCATCGAGCAATACCTGGGCGGATACGCCCAGCAACGGCTCGGGATCACGCTCCATGACTTGCTGGCTCTTGGCCGCCAAAATCCGGACGACTCGTCGGAGCCTTTCAATATGGCGTATCTGGCCATTCGCGGGAGCGGGCAGGTCAATGGCGTGAGCCGCTTGCATGGTAAGGTGAGCCGGCACATCTTTCTGCCTCTCTTCCCGCACTGGCCGGAGGACGAAATTCCGGTCGGACACGTGACCAACGGAGTCCACATGCCCACCTGGGACTCTGCGCCGGCCGACGATTTGTGGACGGAAGCCTGTGGAAAGGGGCGTTGGCTGGGGACGGCAAAAACCCTAGACCAGGACATTCGCCGCGTCTCCGACGCCAAGCTCTGGCAATTTCGAATCGCCGCCAGCAAGTCTCTTGTTGAATACGCTCGCGAACGACTATTTCGGCAACTGGCTGCCTCGGGCGCGTCGACCGAGGCGGTCGAGGCTGCGAAGCATCTCTTTGATCCCAACACCCTGACGCTGGGCTTTGCGCGGCGCTTCGCAACCTACAAGCGACCGAACTTGTTGCTGCACGACCCGCCGCGGCTGCTTCGCATATTGACCAATCCTCAGCGTCCGGTTCAACTCATCATCGCCGGAAAGGCGCACCCAGCGGACCAGGCTGGGCAAGCCCTGATTCAGGAATGGATTCATTTCATCCGCCGGCCCGAGACACGCCCCCATGTGATCTTTCTCAGTGACTATGACATGCTTCTGACCGAGGAACTGGTGCAGGGGGTGGATGTCTGGATCAACACGCCACGGCGTCCCTGGGAGGCTTGCGGGACGAGCGGCATGAAGGTGCTCGTCAATGGAGGCATAAATCTATCCGAGTTGGATGGCTGGTGGGCGGAAGCTTATACGCCTGAAGTCGGGTGGGCGTTGGGGGACGGCCAGGAACATGGCGAGGACCCGGCCTGGGACGCTGTCGAAGCCAACGCGCTCTACGACCTGCTCGAGCGGGAGGTGGTCCCGGAGTTTTATACCCGAGACGAGCATGGTATTCCCACCGCATGGGTCAAGCGAATGCGGGAAAGCATGGCGCAGTTGACGCCGCGCTTTTCCGCAAGCCGCGCGGTGCAGGAATATTCGGAGCAACACTATCTACCGGCTGCGGCGGCCTACCGTGAGCGCACCGCGGACAAAGGCGCGGTGGGAAGGCAAGTGGTCGATTGGCAGCATGCGGTGGATCGGACATGGGGCCCGTTGCGCTTCGGAGATTTGCGGGTCGAAACCGACGCGGACCGCCACGCATTTGAAGTCGAAGTCTTTCTGAACGATCTCGATCCGAAGGCGGTACGAATCGAGCTCTATGCCGACGGAATCAACGGCGGCGAACCCGTTCGGATCGAAATGAAGTGCGCGGGACCAGTAGCGAACGCATCCGGGGGCTGCCTTCATCGCGCAACGGTGCCCGCGGCTCGTCCAGCTACAGACTACACGGCACGAGTGATACCTCAGCACTCCGGGGTGGCCGTTCCCTTGGAATCCGCTCGAATCCTATGGCAACGATAGTTAAAACGCCCGAACGCGAGTTGGCCGGTTACGTCTCGGAGGTCTCCGAGCAAGCCGACGTTCGGGCGGGGTCTCCTCTGCCTTTGGGAACCCTGGAAACAGGGGGAGGAGTTAATTTCGCCATTTTCAGCCGCGCCGCCACCCGTGTTCGACTCGAGTTGTTCGACCATCCGGAGGACGCAGCGCCCGCCCGGGTAATCGATCTGGATTCAGCGCGCAACCGCACGGGAGATGTATGGCACGTTTGGGCGAAGGGGATCGGTCCCGGTCAACTCTATGCTTATCGCGTGGATGGCCCTTACGAACCCAGCGAAGGACATCGTTTCAACTTCCACAAGCTTCTTCTCGATCCCTTCGCAACCGCGATTTCGCATCTGCCCCCGTGGGATTTTGTATCGGCACGCGGTTACGACCCGTTGGCCCCGGAACAAGACTTGGTTCTATCGAAGCTGGACAATTCCAGCTCGATGCCGAAATGCGTATTTGTCAACGAGCCTTTCGATTGGCATGGCGACCAGCCGCCTCGGCATCCATGGTCGAAGACGGTGATCTACGAAATGCATGTTCGCGGCTTTACCATTCACCCCAAGTCAGGAGTGGAGCATCCAGGAACCTACCGGGGCCTGATGGAAAAAATCCCCTATCTTAAAACGCTGGGAGTGACCGCTGTGGAACTGATGCCCGTGCAGGAGTTCAATGAACATCAGGTGACAGGCGTCAATCCACAAACAAGTCAACCGCTCGGCAATTACTGGGGATACGATCCCGTGGCCTTCTTTGCGCCGAAAGCTTCCTACAGCAGTTCCGGAGGTTTGGGCCAACAGAAACTGGAGTTCAAGGAAATGGTCCGGGCCTTCCACAAAGCCGGAATCGAAGTGATTCTGGACGTGGTGTTCAATCACACGGCGGAGGGAGACGAACTGGGACCAACGCTCTGTTTCCGCGGGATGGACAACGCGATCTTCTACACGTTAGCCGACGACAAACGCTACTACAAGGACTATACAGGAACCGGCAACACCATCAACGCCAATCATCCCGTGGTGCGGGACCACATCTTGGCTGCCCTCCGTTATTGGATGGTCGAGATGCATGTCGATGGATTCCGGTTTGACCTGGCGTCAGTTCTGGGTCGCGGCCGTTCCGGCAACCTGCTGCCCAACCCCCCGCTTCTGGAGCGGATCGCCGAGGACCCGATCTTGAGAGACGTGAAAATCATCGCCGAAGCCTGGGATGCCGCCGGAGCGTATGAGGTCGGGAGTTTCTCGGAACGCCGCTGGGCGGAGTGGAACGGCCGGTACCGGGACGATGTCCGGCGGTTCTGGCGCGGCGATGATGGAATGCTTGGTTCGTTTGCCAGCCGCATCTGCGGCAGCGCCGATATCTACACCAATTCCGGCAAAGGCCCCGGCGGCAGCATCAACTTCGTCACCTGCCACGACGGCTTCACGCTCAACGACCTGGTGAGCTATCGCGACAAGCACAATGAAGCCAACGGAGAAAACAACCATGACGGGACCGATGCCAACTTCAGCCAGAACTACGGCGCCGAAGGCGAGACAACGGATGCCGGGATCGAGGCCGTGCGGAAACGCCAGATCAAGAACTTCCTTCTGACTCTGCTGATTTCGCGCGGAGTCCCGATGCTGCTCGGCGGGGATGAATTTCGTCGCACTCAAGGCGGCAACAACAACGCCTACTGCCAGGACAACGAAACGAGCTGGGTTGACTGGGGCGATCTGGAAACGCATCGGGAGATTTTCCGCTTCACGCGGGGCATGATCGCTTTTCGCTGCGCGCATCCGATTTTAAGCAAGGAGCAATTCTACATGGACGCCGAGATCCATTGGTTTGGCCCGCACGGAGGATTGCCCAACTGGGCCGACCCGAAAAGCAAACAGTTTGCTTGTCTGATCCATGAGGACGAACGGAGCGCACTCTACCTGATGTTCAATGCCGGCACCGATGCCGTCGATTTCAGTTTGCCCGCCGCGCCGCCCGAGGCTCGGTGGCGTCTGGCCGTTGACACCGCTCGCGAAGCGCCACAAGATCTCCTTGCCGTAGGCGCTGAAATGGCTGTGGATGGTTCAAAGCCCTACAGCTTGCAAGCTCGCTCCAGCGCGATACTCGTGGCAAGGAAGCGGGTGGTGTGATGCTGACCATTCATAAAATTCTTGTCCCCATCGTGTTACGAATACTTCCCGGCACATCGCACAGCAGGCTGCGTGGTTGGAGCGCCGTTTTCATGCGGAGATAATCCTGCTGCATGTGGTGACACCACTCAGTTATCCCGCCGGCCTGCTGGAGAGCGGACACGAGATTACAGCACGGGATTTGCACGCGCACGTCGTTCAGTGGGCTGAGCATGATCTGGATCAGGTGCTGCGGCCAGAGCTGGATGGGATTCCGCTGCAGCCACCGCCCGGGTTCCACCAGCTCAAGCGGGTACGTCGAGGCCACCAAAATCTGGCTCAATAACGGATCGGGATAGAGCGCGACCGGCGCGACCAAGCCGTCGAGTTGATCGGGCGCCATAGCCTGTCCAGGAGGAGGAAGAGGAGGAGGCGGCGCCTGTTGGCCCCAAAGCATCGCGTTTCCAGGCGCCAGGAGCAACCCGGCGCAAAGACTGGCCGTGAACGGAATAAATGCTGGAGTCTTCTTCATGACGTGAATTTCGCCCTTTAATCGGCTCTTTGAGGCGAGAGGAATCGTTCAACCCGCAGTCCGCGGACGTACTGATGGCACGTCTTTGGCCGTCTGCCGGAGCTTGGCACGGCGGGACTTCCAGAAACGCGTGGCAAAAGAAAGGGCGCGCCAGCGCTGGGAACGCCCCACATAGCCGCCACCTGAGATTTGCACAACGGCGGCGTAATCGGGGTACTTGCTGAAGAAGATGTGGGGAATTAGGTTCTGCGCGTCTGCTTGAATCAATAATTGCGGTCAAATTTCCAGTAGAGGTGGCCCTCGTCTCGCCGACCCTCTTTAATCGGAAAGTCTCTCTGTGTGACCAAATCAGGTCGAGTGACCACATCTCGCCGCCAGCCCGCAACCGCACCCAGCGCACTTCACCTATAAACACCGGCTCTCACGGCTGCGCGTTCTCAAAACGCATCGCGGTCGCGAGACTCCTCCCGCTCAACCGCGTTGTTTGCTCAGGACATCCTTCACTTTTTGGAGCAGATCAGCCGCGCTATATGGTTTTGGGAAGACCTCAAATCCTTGCAGCTCTGCACGATATTGAAGCCGCTTGTCATCCAGAAGACCGCCGACCATTAGAACCCTCATTGTCGGGCACTTCGTAAGCAGATACATCGCTGCTTCGTGCCCCGGCATGCTCTCAACATATGTTCGGGTAATCAGCAGATCAGGCACGGACTCCTTCAACCGGTCTACCGCTTGCCCCAGGTCGCCGGTAGCCCGGACCATATACCCTTCGTCCTCCAAGGTCTCCTGAAGAACGGAACGTACAAGAGGATCAGAGACCAAGAGCAGAATCGTCGTCTTCATTACGGATTGGGTCGCCATGGTCATCCTTTCTAGCAATTACACGATGAATGTGACGACCGAGTTGAGTTGAGGTCACGGTCGGATCTTCTTCGCTCGCCTACCCCGCTGCCTCCCTGGCGGTCGGCCTCAGCACTCTGTCCGTCTCTTTGTCGTCTGCTCTGACCCTCGACTCCGTCCGGACGCCTTTGCGCTCAAGAACGCTGCGGACACGGCTCGGTTCCCCCAGATCACTCCATCCGAGGCCCGTGGCGCGAAGAACAGCGAGGCCATTTGGCTGAACCGATAGGACATCCTGAGAAAAATTGGTCGCGCGAATGCGGCAGTAAAGGTCGCACAATGCGGTTCTCTCGGACGCTGTAAACAACGATGACCGAATCGATTCAAACGCTTCGACCAGACCGGGAAGCGCGTGCCGGATAAGGTTTAGGAAAGCGTGAAGGTGGCCAACCATGATGAAGCTGTTCCACAAACAACCACGCTCCATCAAGACCGAAGCAAGCGAGCCGGAAGGTTTTTCCCAGAAACGACTGACGCGGCAAACAGAGTTCGGGCCCAGAGGGCTGCCGGGTTCGATCCAACCGTACTCCATCTCCGGAGTCTCGGGTGGAATGCCTAATAGGATGATCATCTCGGGACGGGATTCGGCCGCTGCATAAGCCGAATCGACATGGCCGATGAAAGCCTCGTCGTCTGAAAAATGATGATCCGAGGGAAACAAGGCTACAACACTATTAAGGTCCATTTCCCGGAGACGCAGCAGACTGTACAGAATCGCGGGCGCCGTACCCTGGTTGAAAGGCTGGATCAGCAATCTTGAAGATGGAATTCCGGCAACTTCATCAGCGTAGAAAGGCTCATGTGCTCTCGTCAACACCAGCAAAGTCTGCCACGGCTGAAGTAATCGAGAAACCCGGTGTTGCGTCTGCTGCAAGAGTGTTTCGTCACCCAGGACGGCGCAAAACTGCTTGGGCCGATCGTCGCCGGCAATTTTTCGCGTCAGTGGGAGCAACCGCTTTCCGTCGCCTCCGGCCAGAATCATCCCCCAACGGTGACTGCGCGAATCTCTTCCGTTGATTTTCATTGAGCCTGACCCAGTTTGCATTTCCACACTCCTGGTCTTTGCGTTCACCACTGCGGGATGCGCGCCGTGAACCAGCTTGGCAATTGAATGGCCATTAACGAGACAAGAGCGCTCACGGCGAGGCATCAGCATACTCAGACGGCTCCGGCGAAGATCGAGGACTGACGCCAGCCAACCGATCTCGCCTTATCCGGTTCCATGGGACTTCGATCACGATGCAGCCGGACCGAGATTACTATCGAAAACGACAGCGTCACGTTTGAACGAGGATCAACATTTTGACCATTTTTCATTATTTGACCGCAGGTGGTCAGAAT
>JBEKBK010000237.1:0-12232 GCA_050015435.1 Bryobacteraceae bacterium
TGGCCCAGGGTCCCCAACATTCACATCTTGCTTCGCGAATGGGAAAGCTCTCGATAAATCGCTCCAGTTCTTCATCATCCAGATGTCCTTCAATGTGCACAATCTCTTTGAGCACTCCGTCCGCATTGAGTCTCCGATCGCACGTGGAGTTCGCCAGGTCCAGCGGCTTGTACGCTTTTTCCACTAGGATTCGACAATGCAACGTGATTCCCGATGGAGGTATCAGGATCTTTTCCAGTTTGGCAACCCTCCCATTGAGCCGCGACACTTATGCTGATTCCTTCTTGCGGATCTCCGCGATTTCCTCAAACGTATGGCGGTCTCGATCGAGCACGGCCGACTTCCCTGTGTAGTCCTGATACCTGCGGCAGATGACATCGGCGTAGCGCGGGTCCAATTCCATGAGGCGCGCTTTGCGGCCGCGCCGCTCGCAGGCGATCATCGTAGAACCCGATCCGCCGAACAAATCCACAACGATGTCGCCGCCCTTGCTGCTATTCAGCAACGCGCGCTCGATTAGTTCCGAAGGCTTCATGGTGGGATGCAAGCGGTTGGCCGCGGGTTTGTTTTCCTCCCAAAGCGTCGACTGAGTTAGGTCGCCGTACCAAGCGTCGCTCTGGCCTGCCACGTGCGCGTAGAAAATCGGTTCATGTCTGAATTTGTAACGGCCGAAGCCCCAAGCGAAAGTGTTTTTTGCCCAAATAATCTGGCAGCGAACTTCGAAACCGGCAGCCTCGATGGCGTTCTGAAATTCGCGTTGCCAGGAAGATGAATGGCACACATATAACGAGGCTCCGGGCTTCATTATGCCGCGGTAGTTTCTAAACGAGGTCGCCAGGAACTCACAGAATTGCTCCGCAGTCATCCGGTCACCCTTGATCGTAAGACGGTCTTCCGTGTAGCCTTCATAGCTAACGTTGTACGGCGGATCGGTGAACACCAGATCGGCAGACTCACCGGCCATCAACTTGGCGACGTCTTCTCGATTGGTCGCGTCTCCTACGAGCAGCTTGTGCGTGCCGAGCAGCCAGAGATCGCCTGCCGCGGAAACCGGAATCTGCGGAAGCTCTGGGACGGCATCCTCATCCGTAAGCCCAGGCGTGGCGTCCTGCGCGCCGAGCAGCCGTGCCAGCTCGGCGTCGTCGAATCCGATTAGGTCGATATTGAAGTCCTCCTTTTGCAGCGCCGCCAGCTCCTCTCGGAGGAGGTCGTCGTCCCAGCCAGCATTAAGCGCGAGCTGGTTGTCGGCGATGATGTACGCGCGTTTCTGTGCCTCGGTCAAATGATCGAGAACGATGACCGGAACCTCGGTGAGCTCCAGCTTTCGTGCGGCGAGAAGGCGCCCATGACCCGCGATAATTCCGGCTTTGGTGTCAACAAGGATCGGATTATTAAAACCGAACTGCTCGATGCTCGCGGCAATTTGCGCCACCTGAGATTCCGAGTGGGTCCGCGGGTTTCGAGTATACGGAATCAGCTTGCTGACGAGCCACATTTCGATATGCCTCGCCATCGCCTTAAGTTTCGTAATGGGTTGAGTGGACGTTTTTGATTTCCCCATTTACCAATTCGATTCGTTGTCCAGACTGGATAACTCAGAGGTTGCTGATACAAAAAGATGTGCATTGCCGGCCATAGTCGATGCTCTGTGCCGGGCTGCGTCGCGCGCGACGGTGTCGCCACGGAATACAATCCCCTCAAGTTCGCGGATCAGCCGGTCAAGGTCGTCATCGGTGACTGAGGCGCTTAGCGATTGAAGCGTAATGTCAAAGCCCGTTCCGGTTCGCTGGGCATATTGCACCGCGTCCGTCAGGAATTGCTCTGCGGTGAGTGGAAGCCGAATGGATTTTTCCAGATTGCAGATCCGCTTCTTAAGGCTGATCAGCATGTTCTCTCCTTCGAGTGGGTGTCCCAGTGTCCCAGTTGACCCACTTGTTTTGAAAGTTTCTGGGCGATGTGGATGAGAGCTCTTTGGGCGTTCTCACGTGCGCCCGCGCGAAAACACTGGGACACTGGGACACGGGCGATTAATCGTTTACTGTTCATACATTTCCGGTGACCCACTCCGACTGCTGCACTGGGACACGATCTGGGACACGGCATCATACTGGGACACCGAACGTGGGCGGTATCGCCATTGCCGGCTCCTGCGCGACCCGGCTTTGTACCGCTCCCATCCCATTGCCCGAAAGCAGCGGGCGATGCGATTCTTGTCGACCTGTGTCCATAAAGCTTTTGCCTTCAAAAGGCACTGCTCCAAGACCTCCTCGACCGAGGCGGACCTCCTGTCTTCGACCCACCGTTCGATAGAGCTATCCCAGGCGTCGCCTTCGTAGCGGTCGGCCTGCTCAAGCTCCGCCGCGCTGTTGAGTTCAGGCGTGTCGATCCACCAATTCTCGCCCGCCCGGTAGCGGACAACCGCCTCAGCCCAAAGCTGGTCGCGGTCACGTGCCAGATCGTCAATCAATATCCGCGTACAGGCAACCGGCCAGAACCGGCGCCCCCCAGTCTCGTCGCGGAGGTAATTCGAATG
This sequence comes from Bryobacteraceae bacterium, assembly GCA_050015435.1. Taxonomy (GTDB): domain Bacteria; phylum Acidobacteriota; class Terriglobia; order Bryobacterales; family Bryobacteraceae; genus Palsa-187. Next base: position 2,534 of record JBEKBK010000237.1, read on the forward strand.
GTTGACGGAGCCCGCAAACACACATTGGCGCGGAGACTCGATTACACGCTTTCCGTAGGGCGGCCGGAATCGATCGGTGGTGCGGCTGATGAATCCCTTGATCTTGGACACCTCCCCGCGGCTCATCGAATCAAGTTCCGCGATCTCGATAACCCATACGCCGCGCGTTTGCATCGCAGCGTCCTTACTCCCTAAGTCCTCGATGTCGTCGGTGAACCAAGGCGCGGCCAGGGTTCTCAGCGCGGTCGATTTCATGAGGCCCTGGTCCCCTTCAAGGATCAACGCACAATCGGCTTTCGCTCCCGGACTGTAGATCCTGGCGACTGCGGAGATGAGCCAGCGTGCTCCGACCGCGGCGGCATAGTCGGTCGGTTCGACTCCGAGATAGAGACTCAACCAGCCGTCGATGCGACCATTCCCGTCCCATTTCAGAGCGTCCAGCTTCTGGCGTACGGGATGGTAGCTGCGGTCTTTGGCAACGGTTTGCACAGCGAGCCCCGCGATCTCAACCGAAACGTAGATGTCCTGGTGCTGTAGCCAATCGGCAGTGAGTCGGTCCTCATGGTCCGTCCACTCGCCTTCCGCCCGCGCGTCAGGCCACGGAGGATTCTTCAATGCAACGGTCGTCATCGAGAACTCATTGAAGCCAAGGACGCCATCCCATTCCGGTGCCATTCTCAGGGCGGTTATGGCGTTTGCAAGTAGGGCTCGCGGAGCGCGTCGATCATTCAGCAGCAGATAGCTGTGCCAGTCGGCGGACTCGAAGGAAGCGCCGACAGGGCTGGTGTCATCAGTCGAAGGGATCACGGCCGCTTCAATTGCTTTGTCAAAATCTTCCCGTGTGGCGCCTGCCGCGATCCAGTCGCTCGGGTCCTTTCCGATCGGAACTCGAGCGATCCTTACCGAGGCCGCTCGGGCTCCGAGCGATTGGGCGACCCGCAAAGCGTGCGCCTCACCAGGTTCATCGTTGTCTGGGAAGATCACAACGTTCTTTCCCGCAAGTTGCTCACTGTACTCCGGGCGCCACTTGCCGGCCCCCATCGGATTGCAGGTCGCGATGTAGCCGAGATCGACCAGTTTCAACGCATCCTTTTCACCCTCAACTACGAGAACTAAGTCGGCATCCTTAAGATCAGGCAACCGGAACAGCACCCTCCGGACCCCCTGAATATTTGGAATCCACCCACCGATGCCGTCTGGCTGTCTCTGGCTGAACCCCTTGGGATCGAAGCGAACGCACTCGAATAGCAACCTGCCGGTTTCGTCGACGTAGGGATAGGTGGCGACGATCCGCCGCGTCTGCTTCAATTCGGGTCTGCCAACCAACGAACGCACTGCCTTGGCAGCTTCACGAAAAGGTTTACCCGTGAGCTCCATTTCGAAGTCGATCATGGATCCGCCACGACGACAATCGGAATGGCAATACCACTCACCGGTTTTGGGATTGACGGCGAAGGAGTCGCGTTTTCCCTGGTGCAGGGCACATGGTCCCCGCCACTCAGCCCCTACCTGTCTGACCCCAGGGGCCCGCTCCTTATAATATGTGGCGACTTCCCCCGGGTTGAACGGCTCAGCAATAGGCCGGACGTTCGGGGCCGAGCTCATTCGGACCCCTCGAACTCAGGGAATTCAGACGCCCGGCCGGGGGGCAGGAATGATGGATTTTTGTGCCTTTTGGGGCCCGTGTGACTCGCCGTGTGACTTGATTTGGTTCTTGTGGCGCTTTCAGCACTTCTAGCCCTTCGTAACGTGTATAAGTTACGTGTTTTCAATGACCCGCGAGAGAACAAGTCCCCCTCTCCGCACCATATTTTCAATGACTTACAGAGATGAGCCACCCGGCGAGGGTGGCTGTTTCTGTTTTAGACCTTGTTTTAGACCTTGCGCCGCTCGGGAACGCTCCAGACCCATAGGGAACTTTCGGGACCGCTCCCGACCGTTCGGAACGAAATCTGATCCCTGAAAATGAAAAGCCGCTGGTGGGTCTCCCCAATCCAGCGGCCCGAGAGTTTTGACGAACTGAGCTTAGGCCGTTTTCCTCTTCCGAACGACCTTCAGCTTCTTCGTGCGTTTCTGGCGCTGTTCGTTCCACCAGCCATCTGCTTGACGACCACTTTCTTTGATATCGTCGGTCGGAATGATGTCGTACCGCCGTAACATCGCATCCGTCTTGTGGCCGCTGATCATCATGGCCTTCTATTCCGACCATCCCATGTTCTCGACCATGTTCCGCACAGCCGATCTCCGAAGGTCATGAAACAAGAGTTCAGGACGTTTCGCTTCCTTGACGGCCTCCTTCCATGAGAACCGGAAGTCCTTGATCGGTGTGCCGGGTTCGTTCCGTCGCCCACCTCGACCGCCTTTCAGTTTCGGAACGATGTCGCAATCTATCGGGTACCAGAAAAACACGAGTTCGCAATTGGGGTACTTGCGGTCTCGAAACGCCTTTTGGCGACGGAGCCAATCGTGCATGTCACCATAGATGGGCGCATACACTGGGACGGGCTTACCGTTCTCCTTACGGACGAAACGGATCAGACCTTCCTCAAAGTCAATCTGGCTCCACTTTAGGTTTAGGAGCGTGCCCTTCCGGTTGCCAATGTGGTATGCGACGACGAACAGGCATTTCAACGAGGTCGGAAGCGTGTCGAGCACCCTATCGTAGCCGTTCAAATCGAGAAACCCTTGGCGAACGTTATCCTCACCAGATTTGGGAATCGTTGGGACGACTGGCACCCTTGTGTGCGGCTTCTTTCGATGCTCCAGATTCAGAGCGGCCAGGAGGTACGTGAAGTCGTGGTCCACGGTGACATTGGAGACGCCATCGTTTGCGACTCGCTGTTCCCGGTATTGCTCAAAATGCGTGTCCCGAAGGCTGGCGACTTTCTTTTGACCGAAGAACGGTCGCACGCTTGCCTCAATGCACTTTTCAATGACGTAAGCGGAAGGCTTTTTCTTCAGCTTCAGGCTCTTGATGTACTGGTTCAGTAGCTCGTCGCAAGTGACGTTCTCCACTTTGGAAGTTGTCACACTTCCGGTCGTTACATCGGTGATGAACCCCTTTCTAACCCGCAGGGCTTCCGTCCACGCAGCGTTCTCGTTCGTGAACTTCTCGACCGGCCCGATGCACTTTTTCTTCTTGCGCTGCTGGCCGTCCACTGTGTAGCCATACGTGACGTACCAGTAGCCATTCGACTTGAAAAGGGAGCCTTCCCCTTTGCGCTTTCGTTCGATTTTCGCTTCCACCATACGGTTTCCCATCCTACCTCGACTTTTTTTCAAATGCCCTCACTGGGTGTTTCGTCGTACAAAATCATTCAGCTCCGAAACGGAAATCCCACATCGTCGCCCTCTTTTCGTGGCTCTTAGTTCACCCTTGCGGACCATCTTTCTGATGCCTTCATAACTGGTCCCGATCATGCGGCCCGCCTCGTCATAGCTCACGCAAATGGCCCCGCTACCATTCTTTTCTGCAAGAACCTCCTCGATGAGTTCCTTCAGGAAAGGTTTGGCTTCCCCCAATAGTTGTTGAACAAATTCCTTTTCGAACATCCGTCACTCCCGCCACGGTGGACCCGTCCGCAGCCCACAAGACGCAAGCCAGGCGCACACCGATCATCCTTCGTTACTTTTCGCAAGGCTATACTCTGCATAACCGCCGCTAGGCCAAACTTCTGTCTCTCCTAGCCACCCGCAATAAACTGCCGGTACGCCTCTGATTTGGTTCAAACTCGGTCAAACAGGTCCTCGGGCAAAACCGGCTGTGTTCCTGGCGGCAACAGCAGGGCGTTGAGTTCCTGTTCGACCCTTTGCAGGCTAGCCTCGTAGGTGGCGATCTCATACTCGGTAACGCTAAGATCCGCCTTTGCCGTGTTCGCTATTTTCCACAGAACGTCCATGGCGTTCTTGCCGTCCTTCCTGGCCTGTTCCCGGTCGAAAACACCGCAACGCTTGATCGCCTTCGGCTTCGTGCTGGTCTTTTTCTTTTTCATAAAATATCTCCCAATGAATAAATGTTCCTTGCTGCTAGACTGTCCCTCATCCGATCTAACGCTCGGGTTCGCAACTCGGAAAGGGCCTTTTGCGATAGTCTCCGCTTTTTTGCGAAGATGGGAAACGCTGTTCTCGGCTCCTGAAGATGGCACTCTCGGATCAGCGCAGCCTCACCGTCTTCGAGTTCAGCCAGACACTCGTCGATGATGGTGCTCAATTCAACGTCCTGTTTCACTTGCATGGGTCACCACTTCCTGTAGTGCTTCCCTGCTGGCCATCTTTGCGACTGGAGCTGCCCTCCATAGGCATATGGTCCGCAGGGGCATCTTCAAAAAGAACACTGATATCGGCCTCGCTCGAACCAGGGCGACTTAGGAGTGCCCCTTCAGGTGGGTCGTCACATTCGACGTAACACACCTCGATGCCGTGTCTGTCGCCGATGTCGTTGCACTCCCACTCTATATCGAGCCAACTCTTGTCGAGAGCAAGTCGAGCGGCCTCTTCTTCTGAGTGCGCCTCAACTTCCAAATAGCCGTCGTGATTCGCTGGCATCGTGAGTTGTACCCGATAGGTGGCTGTCACCCGTTCGCCAGTGGTCGGGTCGTAGTAATAAGTTTCATTTCTGTTGTCTGTCATAATTCAATCTCCTTCACTATGCTGTCTTTCTTGGTTTGACAATGTAGTCGGTTGTGATCGTGCCAATCGACGCATCCCCAGCGACGTGGGACGAGAAGAAAAAGCGACCGGCAACCTTCCCGAACAACTTTCGATCCAGTGTGTAAGTCTTGTAGTGCCCACGTATGACATGCATCCGCTGCTTGTTTCCGGCTTCCCCTCTGGGGCAACCGGACGAACGGGTAGCCGCCTTCATTGGATCGATAACAATCGTTCGAAACTGAGAAGGCGGAACGCCATGGTTCCGAGTAGACTTTTTGATGAGTTTTGGTTGCTTCGGTTGCTGGACGACCGAAACGTTTTTGCAATGCATCAAGGTTTGGGCCATCAAAGCGGGGACGGCGGCATTGGCGACTAGGAACCTAGCGGATCGTTGACCGTCGGGTTCATCCTGGTTGTACGAAAATCTGATGCCGCCGATATCGCCGGGAAATTCAACGTATCCCACCTGTGCCACAACTGGCGTGTGTCCGAAGGGACCGTCTAGACATTGATCGATCAGAAGCACGATCCAGTCCCCGTCCTCATCGACTACGCAACAAACGGCACGTCGCCCGTTCTCCTTCTTAAACTCAAACCATGAGACAGGAAAAGACGGGTGGACATCGGCAAATTCGTCCTTGAGTTCGTCGAACCGGTGCTCCCGTGGATACCAGTCCGATTGCAGCCAATCGACCACGTTGGTTATCTCAATTGGCACTGCTGCGTTGGCTTCTGACGCCACGTTGATCCCACAGCCGTCGAGGGTCGCCCTCACGTCTGGGTGGATGTGAAATTGTCCTGTTCGTACCATGTCAATCAAGCGCATGTGGTTATCCCTTCACCCGTGGATTACCGGGCTCGAATCGTCCGCCGACCTCTAGTTCTTGCACTTCTTCAAGATCTATGCCGCCTTCTTCAAACCCCGAGAACACTTTTCTTTTGGCGTGCGTCGCTGGATCAGAATATTCACAATCGCCTCCCGCCAGATTGATGGGGCCAGTTTCGAAAAATGGCAGCAGAGCAAGTACTTTCGGCTGCCAATATGAACACGCTCGAACCGATCTCTCAATCACCTGACCAAAGCCACTGTCATCCGTGAGTGCGTCATTAAACCGATGCGCTTCAGATTCGTCCTTGAAGTGCCAACGTTCGAAGTGCAAGTGTTCGTCTGTTCGGTCGCCTTCGGGGATATGGCTCCAATGTTCGAGAGCCATTTCCCCCGTCATCGAACTCTGGTGATGCGGGACGACGGGATTGAGCTTGAGCGTACCGTCAGTGTTGTACCGGTGCTTGCGCCCGATCTTCTTAGGTTTGCGTGCGTTGAAACTCATATGGAGTCCTCCGCCTCCTTCAGCCTGGGATTATCAGGGTCTAACCGCAACAAGGCTTCAAGCTGCTCTACCTCCGCACGGTCAACGCTCCCGCTGGATTGGTAATCGTCGTACCCACGTGCGACTTGTACCGCAGCAATTAATAGTTCAAGTTCGCTCGTCGATTGCCGAAGGTTCACGACGACGACGCTACAGGGCCGGCTCTCGTTGTCGGCTACTATGACCTGCAACAGCGTTCGGCCGAACACCAAGAACACGTTGTCCGTGTCCGTATCATGCCCGAGGATGATATCGGTTTTCGTAAACAGTTCAAGCGTTTCATTCTGTTTTTTTAAGGATGCGAAACAGTCCTTGATGTCCAGATTCAACGTCGGGTCATTTATTGCGTCTGCGTTTCTCATAGTGTTGTCCTTTCCGGTACGTCCGCACGCAGGGGTAGTGTCCGTCGATTGGGCTGGTCACCCACCGTGGTTCGCCTACCTGTTTATTTTGGTAACGGCTGCTGGAATTGCAGTGCCCTGCGTGCGGAGTGAGTCTCCCCTTTTAGCGGGAAACCCCTATTGCCTCCTCGGAGCCGCTTTCGATTCGCTTCGCCGTCGCTTGAGTTCCAGTTAAGGATTCCAAGAACTCCTTTTGCCGGGTCAGTTTTTCGGTGTCCCAAGAAATGAGCGCTTCCAGTTGCGTGATGTCGTCACGCAGTACGTCAGCCGGGTCAACTTCCTCAAGGTCGTCTACTTCAACGCCGCCTTCGTCGATTTCGACAAAGGTGCCGAGGCATTGGGTCATGTCGTTATAAGACATCGTGTAGCCCGAATCGAAGTCTTCCATTTCGAGATCGTCATCCAACGTTTCGGCGTCAATCTGAGCTTGCACCTTGGCAATCGCTTCAGCTTCACTGGCGGCGTAGACTTGCACATGGCCAGTCAGCGTCGCCTGAATGTCTCCGCTAATGGGAACCGTGTACACCTTTACTTCGGCGTTTTTGGTTTTGAGTGGTTGTTGTTCGGATTCCACGGCCACCGTGGTGGGCATGGACTCCTTAGTGCTTCCAGTTATTGAGGAATTCATTTGATTTCCTGTCCTTTCATCTTGAGAGTAGCATGGAAATGGGCAGCAGGCAACTGCAAGCCATTGATATCACAAGACTTATGGAGTTTCTGGTTTTATCTACAATTATCTAGTTACGTCTGCATGATGAGCCAAACAGTGATTGCTAGCGCTCTTTAGAGCTGAGAAAAATATTTTCGCCGTCACTTTCCGGGCTTGCTTGGAGTCCTGGCCTTCCGGGTCGCCTTTCCCTGCTTCTTGGCCAAAATCCACTTGTCGAGCGCTTCTAAGTCCCACCTAACGGCCTTACCGATAGTGATGAAGCAGTCATCGGAGAACTGGTTTTCTGCCTTCCGTTGCCGCAGGGCTGACACCGAAGGCTTTCCATCGGCAGTCAGGAAGCCAAGGTATGAAGCGGCTTGCTCGTAGTCGAGGAGACGGGGACGAAGCATTACCTTGCTTTCCAGCCTTTCGATCACGAGCTTTGCAGTTCTGTCAGCTAGTTCAGCCAGAAGAACCTCAAACGCTTTGTCAACATCTGAAACGTGCGCTGTCACATTTGGCTTTTCCATATTCGGGAGAGTAGCAGAGTCGCTGAACGGGTGGTCCCACCGCTGGCTGTGGAACGTTGGTTCACAGGCTGTGAACAGCGGGGACGGAGGCGTTCACTGTTCACAGGCAAGATTCAAGCAGTCCTTGCCGACGTTTTAGTGAACACGAGCCGTGTGATATGTTTCAGGGGTTGCCGCCACATCCAGTCCGTCTCAAGCCGGAATTCCCACAGAGACCGAAACAACGCCGTGCCTTCCTCCTGGCGCAAGGACTGAACACTTCTGATGTGAGGCTGTTCGAGGCCGTCCTGCGCCAAACCGTCATGAGCAAGGAGCGCATTGCGTCCGTTCCGGTCTCCCTGACCACCCTTGCTGGGTTGATGAGCGTCAGCAGACGGACTGCGATTCGGTCCCTTCGTCGGCTTCAGGAAGCGGGACTCGTTGAGGCGAATCGTGATCCAGGCGTTCACTATCACGACGGTTCACGGGTTGGGTTGGCGTCCCGTTTATTGGTGACAACCATGAGTGGGTCTGTCACCAATCGACAGCCTCTTGGACGCCTTCCGTTGAACCGGATCTATAATGTCGATTGCTTGCAAGGAATGGGCCGCTTGCCCGACCACAGCATTGATATGGTCCTGACCGATTTGCCGTACAGCTTCCATCGTGATGACTCGACCCCTCATGCAACCACCCAGAATCACTGGGACTTCCCAGTTGACCTAAATGAACTGTGGAGTCACTTCCGCCGCATAGTTAAGCCGAACGCCGCAATCGTAATGACAGCGACGAGTCCTTTCAGCCATGTCTTAGCGATGAGCAATCTGCCTTGGCTGCGATACGAGTGGGTTTTCGAAAAGACGCAGGGGTCGAATTTCCTCAACAGCCGATACCAACCCTTGCGTATTCATGAAAACATACTTATCTTCTGCAACGGGACGCCGCCTTATTATCCGCAGACGAGAGAAGGCACGCCTTACCGCAGGGGTAAGCGGGGCAACAGTATGAATTATGAGCGGTTCGACGGTTCTTTTCGACCAGTGAATCACGGAATTAGAATGCCAACGTCTATCTTGCGATTTGATCGGGACAGGGAGCGTCTTTTCCCGACACAGAAGCCCGTCGCACTCTGCGAGTACTTGATCAGCACGTACACAACCGAAGGCGGGCTGGTTCTCGATTGCTGCATGGGGTCGGGCACTACAGCGATTGCGGCTCTGAATACGGGTCGTAACTTTCGTGGCGTTTGAACTGGATCGTGGAATTTACGAGAAGGCCACCGAACGAATTCGGGATCACCAGCGTACTTTGGGACGGCAAAGAACTGGGTAAAAAGAATGCGGGTCTTCCTCGTCCGATCAGGACTTGACCAGATCACCGCTGCTTCGGCGTGGTCAAGTAGCTCATTATCGTTCATAAGGTCGTGAAGATTCAACGGGTAGACCCCTACGCAGTGGCATCGAGTTCTGGTGCGGCCTTCTTGCGGTTCAGAAAGTTCCATTTGTCGTCGGTGTCATATTCAAACATCAACATTGGAACTGGTAAAAATGGCATGGGGCGTGCGTCTTTTGCGATGGCGACAAAATCCTTCTCAGTCAGGTTCGCTAGATCGACTGGTTCTAGCAAAGAGAAGATATCATGGTCGCTGAAATGGGACAGGTCTCGCCATTCAATTTCAGCCTGACGTTGCTGGATCAATTCAACATATTTCGGCTCAAGTTCAATTCCGATGGCGAGACGCTTGAGACACCGGCCCACAAAGAGCGTTGTACCGCTTCCGGCGAACGGATCAAGGATCGTATCGCCTCTTTGACTAAAAGTCGCTATCAGGTACTCTGCAAGCGTGGGCGGAAAGGCGGCAGGATGATCAACATTCCTACTATTGCCGCTGACGTTGGCTACAAAAACATCAGGAATCCGTGACACACCAAGCTTGCATTTTGTGCCCCCACGAAACAAATCCGAATAACGCTTTGCCTTCTCTGTCCCGACGAAACCATTTCGGCTCTCCGCAGGAATTCGTGAAAACATTCAAATATCGATGATTCAGTGAGATGGCGTTTTTGGGTACACTCGGCAGTTGACGCACAAGGAATGGACGGCGATTCTGGCGTGGCCGG
>JBEKBK010000238.1:0-12229 GCA_050015435.1 Bryobacteraceae bacterium
CGGAGGGGGCAAGAAAACATTTGAATCCGAAGACGCCCGCGTCCCACATCGGCCCGAGTTCAGCGGCGTTGCCCGGCACGACTCCACCCCAGAAGCCCGTATCGACGGACAGTTTCCCCTCGGCCGTGGCCGCTTTCCGGCGATACGCCGCGAGACTGGTCGTGGCAGGGATGCTATTGAGCGGCATCTCGACCAGAGTGGTCACACCGCCTGAGGCCGCCGCGCGCGTGCCGGTCTCAAATCCTTCCCAATTCGCGCGGCCGGGCTCATTGAGGTGGACGTGCGTGTCTACTAAACCGGGCAGAATGACACTGTCCAAGACTGGGCCATCCACTTCATCGAAGCCGCGAACGGCAGCAATTCGGCCCTCGGCGATTTCAATGGCCGCAGCGGTCATCGCGCCTGCGGTGATCACTCGGCGACTCTTTAGAATCACGATTGCCTCAGGAACTCATCGAGCAGATTCTGCGCTACACGCAAACGATAGCGAGCGGTGGAGCGGATGTCGTCAATCGGAGAAATTTCTTTGGTCAGATCCGCTCGGATCAGAAGCGGCACAGGCGCGACGCTACCCAGACCGATGCGCATCTCATCGCCGCGCCGGACGCCGGCGAAGCAAACCTTTGAAATGGCCTGCGCGCGACGCGCTCCCACTTTCCGGTAGTAATGATGCCAGCCCGCGAAACGCCGGGGCAGACGGATGCGCGCCAGCAGCTCATCCGGCGCAAGGTCCATTTGCTTGTAGCCTTGGTGAAACTGCGAATAGGAAACCCAGCGGCTTCCACGCACTGAGATCAGCTCCAACTGGGCGTCATAAGCGAGAAGAGCCGGAGGCGTGTCCGCGGCCGGAGACGCGTTCGCGATGTTTCCGCCGATCGTTCCGCGATTTTGCGTCGCGATTCCTCCGGTTAATCTGGCAGCTTCGCCGAGCATGGGAAACTCTTCAGCGAGAGTCGCGTTCCGCATCACATCCGTATAAGAGGTCAAAGCACCGAGCGTGACGTGATCCGCCGCGACTTCCATTTCGCGAAGCTCGCTCAAATGGCGGATGCTGATCCATCTTTGGTGAACCAGTTTGCCGGCCTCGAAGAGCACCATCACGTCCGTTCCTCCCGCGATCGGACGCCAACCTTCGGAGAGCAGCTCGAGCGTCTGCGGCAGACTCTTCGGCGCGATCAGATCGTAACCTGGAACGTACGATCTCATCTCTGCTGGACCGCGCTCACCACAGCCTCAAAGATTCGCATGTATCCCGTGCACCGGCACAGATTCCCGGCCAGCCCTTCGCGGATTTGATCCATCGTCGGTTGAGGATGCCGGTCGAGCAGGGAGACGGCCGCCAGAATCATTCCTGGCGTACAGATCCCGCACTGCGCTCCGCCGCACTCGAGGAACGCACGCTGCACTGCATTGAGCTGATGATCGGAAGCCACGCCTTCAATCGTCATGATCCGCGAGCCATCGGCTTGCAGAACCGGCAGCAGACACGAATTGGCGAGTTCACCATCGATCATAACCGAGCACGCGCCACACTCCCCTTCCCCGCAACCCTCTTTCGTACCGGTGAGCCGCAGATCTTCGCGTAATACATCTAGCAGCCGCGCCATGGGGTGCACGGTGATCTCGCGTTCCACACCATTCACCGTGCAGCGGATTTCAACCAACCAGCGCCTCCATCACCCTTTCAGGCGTGAGCGGGATTCGATCCACCGCCAATCCGGTCGCGTGTTCTACAGCGTTCAAGATCGCGGGCGCGACACCGTCCATCGGCAGTTCACCGATTCCTTTGGCCCCGGCAGGACCGTAGGCGTATGGATTCTCGGCGAAGAAAACCCGGATAGGCGGCAGATCGGCGGCGGTGGGCATGATGTAGTTCGTCATTTGGGCGTTCGCCATCCGTCCGTCTTTCCAAACCACGTTTTCATAGAGGGCGTACCCGATGGCCTGGGCGATGCCTCCCTCAATCTGCCCCGTCGCTAACACCGGATGAATCACCTTGCCGACTTCCTGTAACGCGACGAAATCGTCGACGCGAACTTCATACGTAACGGGATCGACCGTTACCACGGCAACGTAGACAGCCCACGCGAAAGCACCGTACGCGTCCCCCTGATACGTTTCGTCGTTCCAGAGCACGCCCGGCGGCGCCTGATACTCGCTGACTGCCCGCAAAGCTCCAAATCGCTCCACATGCGCGGCAGCGGCCTGCGCGAACTCATCCGGCGTGTAGGGCTCCGTCAGAAGGCCGCTTGAAAGAAGAGTCTGTTTCAGTCCCAGACAAGCTGCCTCGACCAGCTTGCCGACGACCATGCAGGTCCGCGATGCGACCGTGGGACCACTGTTCGGCACCATCGCCGTGTCCGGCTGCGCTAGCTCGATCCGGTCGTAGCCGATGCGCAGTGTATCGGCCGCAATTTGCGAAAAGATCGTGTTGGTTCCCTGCCCGATCTCCGTGCTGGCCGCAAGAATTCGTACGTTGCCTTCGCGAGTCGCCTCCACCGCGACGTGACTCGCCAGAGTCACTTCGCCCGAACCGGTGAACCCTGCGCCGTGCATAAAGGTCGCGAATCCGATCCCACGTTTGACAGAACTGTTCGCATTGGATCGCTCAAACTCCGCGCGAAGCTGATTATAGTTGGCCAGCGCCAGGCCGCGATCCAATAGCCCCGGCAAATCCAGCTTTTCGCGAATCACCTGGCCGGTGGCGGTAGTCTCGCCTTGGTGCAGGAAATTGCGGCGGCGAAACTCCTCAGGCGCGAGCCCCAAGGCAACCGCGACCTTATTCATCTGCCGTTCCAGCGCGAAGATGCTTTGGGGCGCACCAAAGCCGCGAAATGCGCCGTGCGGCGGCACGCTGGTGGCAACCGCACGGCTGCGAATGCTTACATTCGGGCACAGGTACGGACCCGCGGCGTGAATCATCCCGCGCGAGAGCACCACCGGCGACAGCGTGCAATACGCGCCGCCGTCGATATCGAACTCGATCTCCATCGCCACCAGCTTGCCGTCCCGGGTGACGCCCGTACGGTGCCGTGTGCGCGCCGGATGCCGCTTGGTGGTGGCCACCATATCCTCGGCGCGATCGTAGATCAGTTTCACTGGCTTGCCGGACTTCAACGCAAGCAATGCCGCATGACCTGCGATCATTGAAGGATATTCCTCCTTGCCGCCAAACCCGCCGCCGGTATCCATCTGCACCGCTCGGATTTTTTCAGGCGGCAAATTGAAAATCGGTAGCAGCGCTTTGTGTATGTAATACGGGCACTGCATGGACCCCGATACAGTTACCCCGTCCCCATTCGCCACCGCAATCATCCCGTTGGTTTCTATATAGAGCTGCTCCTGAGCGCCGGTGAAATACTCGCCCTCCACAATCACATCAGCGTCTCGAAAACCTCGCTCGATATTCCCTTTCCTCACGTGAAAGGTCTTGAAGATGTTGTCGTCTCCCCAAATAATTTCCTTGCCGGCAAGTGCATCGTCAATCGTGAACACTCCCGGCAGAGGGTCGATGTCAATGCGAACGCCCCGGCGCGCTTCTTCAAGCAAGTATCGATCAGGATGCGCCAGCAGCAACACCGGCTCCTCGGGATGCTGCACGACGCCGTCGGCAAGCAGAGGCTGATCGTGCAGGAGAAGCGCAACGCAGTTCTCTCCTGGAATATCGTCCGCGGTGACCACCGTGAACTCATCCCACGGTATTCCGTCCTCGAACGTGATGCCGCGAATCTTTCCCCGGCCTGAAGGATTCCGCACGGTGACGCCGTACAACATCCCAGGAAACTGAAGATCATCGACGTATTGAGCTTGACCCGTAACTTTGGCGATGCCCTCCTTGCGAGGGACGGAGCGGCCTATGAAATGGGCTTCCAAGATGGCGTCTGGTGTGGCGATTCCTTAATACTAGCCTGTTACGCCGAAGCTTCCGGAGGTTTTACTGGAGCCTCCCGCGATGCCGGCTTAGGTTCAATTCTTGGGCTAGGAGTGCAGTAATTTTCGAACCAGGAAGGCAGTCCTTTCTCTCCCTGATGTTTCGGCGCCGCCGGCGGTGTGAGCGGTGCCGGAGGGGGTCCTCGCCGCACGGACATCACCACCGGATTCGACACTACCTGGTTAGGCGGGGGCTGTGGCACGACGGGGGGACGCTGACGAGACTTCCATTCGTCGGCTAGGCCTTGGCGATGAATGCGCAGGAACTGCAACACGATCGGGCTCGCCGGCGGGGTACCGTCTTGAAGAATCCACGCGGGATCTACCGAAAAACTCAGACTGCCCAGACCAATCCGGCTGAATAAACGCGGCACACACGCAAAGGCCTTCGCGGCCATTGAAACACGAACTGGAGCGGAGGGCTCGAAGGGACCAACGGTGATCCGGCATTCGCCGAAACCCGGCCACCACCGTCGAATTACGTCCGGGCTCTCCATTGTTTCGCCGATTATGGCGCGTTGCTCAGAATAGCGCAATACGCCTCATATACCGTTTCGTACTACCTGGAAGCCCTATTAAGTCTGAACTGCCCGGACGTTGGTTCTAGTACCAAGGTTGCATTTAGTGTATACTCCTGACGTTCGCCACCAGGAGGCACTATGCAAAGGCAGTCAAAAATCAGAATGAGCCTGCTAGGAGGGCTGACGGTGCTCGCCCTCTCGGCCCAACAACCCACTTGCAAAAATTGCTCGTCAGTCTACATCGGCAAAGCCGAGCTTCAGGCCTATACCGACCGCGCGATAGCGAACCACCTCGTTGATCAGCAGGTGCGCTCCGTGGATTTAGGCAAGACGCAACTCGGCCTCGGAGTGGTCTATCGGGGCAAGTTGGATCAGCCTGGGGCTAATTCAGTGGCGGAACACGACCTCATCAGTGAGGTCTACTACGTCATTGAGGGGTCCGCGACCATTGTGACGGGGCCCGACATCGTCGGCATGAAGAGGAGGCCGGCGACATCCACGACCGTGAAGGAATATAACGGTCCCGGTAACGACGGTGCGTCGATTCGTAACGGCGTGACACACCACCTGGTCGCGGGCGATGTGCTCATTGTTCCCGCCGGCACGGGACACCAGTTCGTCAAGATCGACGACCACATTCGGTATCTCATGGTGCGGGTCGATCCGGATAAGGCAGTGCCGCTCAAGGATGAGGCTGCTTCGAAAGCGTACCTGGCAAGCCCGGCGCACTAGGAAGGTCGAGCTAGTTCGCTTTGGCGCCACCGATATCGAGCAACTCAATCTCGAAAACAAGCACTGAGCCGGCGGGTATCGACGGGCGGCCAGCATCGCCGTAGGCGAGATCAGAGGGGCAAACCAGCGTAGACTTTCCGCCGACCTTCATCTTCTGAACGCCTTCGGTCCAGCAGCGGATCACTCCGTTCAGCGGGAACTCAGCGGGTTGGTTCCGCTTATAGGAACTGTCGAATTCTGTCCCGTTTATGAGCGTTCCGCGATAGTGGACCTTAACGGTGTCGGTAGCTTTGGGAGACGCGCCGGTGCCTGCTTTCTGCTCATGATAGATAAGCCCGGAGTCAGTCTTAACCGCTCCTGGCTCCGCGGCGGCCTTGTCGAGATAAGCCTGACCTTTCGCCTTCTCCCGCTCCGCGACACGGCTGCCGCGCGTTTTGGCGAGACCTTCGATTTTGGGTCCCCATTCGTCGACGTCGACGGCGGGTTTCCCGGCTGCGGCATCGTCGAGGGCGCGCTTGATGAGCTGGAGTTCGGCCGGGGATAGATCAAATTGACTGAGCGACCGGTAGATGGAGAGGCCGACCGAATAGATGATCTTTTCGTCGTCCGTCGCCGGTCCTCCGGCGGGCGTCTGAGGAGTGGCGATCTGGGCCACCAAACCTATCGAGAGCAAGAGCAGAAATACGCGCATTTGTTTAGCGTATCATCGTTTGCGGCTAGGGTTTTCTGTATAGTCAGCGGAAATATTTCTCGTACCACTGGATCGACCGGTCGGTCCAATCGACGATGTGTTTGGATTCGCGTATCCCGTGTCCTTCACGCGGATACCGCACCATGACGGCGTCGACTCCCACATCCCTCAGCGCGATATAGAATTGTTCCGCCTCGGCGATGGGCACATCGGGATCGTTCTCTCCATGCATCAACATCGTGGGGGTGTGCGCGTTCGCGACGTGCTTGAGCGCCGAACGCTCCCACAACACGTCCATGAGATTGCCCTGATGGGGAAATGCTCCCCATTCCATCTGCTCGTACTGGTTGTAATACGTCATGTAGTTGTAGCTGATGATGTTGGTGATCGCCGCCGTGGGAATCGCCGCTTTGAACATGTTGGTCTGGGTGATCAGCCACGCGCTCAACTGCCCGCCATAGCTGGTGCCTTCCACGCCGATGCGATCCCGGTCGATCCAGAGGTTGCGCCTCAGCGCCGCGCTCACGCCGTACAGTACATCCTGAGCCTCATTGCCGTTTTGATCCGCGAAAATCGCATCCGTGAATGGCTGCCCGTAGCCCGTGGATCCGCGATAATTCACCATCAGAGTCGCCCACCCGCGCGACGCATACACCTGGTTCTTGGTATTGAATGCCGGCCCCTGTTGGCCATGTGGTCCGCCGTGGATGACCACGATCAGCGGATACTTATTGTCGGCGCGAAAGTCCGCCGGGTAGGTGAGAAACGCTTCCACATTCCACTTATTGTCGTTGCTGATAAACGTGAAGGGCTCGACGCGCGCCACCGTCTTGCCGTTCAATACGTCGCGGTTCAAATCGGTGAGTTTTTTGGCCGGGCCTGCGCCGTTTTTGAGGTAAAGCTGCGCGGTGTCGCCTGGCGTCGCGAGAGTATACGCGATCTGGTCACTGTGAGATGACCAGGAAGTCACGTTCCCAGGCTCGGCCACCACCGCGACTGGTTTCCCACCGTCCATCGGCACGCGATACAGATGCACGCTGCCATGCTCTTGAACGCTGAACAACACCGAGCGTCCGTCTGAGGACCAAACCGGTTCTCCTTGCCGATTATCGATAGCCGCGCCCAACTCACGGCGGTTCTTCCCGTCCGCATCCATCAGCCAGACGTGGGTGTCCTCCATGGTCGTCTCGAGGTCTGTTAGTCCGCGCTTGGTTGCCTCGTAAGCGATCGTTTTTCCGTCCGGCGACCAGCGGGGCCGGTATTCGGCGCTTTCGGTGGTGGTTAACCGCCGCATCTCGCCGGTGACCGCATCCAGCGTCAAGAGATCGTAGTTAAAGAACTGGTCCTCGTTGGGTTCGCGGTTGGAGATAAACGCGATCTCCCGGCCATCCGGCGACCAATCGATGGAATGCTCGTAATGCGTCCCCGTCGATAGCTGCCGGGACTTGCCGGACGCCAAGTCGATCGCGAAAATGTGCAGCCGCTTATTATCGTTGAAGTGCGAATTGCCCTCGGATGCCGTGGGCTTGTAGAGATAACGCGTGATCACCACCGGATCCCCGGATGCGGCCAGCGTTTCCGGACCCGGTTGCGCTGAAACATAAGCGACCTGCTTGCTGTCCGGCGACCAGGCAATCTCTTTCCCAGTGGTCGGCAACGGACTGTTGGTTCCATCCATCTCCGCGAGAAAGCGCTTGTCCGTACCGTCCGCACGCGCCAGCACGAGCCCTGACCTGTTCCCGAGCCTGCCGGAATAGGCGATCCATTTCCCGTCCGGCGACCACTCCGGACTACTCGAAGGCTCATCTCCGGAGCTGAGAGAGATCGATTTTCCGTCCGCTATCGTCATGATCCAGAGTTGGTCGTAGGGCCGGCGCGGCCCGTCGTTACGCGTGACCGTATAGGCGATCCTTGTGCCGTCCGGCGAAAACTCCGCGGATCCCGCGGAGCGCAGCTTGAGCACATCGGAAGATTGAAATCCGGCGGCTGAAGCACAAGCCGCGAGAATCGCGGTCACGATACTAAGGAGAAATGTTCTATACATGTTGCAGGTACCTTAATGCAGTCTAAGCGAAATCACTGCGGACTATAACTGCCGCTTTCAAAAGGACTATGACAATTTGGTACGGAACTACCATTGACTGATCCGCGCCCGAACTCTACGATGCAGGCATAGAGCGGTTACAGCCTGCCTCCCCCAGGCCCGGAATGGACGCCCGAGCCACGCAGAGACGAGGCTGTTTCCGCTCTGATTGATCCCCTCCCGATAGTTACAAATTAAAGAAAAAGCGGCAGAAGGGCGATTACCTGATTACCCAAGGTGACGAACCAGGTTTTGAGGTCAAGCGGTACGATGCATAGGGTGGGGCTCGCCGCCTTGCTCGTAACGGGCCAGATTTGTTTCGCTCAGCACTACAACTTCCAGCAATACGGGCGAGCGGATGGGCTGACCGATCCTGTTCCGCTCGCGATCCTGCAGGATCGCACTGGTTTCCTGTGGGTGGGAACCCAAAACGGCTTATTCCGATACGACGGGACCAGTTTTGAAGGCTTCAACACGGCGCAAGGGCTCCCCAGCAGTCAGGCGGAAAGTCTGTATGAAGACTTCGACGGATCGCTCCTGATTGCGACTCCGGGCGGATTAGTTCGCTACGCGAGCAAACAATTCACTGCAATTCGGGTATCACCGGCGCCATCCGGTGCGCCCTGGACCACGACCCGCCGGTCGGGCATCACCACTGACCGCGCGGGGCGCATGTACGTGGCGACAGATTCCGGCTTAGTGATGCTGGACGCATCCACCGGCCGCGGGAAAATACTCACCGCCGGAGGCGAAGATGTGATCTATTCCGTTTACCGCGATCCGGGTGAGAAAATCTGGGCCGGCTGCGGGAACCGCCTCTGCACGATCGAGAACGGACGCCTCGTTCCAGTGGTTTCCAACTTGCCCATCGCGCATTGGCGCGGTATCCGGATGGACTCCAGCGGAAATCTTTGGCTGATCAGCGAGCACTCCATTTGGGTTCGCCGGGCGGCCGCCAATAGCTTTGAGTCGCTGCCGCCGTTGCCTAACCCTGGAGTGAGTTTCTCCCCGTTCATGGGTGACCCGGTCCTCGAAGTGGACTCCCACGGCGACATCATCGTCGCGTCTTCCGGCGGTCTCTGCCGTTGGGATAGCCGTAAATGGGAACTGGTCGACACCAGTGCCGGCCTGCCCCGCACGGATGTGACTGCGATGTTTTCGGATCGGGCGGGTTCGGTGTGGGTTGGAATCGCGGGGATCGGGTTGGCCCGGTGGCTTGGATACGGCGAGTGGGAAAGCTGGGGAGCTTCGGAAGGTCTCCCGCACGAAGCGATCTGGGCGCTGGATCGAAATCCGGACGGAACGGTTTGGGCCGGCACGTTCTCCGGCCTGGGCTTCGCGCGCGGAGGTTTGGATTCTCCGTCGCGATGGAGTGTGCGCCCGGAATTCGCCGGCAGGATGGTGCTATCGCTAACGCATGCTCGGGATCATGCGGAATGGGCCGGAACGGGAAACGATGGCATCTGGCGGATCGACGCTCGCACCGGCCGCGCCGACGCGGTTGACATCGGCACGAAGAACCTGTATGGGCCTCAGCTCCTGATTGACCGGGAAGATTTCTTATGGGTCACCACCAAAGGCGCTTTGTTCCGGAGCAAGTCCCCGGCGAACAGCCGTTTTCTGAAATTCGCGGCACAACCTGTCCCGTCCATTACAAGCAGCGAGTTGTTCCACAAGCTGGTGGAAGACCATCAAGGCAGAATCTGGGCCACCGGAACCAACGGCCTGGCCATCTTCGACCACGGCCATTGGATCCGGCTCACAACGCGCGAAGGACTGCTGCACAACGATCTGACTGCGATGACCATTGGGCAGGATGACAGCGTCTGGGTGGCCTACCGGAATGCACTTGGGATATCGCATCTCACCTGGAATGGATCGCGATGGAAGGTCGACCATATCAGCACCAAGAATGGTCTCCGGTCTAATCTTGTGAAGTTTCTCGGCGTCGACGCTGAGGGAGAAGTCTGGTATGGAGGAGACGACGGTGTCGAGGTCCTTTCCGGCGGGAAGTGGCGTCATTACGGCCAGCCCGACGGGCTGGTCTGGGACGATTGCGACTCGCGCTCGCTTCTAGCCGACAGCGACGGGAGTATATGGATTGGAACCAGCCGCGGCCTCTCGCGTTTCCGTCGAAAACCGCAGCCACCGGCGCCCCCTCCGGCAGTAGTGCTCACGTCGGCGCAAATCGGGGACACCAGCCTGCCGGTGGGCATCACCGCGAAAGTGCCCTACACGGACCAGTACCTGGTGGTGCGTTTTGCGGCGCCGGCATTATTGAACAGCCGCGAGAGATTGTATCGCTATCGCCTATCGCATATCGACACGCATTGGGTGGAGGGCTCCCAAAACGAGGCGCGCTATGCGAATTTGCCGCCCGGCAATTACATCTTCGAGGTTGTCGCTCAGAATCCGGACGGGCTTTGGAGCGCGGACCCGGCGCGTCTCACGTTCAGCATCGCTCCTGCGTTGTGGCAGAGCTTTTGGTTCCGGACTGTTTCTGCCGTGCTCGCATTAATGATCGGGGTCGTGCTGTGGCGCAAAAATGTGCGCCGGCACTTGCTGGAGCAGCAGCGGCTGGAAAGGGCCATCGCGGAGCGCACGCAGGAACTGGCTCTGGAGAAATCGCGCGCCGAAGCAGCCAATCTCGCCAAGAGCGACTTTCTCGCCAACATGAGCCATGAGATCCGCACCCCGATGAACGGGGTGCTCGGCATGACCCGGCTTCTGCGTGAAAGCAATCTCGATCCGGAACAGCGCGAATGGGCCGACGCGGCCATGGTATCCGCGGAATCCCTGCTGACGGTGATCAATGACATCCTGGATTTCTCCAAGATCGAAGCCGGAATGATGGAGGTGGTCCGCGAGCCTTTCGACCTGTTGGCGGTGGTGAAAGAGAGTGTGCAGGTGCTGCGCCATCGCGCCGACCAAAAAGGCCTCCAGCTCAGTTCCGATTTCGACCCGTCCGCGCCCCGGACGGTTTTGGGCGATGCGGTGCGCGTACGCCAGATCCTGGTCAACTACATCAGCAACGCTGTAAAATTCACCGAAGCGGGCGCCGTTCGTGTTCAAGTAGAATACGATCCGGATAAAACCGGCGAGCCCGTTTATCTCATTTCCGTCACCGATACCGGAATCGGCATCGCGCCGGACAAGCAGGAGCAGCTCTTCGGCAAATTCGTACAAGTGGATTCTTCTAGTGCGCGACGATTCGGGGGAACCGGTTTGGGGCTGGCGATCTCCAAGCAGTTGGCGGAGCTGATGGGCGGAACCGTGGGACTTCGTAGCGCGGCCTCAGGCGGGTCGACGTTCTGGCTGCGTCTGCCCTTGAACCGTGCTCCAGGAGCGGCTGGCGAACCGGCCCACGGCGTTTCGAAGGTAGCATCCAGCGCGACCGGTCAGTGGCTGGTCTTGCTGGCCGACGATAATGCCATCAACCAGAAACTCGCGACGCATCTGCTCCGCAAGCTCGGCTGCACGGTAGACGTCGCGCGCAGCGGCCTGGAGGCGCTGCAAATGTGGGATCAGAAACCGTACGACGCGATTTTCATGGACGTGCAAATGCCGGAATTGGACGGCTACGAAACTACGGCTCGCATCCGCGCTTCGGGCCAGCGCGGGCAAGAGATTCCCATTATCGCGACCACAGCGCATTCGATGGTCGGCGACAAGGAGCGCTGCCTGGACGCCGGCATGACGGATTACGTGAGCAAGCCGCTTAGCCTGCAAGATCTGGAGCGTGTGTTGGAAACTTGGCTCGGGGCTCGGGCTGGCGTTACTTAATCCAGCCGGTTTTGATGTGGATCATGTTCGAGTCCGGCTGCTCAACGCCTTGCGCCCAGAAGATTTTGGAGCCATCCCGCGAGACCGCGAGTGGGCGTTGGCCAGTAAGCAAGCCTGGTGGCGGCCTTAGGCCGGAGAATAGCTTTTGGGGAGCACCGAACCTAAGCTCACTACCCACCACTTCGATTCGCACGGAATAAATGTAAATGTCCGAGCCGCCATCAGCATAAATCATCTCTTTTTCCATCTCGCCGCCATTGCAAGTTGCTAGGTCGAGTGACTGCCGCGATCTGCCTTCGTAAATCCAGGTCCCGGAAAGGGCTGGACATAGATGTTGGCCGTTCGTTCCGCTCTCTGTCTCACGGAGTACGCGATCCAGCGCCCGTCGGGGGAGAAGCTCTCGCCTGTGATCTCTTCGCCCGTATCAACGACCTTTTTGGGGGCGCGTTCTTCGTCGGTCCCCCTCAGAAGAGCGGAAGTCACACCGCC
>JBEKBK010000239.1:0-12088 GCA_050015435.1 Bryobacteraceae bacterium
GGCGACGCCTTCGTCTTCATCGACCGGGAAACCGCACGCATCACCACTATCCTCGGCTATCCCACCCGCAGGCTCGCTCAGGTGGCCTGATCGGAAAATTTCAAATATGTTTGGCTAGTTTTGAATCGGACCCTACGCCGGTTGTTTTTGGACCTACTACCACTCCCCCAGGCTAATGCGGTCTACTTTCCCCGACGATAAGCCTCACCAGGGGAGCGATCCCGAACGGGAAAATGAGCGCACAGTCAGATCGAATTCGCGCAGCCCTATCGCGTTCCGACGCGGTAAGGCCCGCGGTGAAACCTCCACCGGTGGAACCACTTCCGGCCAGAATGCGAGCCGAACTGCCAGCCATAGCTGTCAACACTGAAAATCTGGAAGCTCTGCTTCGATCCGACGCCTCTGCGGGCGAGCCGCGGACCCTGGGCGTATCCACGGAAATCGAAGACACGCTGCGGTTGATCGCGGCGACGGACGAGGAACGCATCGGCCTCGAGAAGGAGCGGACGGTCTCAAACGGACCGCGGAGTTCGGAGCGGCGGCGCAGCAGTCTGACCGCAATTTTTGTGGCGTTCGGGCTGATCCTCCTGGTGGCGGGAATCGCGGCGTTCGTGTATCGGGATCGGTGGTTGCCGGCGGCTAAATCAAGCGCACCAGTGGTGCAGGACAACTTTCCTCTGCAGGTGAAAGCAGAGCCTCAGGGCAATGGTCTGATCGACGTTCGCTGGAACCCGCAGAGTCCCCAAGTTACCCAAGCGCGCGAGGGACGCCTCGTCATTCAGGAGCGCGACCAGCAGCCCCGGGTGGTGGAGCTTAATCCGGAGCAATTGAGAATCGGCCACGTCTCCTACCAGTCATCCACGGAAAGCCTCGAAATTCGTCTCGAAGTAGTGGACGCTTCCGGAACGACCGCCAAGGAATCGGTGCTCGCACTCTCGCCTAAGACGAATGCGTCACCGCAGGCGGAGCCGCCACCGCAACCTGGGAGGGTGGAGGCTCCGCCGATACCTCAGGTAGCAGGGGCGACAACTCCCCCCAGTCCCATCCGACCTGCCGCGCGGCCGTTCACGCCGCCGGCGCCGGTCCACCAAGACACGGGAAATCCAGTCGTGCTCGAGCCTCTGGCCAATGTGCCGAGCGTGCCGACTGGGCCAGTCAGTGTTCCCGGAACGGGCTTGCGGCAAGCTGTGACCGGGCTGCCGGGGCCGCCTCCTCCGCAGCCGGCGGCAAGCCAACCGCTGAGAGTCGGAGGGAACATTCAGGAGGCCAAGCTGATCAAGAAGGTGACACCGATTTATCCTCAGGCGGCCAAACTCGCGCGGATTCAGGGAACCGTTCGCTTCGAAGCGACCATCTCGAAGACCGGAACGATTCGGGACCTCCGGGTGGTGAATGGTCCAATGCTGCTGATCCCAGCCGCCACTGAGGCAGTGAAGCAGTGGATTTACCGTCCTACGCTGCTCAATGGCGAACCGACCGAGCTAGTGACCCAAATTGACGTCACCTTCTCACTGAACTAATTTTCACTTAAAGACGCCTGCTTGGCCTTCGCGGACTGTTCCATCAGATACCGCCGGACGGCCCAAACCAAACCCGCTGCGAGCAGCAGAGCAAGCGAGCTCCAGGGGGCGAAGGGGCACAGCGAGGCGTAACCGAGATCGCTCGTCTTTGACGAAGACACCGGCAAAAGCGTAGCAAGACCTAACACGGCAAGGACTCCAGCCAGGGCGAGCAGGCTCGAATTGCGAGTCTCTTCTGTCACGTGATCTCGAAATCGAAGTTTAGCACTTGATTAAGCCGGCTTGGCCGTGCCGGCTGCTCGCTCGCGGGCCGCGTTGAATTCGCAACCAAGCAACGCGATGACCGCCATCAGATACATCCACACCAGCAGCGCCAGGCCTCCGCCGATGCTTCCGTAGAGCAGATTGTAGTTGGCAATGTTTCGAACATACCAGCCGAACGCGAGTGTGGAGAGGAGCCACAGCACCGTGGCCAGAAGCGCCCCGGGAAATACTTGGCTCAGCCGCTGCTTGCGGTTGGGTCCGAGATAATACATCAACGCGGCCACCAGCACAAAGGCGGCAAATGCCAAACAGTAGCGCAGGGCCAGCCCCGCGAGGACCACCCACCCCTCGAACTCCGTTGCACCCAGCCAGCCGATCAGCGTGCGTTCCGTGCGCGCTCCGAAGACGATCAGGGCGGACGCCCCGAGCACTGGTATCGCTGTCACAAAGACCAAAAGCATGGCGACAGCGCGTTCGCGAACCATCGAGCGAGTCTCGCGGATGTGATAGACGGCTTGAAAACCTTCCATCAGGCTTATCATTGCGCCCGACGCGGCAAAGGCAGCAAGTACGGTAGCAATCACCAGGAGCGATTTGGGCTGCTGCCCATGGACCGCGAACAGCGTCCGCACCGCGTCTTCCGTGCCGGGCGGCACGGCTTCATACAACAGACTGGCGACGGTGCGCGCCACGGCTTCCGCCCTCGCCTGAACCAGGAGCGTCGCGAGGGTTGTGATCACCGGAAAAAATGCGAGCAGCCCCGAATAGGCCGCTCCTTTGGCGAGGCCCAGGCTGTTATTCCGATACGATTCGATTAACGCCACCCGCAGCAGAGACCAAAACCGCATGGCTGGACCGGCCTGTGTCAAATAGATTTTCGGAGTCGCCGGTACCATCTTTACCTCCATTATCATGTCCAATCTAGTACTCTCAAACTGATAGATTCTTACTGTGAGTTGGTGAGCGTGTTATTCTGAAGAAGTCTTGGTAGAGGAGCGGGGGCAATCAGTAGCCCGGCGCGCTGTTCCGGCGAGTTTCCGGAGCGCCTGGCGAAAGGGGCAGCCCCGCCGAAATCGAAGTGCCGGATTCGCCGGCGCCGCGGTTGGTGAGTAAGGCCAACACCTGCTCACTGTCATTCGAACCGGTTGTGGATCGAATGGAGCGCTATCGGGAAGTGGTGCAGCACTAGACCCTCCTGGCCTTCACGGCGCTTCGTCCGATTATTTATTGATCGTATGAATGCTTTCGAGCTTACACGCGCTTTAATCGAAATTGACTCGGTGACGCCCAACGAGGAATCGGTGGGTCTGTTTCTCACAGACCATCTTTCCAAACTGACGGCGCGCACCGGCGGCGTGGTGGAGCAAATGCCCGTGGAGCCGAAGCGATTCAACGTCTTCGCGCATTGGGATGAACCGGTGGTGACGCTGTCCACGCACATGGACACGGTGCCCCCGTTTTTCGGTTCTCGCGAAGACGATGAGTTCATCTGGGGCCGCGGCGCGTGCGATACGAAAGGCATCATCGCGTCGATGATTTTCGCTGTCGAGGCGCTGCTTGCCGAAGGTTTACGGAAATTCGGGCTATTGTTCGTCGTGGGCGAGGAACGCAACAGCGCGGGAGCCTACGCCGCATCTCGCGAACCGCGTGGCAGCCGGTTTCTGATCAATGGCGAGCCGACCAGCAACCGGCTCGCCGTGGGATCGAAAGGAGCTTTGCGCTACGCGATCGTGGCGCGAGGGCGCATGGCGCATTCGGCTTATCCGCACCTGGGAGAATCGGCGATCGAGAAACTGCTGGACGCGCTGGAACGCGTGCGGCGCATCCCGCTGCCGTCGGATCGCGTGCTTGGCCAAAGTACTCTCAATATCGGAACGATCACCGGCGGACGCGCTCCCAACGTAATTCCCGATCATGCCCAGGCCGAAATTTTCATCAGGCTGGTGGACGACGGCGCGACTTCGCGCAAGGCCATGGTTGAGGCGGTGGATGGCCTTGCAGAGGCGCGCGAGATACTGACGATACCCGCGCTGCACCTGGGCGCGATCGATGGTTTTGAAACTACGGTGGTGTCCTACACGACCGACATTCCCGCCTTCGGCCGCGCGTGGGGCCAGCCCTTTCTTCTCGGGCCTGGAGCTATTGATGTCGCGCACACCGATGAGGAACGGATTCCTAAGACCGAATTGACCGAAGCAGTGCAAATCTATCAAAGACTAGTGAGGCGATTGTTACAGCAATGAGCGAGCGAATCCCTGTTGGCGTCCTGGGAGCCACCGGTATGGTGGGCCAGGAATTTGTGAGTTTTCTTTCCAATCATCCGTGGTTTGACCTTACGTGGTTGGGCGCGAGCGACCGTTCGGCGGGCAAGCGTTACAGCGAAGCCACGTCCTGGAGACTGGGCGGCGTGATGCCGGCGTATGTGCGCGACATCGTGGTTTCGGAAGCCAAGCCCGATGGCGGACCGCAACTCATGTTCTCGGCAATGGATGCTTCGGTGGCTACGGAGATCGAACGCGCGTTCGCGGGCGCAGGCCACGCGGTTGTTTCCAACTCGCGGAATCATCGCATGGATGAGGATGTGCCGCTGCTGGTGCCAGAGGTGAACCCGGAGCATTTGCAGCTTGTCCCAGGACAACAGAAGACCCGCGGGTGGACCGGACAGATCGTCACCAATCCCAATTGCTCGACGATCGCGTTGGTGATGGCGCTGGCGCCGTTGAAGCCGTTCGGCCTGCGACGCGTGATGGTCACTACTATGCAGGCGATCTCGGGCGCTGGTTATCCGGGCGTCGCTTCGATGGACATCAACGCCAACGTCATCCCCTTCATCAGCGGGGAAGAAGAGAAGATGGAGCGCGAAACGCAAAAGATTCTCGGCGCATTCGCCGGAACCCGCATTGAGCCGCTGGCCGCCAAAGTCAGCGCGCAGTGTAACCGCGTCCCAGTAGTGGATGGCCACATGCTTTCGGTCTCAGTGGAGCTGGAGAAAAAGCCGACCGAAGCAGAGATCATTGGTGCGATTCGCGGATGGCGAGGACTGCCGCAACAGAAGGGTCTGCCGAGCGCGCCTCCGTGTCCGGTGATTTACATGGACGAACCGGATCGTCCCCAGCCGCGCCGTGACGTGGAGCGCGAAAACGGCATGGCGGTATTCGTCGGGCGCCTGCGAAAGTGCCCGGTGCTCGATTACAAGTTCACCGCCCTGGGTCACAACACGGTGCGGGGTGCGGCGGGCGCGGCTGTTCTCAATGCGGAACTGATGAAATCTGAAGGCTGGCTAGATCGATAAAAAGTGTCCGTTAACTGCTGATGAAACTTGCCATTATCGGCTACGGAAAAATGGGGCGGCTGATCGAACAGCTCGCCCCGGACTACGGATTCACGGTCCACGCCCGCATCGACGTGGACGGCGATTTTCAGCAAGCGGCCGGAGCCGATGTAGCGATCGAGTTCACGGAGCCGGACGCGGTGGCAGGGAACGTCGAAAGGCTGGCGGCGTTGCGCTTGCCGGTGGTGGTGGGAACCACGGGCTGGCGTACTCACATGGATCGGGTAAAGACTGCGGTGGAGCGGCACGGTACAGCGCTGGTATGGAGCCCCAATTTCTCGATCGGCGTTAACGTGTTTTCGCGTCTAGTAAGCGAGGCTGCTCGAATGCTTTCGGATGAGCCGCAATATGGCGCGTGGGCGTGGGAAATTCACCACCAAACCAAGCGAGACGCGCCTTCTGGTACGATGCTGAAGCTAGTCGCAGAGATGAAAGAAGCAGGATACCCGAGGCCGATTGACATGAGTTCGAATCGCGCCGGCGCTCACCCGGGCACGCATGAGATCGGCTTCGATTCCGCGGCTGACACCATCACCTTGCGGCACACGGCGCGGAGCCGCGAAGGATTCGGACGTGGGGCTCTGAAGGCCGCGCGATGGATCTTCGAGAACAAAGGCAAGCAGGGTATATTCAAGTTCAGCGATATTTTATTTGAGAGGTAATTTATGTTCACAGGATGCGGCACCGCGCTGGTCACTCCTTTTCGGCGGGATTCGTCGCTCGACGAAGAAACGCTTCGCCGGCTGGTCCGGCGGCAGATTCAGGGCGGCATCAATTTTCTGGTCCCTTGCGGCACCACCGGTGAGAACCCGACTCTTACGCGCGCCGAGCACCTGCGCGTGGTGGAAATCACGCTCGAAGAGGCCAAGGAAAAGGTGCCGGTGCTCGCCGGTGCGGGCGGCTACAATACCGCCGAAGTGATCGAGCTGGCCAAGGAGCTGCACCACCTGGGAGCCGACGGACTTCTCTCCGTCTCTCCGTATTACAACAAGCCCACCCAGGAGGGACTGTATCAGCACTTCAAAGCGATCGCCTCGGCCGTGCCCCTGCCGATGATTATTTACAACATCCAGGGACGCACGGCGGTGAACATTGAAACTCCGACGCTCAAGCGCTTGTCCGAGATCGATAACATCGTGGGCGTGAAAGAAGCTTCGGGTAGTATCGTCCAGATCGCGAATGTCGTGCATCATTTGCCGGAAGCTTTCGACGTTTTGAGCGGAGACGATACGATCACGATCCCGCTGATCGCACTCGGCGGACGCGGGCTCATTTCCGTGACTTCCAACGAAATCCCCGCCGAAATGACCCGGCTGACACAGCTTGCCATGCAGGGCGATTTCGCCGGAGCGCGCGCCTTGCAGCGCACCTGGATGCCGCTGTTCGAAGTGAACTTCATCGAGACCAACCCGATTCCGGTGAAGGCCGCAATGGCCGCAATGGGCTTGCTCGAACCGGTATGGCGTCTGCCCATGACGGAACCGTCCGCGCAAAACCAGGCGAAGATTCACGCGACGCTCCAGTCTCTCGGGTTGCTGGTCAGCGCGCGGAGCTCGCATGCAGACTGAGATCGAGCAATTATTCGACGAAAAACCTTCCACCTATACTGAACAACACTTCGCCCTGTTTGATAGCTTCAAGCAGGCCTTGAACGAGGGGCGCGTGCGCTCCGCCGAGCCCGATCCATCCACCAAAACCGGCTGGCGAGTGAATCCGTGGGTTAAAAAAGGCGTATTGCTCGGGTTTCGGATGGGTGTCGTGGTGGATATGTCGATCGATCCAGTGCGTCAGCCGATGTTCGATAAGAACACGTGGCCTGTGCGAAAGCTTTCCGCGGACAGCGGCGTGCGCATCGTACCGGGCGGCTCCAGCATTCGCGACGGCTGTTATCTCGGTAAGGGAGTGACGTGCATGCCGCCCATGTACATCAACGTGGGCACCTGGGTCGACGACGGCACCATGATTGATTCTCACGCGCTGATCGGAAGCTGCGCGCAAGTGGGGAGACATTGCCATATCTCGGCGGCCGCTCAGATCGGAGGCGTCCTGGAGCCCATCGGCGCGATGCCAGTCATCATCGAAGATGAAGTTTTAGTGGGCGGGAACTGCGGCGTGTATGAAGGGACGGTGGTAAAAAAAGGCGCGGTTCTTGCGGCCGGAACGATCCTTACCAGTTCCACTCCGGTATTCGATCTGGTGAATGGCGGATCCTATCACGCCGCCGATGATGAGCCGCTGATCATTCCCGAGGGCGCGGTGGTGGTTCCGGGCTCGCGCCAGGTCTCTCACTGGCGCGGGAAAGAATTGGGACTCTCGCTCTACACACCAGTCATCGTGAAGTATCGCGACAGCAAAACTGAAGCTAAAGTAAGGCTCGAAGACCTACTTCGATAGCCTACCAGGCGTCTCGGCCCGCGAGCACGCGCGGCACTGTATTCCCAAGGATTCGAACATACATAAAAAGGCAGTAATGCCGCGCCAGGAAAATGTCGAGCCGTCTTCGTTGGCGATACGTAAGCCGGTTGCGCCCGAGCGTTTGCCACAATCCGCTTAGCCCGGGCTTGAGGCGCAAGACTTCTTCCGCGGACGATCCGTAATACTTCGTCCATTCGGCCGGCGTAACAGGCCGTGGCCCAACTAGAGACATCTCGCCGCGGACCACATGCCAGAGTTGCGGAAGCTCATCAATGGAATGCCTTCGGCAGAACGCGGCGAAGCTGCTCGTGACCCGTGGATCGGGACCTAATTTAACGTCGGGAACACGGTCATCCATCAATTGCTCGACGATTCCGCGGTTTTTATGAGGGGCGTGCGCGGCGGCACTCCACATGGTGCGGAACTTCAGCATCCAGAACGGCACGCCATGATGGCCGAGCCGACGATGCGCCACCAACGGAGGCTGCCCAGATAAGAAAGCGATCACCGCCGCAAGCGCAGGGAGGAACGGCAGCAACAACACGAATGCAACGAATGCAACCAAACGTTCCGCGAATGACATGGCCCTGAGCAAAGCGTCCCTACTTCGGGATTATACGGACGAAGTTCGATCGCGGATAGATGAACTAGAGCAGGAATGCGAGGCGGTTAACGCAGAAATTCGCGAAAACTCGACACTATGAGCGGCGTTACATTTGTGGGCAATCCGTGCCGCGCACCGTCCACGACGAGCAGATCTGTTCGAGCTGGAATGGCTCGAATTGCTTCGCGCAGCTCGTCGATGGTTCCAAATGGATCGCGCGTACCATGGGCGAATAGCGCCGGTGTCCGCAGATTCGGAAAATGCGCGGTTCGAGCCTGAGCCGGTTTTCCCGGAGGATGCAACGGGTAGGACAGAAGCAACAACGCCTCGGCAACGCTCGGGTCTTCAGCAGCAAGCATTGTCGCTTGCCGGCCTCCGTAAGATTGGCCGCCCAGAAATACGGTGTCGGCGCCAAGCTCCCGTAGTGCAAGCGTTGCCCGGCGCAGCCCCTCCCGGTCTCGCGCCGCCTGCGCTGGAAACGGCGCACCACGCGGACGTTGTTGGCGATATGGCATGTCGAAACGCAGAACCGCAATGCCTATACCGCTGAACGCCTCGGCGATGGCCTTCAATAAAGGCGCTTCACAGTTGGAACCCGCGCCATGTGTGATCGCAAGAGCTGAATTCCAACCGCCCTCCGGCTCATGCAACCAGCCTTTCACCAATTCCTGTTCAATATGTTTCACAGGCAATCTCGCCTTTCCCCCACACGGTTTGCCGTCCCACGCCGGTCCAGCGGGCGATTTCGAGATACGGCAGGAACTCGCCGAGGTCCCCTTCGTATTCGGCGAAGCCGACAAACCCGCCGATCGCGTGGGTCTGGCCCGAGCGACGGCTGAACCTCTCAGCGCTCACCTGTTCGATTTCGCACCGGGTCATCTTCACCAGATTTGCCCGTTCGCCGAGTGCCTTGAAGTCGATGTCGAGTGGCCCCGAGCCGTAGAGGCGGCGCAAAGTCGAGATTCGATCGCGAATGCGCGCAAATAATCCTCCGAATTCGGGGGTCGTCAGTCCCTTAAGTTCAGTAGCACTCAAGAACCGGATGCGAATCCGGTGTGGCGCGTGGGCGCAGGGGATGAATCCTAGGCTTATCACTTCGCGTCCTTCGACGGACTTTAGAACCGCCCTTTTGCGGGCGAACTCGGCGAAGGCCTGCGTGATCTGATCGACGACAGGCTCGCGAGTCTCAAAGAGATTCAAGCTAAATTGAAACTCCTCACCGGTCTCCACCGTGACACCATCCAGGTGCGACGCCCTGAAGACAAAGCAGCGAGGCCAATCGCGCAGCCCGCTCGGACCCTCGCCCGCGGCGGACACGGGCTCAAAGAGCCTGGCATAAGCGCACGCCGCGCGTTGTTCACAGGTCCTCGCGTCCTCGCATTGAGGGATGCAGCTTAGCTTCTTGAGAATCCTGCCGAAGCTTCCGCGCAGGATGTTCGCGCTTTGTCCGTGCGGAAAATGGATCGGTTCGCAAGCAATGAACCGAAAGCGGAGGGGGTACAACTCGAACGTCGCGGACAAGTTTAATCTTAGCGCTCGGCAAATCCTACGGCCGCTGAACCTGGCGATCATCGCATATTTTGCGCGCCAAACAAAACGTTCACTTCACGATGCCGTGGAACCGAGGAAGATCTTCGTGCTTTTCGGGTCACGTATATGATGTGATTGCTGCCTTCGCGGTGTACCTCGCAGCCCTGCTGTTCCAGGTGGCGGATCATATCGGCGCGTTTCACGCCGCAGGCAGGACCATGTTTCCCTGATGACCTAAGCGCCCTTTGGCGACTCCTCGGACAACTCACGGTTTGCAGCCAGGACCATCGCGACAGCCTCCTCCAGAATTGCACGCGCTTCTTCAAGAGTTTCCCCTTGTGTGTTCGCACCAGGCAGCTCTTCGACGAATCCGATATAGCCCTTGGGCACCTTCATGTATACGGCTGTCAATTTCATCTGCCCCATGGGGTGATCATACCAAGGCATTCTCTGCATCGTATCGAGACGCGCCTCGCCATGACGAAGGTGATCGTGCACTTCTTGTCCTATTGCGCTACCGTCTAATGGTGATTCGAGGATTGACCTTATGCAACGAGTCCAGTTGATCGATCCCAACGTGGGCGTAGCGTAGGTCAAGGGCGGTGAGCCTCGGGAGGCCTGCTAGTGGCGACAAGTCGCTGATGGTAAAAGAGTAGATTTCGAGCGATTGTAGGTTAGGGAGTTCCTGCAACGGGGAAAGGTCAATGGCACCGGTCCCGCTGAGGCTAAGCTGCCGGAGTTCGATGTGGCCCCGAAGCGGGGATAAATCCCTGGCCGTCGTACTGTAAAGTGTTAGCCTTCGAATCTGCAACGCACCCTGCAGCGAACTCAGATCTTTGAGGGAATAAGCTGAACTGAGTGCTAAGGAGTGGAGGTTGGGGAAGCCTTGCACGGCCGATAGCTCGCTGACTTCGGTGCCCCAGAGGTGGAGTGCCTGAAGTTTAGGGAGGTTTTTAAGGGGGGAAAGGTCCCCAATGCCTGGCCCATCGAGGATAAGCGTCTCGATATCGGCCATGCTCTCCAGCGGGCCAAGGTCTCTGTTTTGGCTCGTCGTGAAATGGAGCCTTCTCAGCATGGTGAGGTCCCGCAGCGGTGTAATATCGGTCAAGTCGGGATGGCAGTCGAGCTCTAGAAACTTCAAATTGGGGAAGTCGCGTAATGCCGAGAGGTCAGTGATATGTGTGCCCTTTAGTCGAAGCGATTCGAGCTTGGTCAGGCCCCGCAAGGCAGAGAGGTCGTCGACAGCGAGTCCAGACAATGCAAGGGATCGCAGAGCGGAAAGATCGTGTAGAGCCGCCAGCACCTCGGGCGGAGGATTCGACAGAGCCACTGCGGTAACCGATGCGATACCTTTTAGCTCCTGAATTCCGTATTTGGCGAGAAGCCTCCCGGCGACGTCTTCGGGCAGTCTGCTTACATCCAGATGCGGTACGACCAGCTGGAGGTATGAATCGGGATCAAATCGTTCTGCCGACCGTGCGACCTCCCTCAACACCGTGAACCTACCGTCATCAGCGTACCCTGCGATGGCCTGAAGGGCCTCCAAGGAGCCGATTAACGCCAATGCACGGACGCAAGCTGCAGCTTTCGGCGCGGATAATCGGCGTCCGCGTCTCAAGAAGGGCACCGCAATCTCTCCGGCCGCAGCCGCCAGTAGCCCGGCCTCAAACATCCCGGCGGGCGGAACGAGCTTCGCGACCCGGTCTTCAACCTCCCTCTTGACTGTGGAATCGAGATCAACCGCCGTGTCTAAACAGGCTGCGGCCAGTAGGTGGAGCTGATAACGGTCTCTCTGGCTGCTGTCACCTTTGGCGAGAAGAAGTGTAATTAGGTCGCGCCGCTCGTGCGGCCGAGCGAGGCCCGCACCGAGGACGATCACCTCCCTCCACTGCGGGTTGCTGGCGTGGTTCACAAGGACCCCGAAGTCCCCCTCGTCGACGGCGGCCTGCGCTGCCATAAACTCTTGGAAGGTCCGATGAGCGAAATCAAGCTTGCCCTCAATGGGTTCGCGGAGCATGCCGCTTCTCTCAAGGAAAAACCGCAGAACATTCTCCGCAGTTATGGCAACTCCATCCCGGGCGTCGGTTCGGAGGTTCTCAAGCTTCATCCCCAGGTGATCTGTGGCAGGCTCCACGGACACCTCCGTCCATTCGTTCTTGATCATCCAATAAGCAAGGTCGTCCAACAGCGCTCTCTTTTGGCGGTAGCTCAACCGCGGATAGTCGCCAAGGGCGAGTCCGCTTTCCGGGTCTCGCCGCTCAAGTAACATCGCGCAACACCTCTCATAGAGCTCCACGCGATCTTCCGGCAGCTGTTCGTTTGTATCGCGATGCAGGGCACAGATCACTCCACAGAGCAGCGGACTGGTCGCGAGTCGTCGGATCGCTCGATTGCCTCGGAGCGTGTCTTTGAGCTTTACGGCAA
>JBEKBK010000240.1:0-13034 GCA_050015435.1 Bryobacteraceae bacterium
GGTGTCGCGGGATTTCTACATCCGCCAGAATCATATCTTGCCGGGCATGAACGTGAACAAACGCCTTATACACGTTCATGCCCGTTCATACACGGCTTGAAATAAACCTTCAGAGCGAACTGCAGCTCTCGCATGAAGATCCCACTTCGAAGACTATTAATCGTGCCGAAGCTCCCGTACCAGGGATGGCTTGCCCCGTCGAGCTGTTGATTGCATCGTCGATTAGCGCGTAACGTATGTCACTTCGGAAAATGCGAGTCAATGCCGGGCAGCCCCCCTGCTAACACCAGTGCGCCCAGAACTCCCGCGTAATTCCCGAGTCGAGGCGAAACTACGAAGGAATCCATTTCCACGTCCAGGTCGATATATCCGCCCAGAATTCGTGTCAGTTCCTCTCGTACCAGCGGGAAAAGGTGGGTTTGTTCCATCACGCCGCCGCCGATCACGATACGCTTCGGCGAGAGCGTCATGACGAAATTGCTCAAGGCATGCGCCAGGTAGTGCGCCTGGAGGGTCCAAGCGGGATGCCCAGGGGGTAGTGCTTCGGGCGGAGTCCCCCATCGCGCTTCGATCGCAGGACCGGACGCGAGTCCTTCGAAGCAGTCCCCATGGAAGGGACAGCCGCCCGGGTAGGGATCGATCGAGAAGTCGTGAGGAATCCGAATGTGGCCCATCTCGGGATGGAGCAAGCCGTGAAGCACTCGATTCCGAACGATAGCACCGCCTCCGATGCCCGTTCCAACCGTCAAATACAGAAAATCGGAGATACCTTGCGCGGCGCCCCATCGAGCCTCGCCCAATGCCGCGGCGTTCACGTCCGTATCAAATCCGACCGGCACGCCGAGAGCCGTCCCGATTGCGCCGGCGAGATCGAAGTTTTGCCACGCGAGTTTAGGCGTGGATGTTATCCGGCCAAAGCCCGGCGAATTGGGGCGAAGATCCACCGGACCGAATGACCCGATCCCGATCGCGGTGATATCGGCGTGTTCACGAAAGAACGCTAGAACGGCCGCGATGGTTGCTTCGGGCGTGGTCGTCGGAATCCGAATCGTCTTCAGATCATCCGGGCCAGTCCCAATGGCGCAGATGAACTTACTCCCTCCGGCTTCGATTCCGCCCAGTGTTAGAATTGGGGGTTTCGCCATCCCTCGAAATGAATCACCTTAAAAGCCTGATCCGGGAAGTGCCCGATTTCCCTAAACCCGGCATTCTGTTCTATGACATTACCACTCTGCTCAAGGACGCGCAGGGACTGCACTCTTTGATCGATCAGTTGGGAGCCGGTTACAACGGCACTGGAATCCATAAGGTGGTTGGAATCGAGGCGCGGGGATTCATTTTCGCGCCTGCGGTCGCCTATGCTTTAAACGCCGGTTTCGTCCCGGTCCGCAAACCGAAGAAGCTGCCGGCCGCCACCGAGCGAGTGGAGTATCAACTCGAATACGGGACCGACGCTCTTGAGATTCACCGAGACGCGATCGACCCCGGCGAGAACGTATTGATTGTGGATGACGTGCTGGCCACGGGCGGAACGGCGAGCGCCGTGACCAAGCTGGTGGAGAAGCTTGGCGGCAAAGTGGTGGGGCTCGGCTTTGTGATCGAGCTGAGCTTCTTGGGCGGGCGGGAAAAGCTGCCGGGCTACGAAATTCGCGCGCTTCTCAAGTACTAAAACTAGCCGCCGATAAACGCTGATGAACACGGATAAGAAAAGAATTGGTTTATCGGCGTTCATCAGTGTTCATCTGCGGCTCAAGATGCTTTTATGACTCGCCGCGCGCGCCTGAAGTCTTTGGCCAAGGTCAATCTCGACCTGCGGGTGCTCCAAAAACGCTCAGACGGTTTTCACGAGCTGCGCACGGTTTTCCAGACTATCTCGCTCGCGGATACGATCGAAATCGAGTTCGAAACCGCCCGGCGGACAAAAATCACAGTCGAGGCCAACGTTGAGATTCCCGACAATCTGCTGGTGCGTTCGGCGCAGGCAATCTTCGACGAATTGGGGATGCACGCACGCCTGCATTTTCGCCTCAAGAAGCGGATCCCGATGGGCGGCGGAATGGGTGGCGGGTCGAGTAATTCAGCGGCGGTACTATTAGCCGTTCCGGTACTGGCTGGACGATTCATTCCGATTCAGAAACTCGTCGAGATTGGCGCGGATCTGGGCAGCGATGTCCCTTTCTTTCTAATAGGTGGAACCGCCGTGGCGCTGGGCCGGGGCACCGAAATATATGGAGTTCCAGACATTTCCGAAGAGCCGATCCTGGCGGTTTCTCCAGGCGTTCATGTCGCGACCGGACCTGCGTATCAAGCCCTGGGCAGGAGTTTGACATTCACACAATCGTCAAGTAGCATAAATACTTTCCAGACCTTTGTGCAGGCGCTTGAAAATGAGCGTTCGGCAAGGGTGGCAAGTGCGCTTAGCGGGAACGACTTTGAGGCGGTCGTTTTCAGGCAACATCCCAAGCTTAAAAAGATAGTGAGACGACTGCGGGAGGTTGGTGTCGCTGGAGCCAGGATGACCGGAAGCGGCTCGGGAATTTTCGCCCTTTTTCGGACCGAGGCGGAGCGGGATGGCGCACAAAAAGTGTTGAACGGGGATCAGGTTTTCCGGGACTGCGGAATCGTGCCAGCCAGGCTGGTGAGCCGCCGGAGCTATCGACGCTTATGGCACAGGCAACTGAGCGATCATCTGAACCCGGACAAGCGATTATGGCCTCCCCGAAGCCGGTACGTGCGATGAGGTTCAATCATTTCAAGGTCTTCACGGGCAATGCGAACCCGGCCCTGGCGGCCGAGATCTGCTATGAGCTCGGCTGCTCCCTCGCGGCCGTCACCGTGGACCAGTTTTCCGATGGAGAAGTGCACCTTCAGATCCAGGAAAACGTTCGCGGCGCCGATGTATTCGTGGTGCAGCCGACCTGCACTCCCGTGGAGCGGCACCTGATGGAACTGCTGCTGATGATGGACGCCCTGAAACGGGCTTCAGCGGAGCGCATCACGGCAGTGTTACCCTATTATGGGTATGCCCGGCAGGACCGCAAGGACCGGCCGCGTATGCCAATTTCCGCGCGCCTGGTGGCTAGTCTGCTGGAACGCGCCGGAGCCAACCGCATTCTCGCTCTGGATTTGCACGCAGCGCAGATTCAAGGGTTTTTCGACGTTCCGGTGGACCATTTGTTCGCGGCCCCGGTGATGATCGATTATTTCGATGAAATGCGGGGGGAAGGCTTGACCGTGGTCTCGCCGGACGCCGGGGGTGTGGAGCGGGCGCGTGCTTTCGCCAAACGATTGGACGCGCCGCTGGCGATTATCGATAAGCGGCGGACGGAAGTGAACGTGGCCGAGGTGATGCATATTATCGGCGACGTTGAGGGTCAAGAGTGTTTGATTGTGGATGATTTGATCGATACGGCTGGAACGCTGGTCAAAGCAGCGGAGGCGCTGTTGCAGCACGGCGCGCGGAGCGTACGCGCGTGTGCCACGCACGCGGTTTTGTCCGGTCCGGCGGTCGAAAGAATTGAGAATTCGGATCTCGAAGAAGTGATCGTAACCAATTCGATTCCCTTGATGGATGAGGCGGATGGCTGCCGGAGGATCAAGCAGCTCTCCGTCGCGCCGCTGTTGGCCAAGGCGATTCATTCGATTCACGAGGACGGCTCCGTCAGCACCCTGTTCGTCTGAACACTAAGAGGATTTGAAGCATGAGAAAAGACATCACGATTGCGGCTGAAGCGCGCTCTTCGCGGGGCAAGAATGAAGCCCGCCGCTTGCGCGCCGCCGGAATGGCGCCGGGAGTTTTATATGGAGCCGGCGGCGACGCCGTTGCAGTGGCCGTTACGCCGAAAGAGCTGAACAAGATTCTAGCCAGCAAGGCCGGGCGGAACACGATATTCGACCTGGCGGTAAAGGATGGCGAGACCACGCCGGTGATGATTGTCGATTGGCAGCGCGATCCGGTCAAGGAAAACCTGCTGCACATCGATCTGAAGCGGATCGATCTGACCAAGCGGATTCGCGTCAGGATTCCCGTGCATCACGTGGGTGAGCCGAAAGGCGTGAAGCTGCAGGGCGGTTTGCATGAGCTGATTACCCGCGACATCGAAATCGAATGCCTGCCGGATGATATTCCGGAGCACTACGTGATCGACGTTACGGAACTCATGATCGGCAATAGCATCCGGGCCGGAGACATCCCCTTGGGGGAGAACGTCAAACTGGTGAGCCCCGCGGACTCCGTGATCTCACACGTGATCGCGCTGAAGGCCGAGGAAGAGCCGGCCGCCGCTGCCACCGAGGGCGCCGCTCCTGCCGCTACATCCGAGCCGGAAGTGATCAAGAAGGGTAAGAAGGAAGAGGAAGCGCCGGCGGAAGAGAAGAAAAAGAAGTAATGACCGGCCCGCATGCCGGATTCGGTCGAGTTTCTTGTCCATTTTCTTATTGTGGGTTTGGGAAACCCGGGTGCGGAGTATGAGAACACGCCGCACAATCTGGGATTTCTCGTGATCGACCGTTTGGCTGAGACCCACGCGATTCGGGTCAGCCGAAAAGAAGAGATGTCGCTGGTGGGGCTGGGCGCGATTCAGGGGAAGAAGGTCGCTCTGGCCAAGCCGCAGACGTATATGAATCTGAGCGGGCCCGCGGTGAGGGGTTTGCTCGAGCGGTATGAGTTGAGCGCGGACCGTTTGATAGTGGTTTACGATGAGCTCGATCTTCCGTGGACGTCATTGCGGATCAAGCCGAAAGGCTCGGGTGCGGGGCACAAGGGGATCGGAAGCGTCATAAAGAGTTTAGGAACCAACGAAATTGCCCGGGTTCGCCTGGGAATCCATCCGGATCATCCAGTGGATGGAGCAAGTTTTGTGCTCGCGCCGTTCCGGCGGGCGCAGAAAAAAGAGGTGGAGGAAACGGTAGAGCGGGGAGCCGCGGCCGTGGAATCCATACTTGCGGAGGGCGTCGAAAAGTCCATGGCGGTTTTTAACCGTCGCGCCCAAGGCTTACAAAAAGAGGAAGAATGAGAGTTTACGAAGAGTTGTTTATCCTCAAGCCGGATTCGCCCGAGGAAGAAGTCGACGGTTTCGTCGAATCGATCAAGCAAGTGATCACCTCGGGCCAAGGCACGGTTGACAAGGTTGACAAATGGGGCGTGCGTAAGCTCGCTTATCGTTTGCAGAAATATAACGAAGGCCTGTACGTTCTGGTGCAGTTCAGCTCCTCGCCGGAACTGGTGAAGGAAGTTGAGCGCCGCCTTCGAGTTGCCGACGGGGTGATCAAGTTCATCACCGTGCGCATTGATGAGAAGTTGAAAAAGATCGAGAAGCGGAAGAAATCCCGCGACAAACGCGCGGCGCGCAAGCCGCCTCCGCAAGTCGCTGCACCCGCGGCTCCGCTCGCGCCCGCCATGCCTTCCGAACCCGCAGCAGTGGCCGCGCCGGGGCTTCCGGCGATGCCCGCTGAGCCGAAGGAACACGCCTGAGGCGAAAGGAATAAACGAGGATATCCAATATGGCAGAAGGTAAAGGCGGAAGACCCATCAGCGGTTCATCGCGTCCCACGGGCGGCGACAAGGCTATCGCCGGCAAGAAACAATATTTCCGGCGCAAGAAGGTATGCCGGTTTTGCGTGGACCGGATCGACGACATCAACTATAAGGACGTCCGTTTGCTCGGCTCGTTCATCTCCGAGCGAGGCAAGATCACGCCGCGGCGCATTTCCGGCGTGTGCGCCCCGCATCAGCGCAGGCTGGCGGAAGCGATCAAGCAGGCGCGCAATATTTGTTTGATTCCCTTCGCGGTGTCGATGTAGGCGAGGAACAAATTTATGGAAGTCATTCTCAGAGAAGATATCGAAAAGCTGGGCAATCGGGGCCAGGTGGTCAAAGTGACCCCTGGCTACGCCCGCAATTTCCTGCTTCCTCGCCGGATGGCGGTGGCGGCGACGGATGCCAACAAAAAGATCGTGGAGCAGGAGCGCCAGGCGCACCTGCGGCGCGAGGCCAAGGAACAGTCCGACGCTTCGGATCTGGCGAAGCTGATGAGCAGTGTCCAAGTCACGATCGCGCAAAAGGCCGGCGAGGCGGACCAGTTGTTCGGCTCGGTCACGGTGGCCGACATCGCAGCGTCGCTCGAGAAGCAGGGTTACACCATCGATCGCCGCAAGATCTCCTTGGAGGAACCGATCAAAACGCTCGGCGATTTCAAGGTGGCGGTCAAGCTCCATCGCGACGTCTCGGTAGAGATTCCAGTCCACGTCGTCAGGGAAGAATAGCGCCGTGTCCAGTAGCCCGTTGCCGGCGGCCGGCGCCGAAGCGCTGCTGGAAGCGGCGGCCATGGGCCGTATTGGCGTCGATCGCCGGCTGATCCAGTCCATTCTCGAATCCCCGGATGCGTCCGCAGAGGTGCTCCGGTTCGCGCTCGCGCCTAAGGACAAGCACCGGATCGACATTACGCCTCTGCTGGTCGATCTGCTGCGCCACTTCGGATCGTCCGAAGCTGTCGACTTTTATATCGAAACCATTCGCCAGGAGCCCGATGAAATTCCGGACGAACTGGTGGAGGCTATCCTGCCGCTGGGCGCGCATGCGATTGGTCCGCTGATCGAACTCTACGACGAACTGGGCGAAGAAGAGGGTTCCGAGATTGCTTTCCTGCTGGCTTCTCTACGACCGCGCGATCCGCGGGTTTTGGAGCGACTGATAGACCGGCTGGAATACGACGCTTCGGATGGCGCATTCTGCCTTGGCGTTTACGGCGACCCCGCCGCGCGGACGCCGCTCGAGAACATGCTGGCTCAAATTCCGGAAGAGGATTTGGATCTTCGCCGGGAAATCTCCCACGCCCTGGAACTTTTGAACGCCCCCGAAACCGAATCGATGCCCGAGACGTTCGATTTACTCGCTGAATACCCAGCGCACAAATTGCCGGCATTTGATGTGTTATCCGATGCGGAACGAATCGAACTGCTCTCGGCGCCGGATGCTGACGTGCGCGCGGGTGCGGCCTATAGCTTCTTC
Source organism: Bryobacteraceae bacterium (assembly GCA_050015435.1). Taxonomy (GTDB): domain Bacteria; phylum Acidobacteriota; class Terriglobia; order Bryobacterales; family Bryobacteraceae; genus Palsa-187. The sequence continues at coordinate 7,010 of JBEKBK010000240.1, forward strand.
AATTCGGAGCTGAATCCCAAAGTGAAAGCCACGCTGCTCAGCATGGGGCAGTCTGATCCGGATGGGGCGGTGCGCGGCCGCGCCTTGCAAGCGCTTTCGGACGCGGTGAATGAAGCCGCTATTCGAGATGTGCTGATCGCGGTCCTGAATGACTCGTCGAAATCCGTGGCCGAGCGCGGCGGCGCGGCGGTTGGGCTGCACCTGGTGGCTGATCGCGACGAAGTTCGAAAGGGCCTGGAAGCGCTTTACGAAATGGGCGGGAAGGCTCGTGCCCGCGCGCTGGAGGCGATGTGGCGATCGCTCTGGGAGCCGTATGCCAAATATTTCCCGACCCACCTGGACGATACCGATCCGGATATTGTGCGCCAGGCGTTGCGCGGCGCTGGTTATTTCCGCCTGACGCGCTACGCCGACAAGATCGCGGGGTTCTTCGATCGCGAGGAGCCCTACGCGAGCCTCCGGGAGGACGCGCTGTTCGCTTACGCTCTTGCGATGCCCGGCGAAACCACGCGCGGCCGCGTACGGGGCATGTTGCGGAAGATCGACTCGCTGGCTACCATCGACGTGGACGAACTGGACCTGGTCCAATTCGCCCTGGATGAGCGGTTGCGGCTTTCCGGTCTCGAGCCCGTGTTCTCGTCCAAGCAGGAAGAAGAGGATGAAGCGCCTCCGCCAGTCGCGCCCGCGGCTCCGGCGCAGAAACCCGGCCGTAACGATCCTTGCCCGTGCGGCAGCGGCAAGAAGTACAAGAAGTGCTGCGGCCAATAAGCTATTCTTCTTCTGATGTCCATCTTTCAATCCGATCTTCTGGCCGGGAAGGTTGCCCTCGTAACCGGCGGAGGCAGCGGCATCGGCCAGCGCATGCCGAGCGATTCGCCGAGTATGGCGCGAAGGTGATGCTGGTGGGGCGTAGGCAGGATAGGCTGGATGCGGCCGCGGCCGCGATCGGACCATCCGCGGCGACCCACGCGACGGACGTGCGCGAGTACGCGGGTGTTGAGGCGGCATTTCAATCCGCGCGCGACCGGTTTGGTGAAATCGATATCGTGGTCTGCGGCGCAGCCGGCAATTTCCCAGCGCCGGTACTCGGCATGTCGGCCAACGGATTCAAGGCCGTGATCGATATCGACCTGATCGGAACGTTCAACACCTGCCGCGCGGGTTACGAGTTTCTGCGCAAGCCCGGCGCATCGATTCTTGCGATCTCAGCCAGCCACGCTTTTCAGCCCATCGCGAATCAGGCGCATGTGTGTGCGGGAAAGGCCGGGGTCGACCTGCTGATCAAGACGCTCGCCCTGGAATGGGGACCCTCTGGAGTGCGCTGCAATTGCATCACTCCGGGCCCGACCGCGGACACCGAGGGCATGCGCAGGCTCGCGCCCACGGAAGAGCATCGCCAGCGCGTAGAGGGGTCCATTCCGCTGCGCCGGTATGGCACGAAGGACGAACTGGCGGATCTTGCGCTGTTTCTCTGCTCACCGGCGGCGAGCTACATCACCGGCGGAATTTACGTGTGCGACGGAGGATCCTCACTGACTCGCTTCGGGGCCGCATCGGGCCAACAGTAGAATATTAGTACGTGTCCACCGCTTCCGCGAAGCCGGTTCTGCTCCGGCAACTGGGTGTAGTCAGCGCGACCGCCCTGGTCATTTCCAGCATGATCGGAGTGGGCATCTTCGGCACCACCGGCTTTCTTGCGGGCGATTTGGGCGCACCCAACCTGGTGCTGTGGATCTGGGTGGTCGGCGCCGTCTCCGCGCTGCTCGGCGCGATTTGCTATTCCGAGCTCGGAATCAATCTTCCCAGTTCCGGCGGCGAGTATGTTTACCTGACGCGCGCCTACGGGGCCACGTGGGGATTCATGTCAGGCTGGGTGTCCTTCTTCGCTGGTTTTTCCGCGCCGATTGCGGGCGCCGCCCTGGCTTTCGCGGACTACCTGGGTCACGTTTGCAAGGCTTGCGGTGAAGAGCACGCGCATGCGATCGGTTCCGGCAATTTCGCATTGCAGTTTGGCAAACAGCAACTGATCGCTTGCACGCTGGTCTTGTTCTTCACCGTGCTCAACCTGGTGGGAGTGCAGCGCGTGGCGCGCGTTCAAAACGTGCTGACCCTGGCGAAGGTCGCGATTCTGGTGATCTTCATCGCCTTCGCCTTCGGAGCCGGACATGGTAATTGGCAGAATTTCTCGATGACCACGACGCGCACGTCGCCGATGCCGCTGAGCGAGCAGTTCGCGGTCAGCCTGTTTTTCATTTACCTTTCCTACAGCGGATGGAACGCGGCGACCTATGTCGCCGAGGAGATCAAGCATCCGGCGCGGACGCTTCCGCTGGCCCTGGCGATTGGAACCGGTCTGGTGGCCGCGCTGTACCTGGTATTGAATGTAGTCTTCATTTACGCCATGCCGCTGGGGGAAATGAAGGGGGAAGTGGCGGTGGGCGCGGTGTCGGCGGCGCATTTATTCGGCCCGGACGTGGCCACGACCTTCGCGGCGTTGATGGCGTTGTCGCTGATGGCGACGGTCAACGCGCAGGTGATCACTGGGCCGCGAGTCTATTACGCGATGGCGAAAAACGGGGCGTTCCTCGCGTCCGCGGCGAAGGTTCATCCGCGGTGGCATACGCCATGGGTCGCGATCATTGCCCAGGGAATTTGCACGATGCTGATGACCCTGACGCCGTTTCGAGACCTGGTGAGCTACATCGGATTCACGCTGAGCTTCTTCACCGCAATGGGCGTCGCGTCATTGTTTTATTTCCGGCGGCAGCCGGGCTGGCAGAAGCTGCCGATCGTCAGCTTCTGTTTCCCGCTCATTCCGATTTTGTTTCTGATTCCGGAAGTGTGGATCGTGATTTTCGGCATCCAGCAGAAGCCGTTCATTTCACTCGCGACCGTGATTACGATGGTGACCGGTGCGCTGGTGTATCACTTCCGCTTGCGTTCCCACTCATCTCCCGCGCCCGCGGTGGAGACGTACTGAGAATCGGATCGGCTGTCGTATAATGTGGGTGTTCGACTCAGCGGCGCTATCGTCTAACGGTTAGGACAGAGCCCTCTCAAGGCTTAAATAGGGGTTCGATTCCCCTTAGCGCTACCAATTCCTCATAGACTTACAGACTTCAGTACAGCACCAAGTCTCGAAGCCGCCCGACATGCGCCCGTTCTTCTTCGATGCGGTCCTCTGCCACCCCTGGCAAGCTGACCACGTTGGCGGCGCAGATCAACGGCGAGCATGAAGCCGCCACCCGCGCGCCCCAATCCTGGGTCGATCGTGCATGGTGATTATGGCGGCTTCCAATCACAAGTTGCGCAGCGTCGACCGAAAGCCGGACCCGTCTCGCCTAATCGCTTCCGAGATGGAAGCGCTCGTTTTGGGGACCATCCTGCGGTGCGGTGAACCCGCCCTGCATAAAGTTGGGTTTCTGAAGCCGGATGATTTTGCGGTACAACGCCATCGGACTATTTTCACGGCAATTTTAGATGTCGCGCGGGAAATTGATCCCACTGTAGACGCGATCAGCCACTACATCCATGACACCGGGAAGCTCGGCCAAATTGATGGACTCGCCGGGCTGCTCGAGGTCCACCGGGAAGGCTTGCTCGATGGGGGACTGCTCGAGGGCTTTGGCCGGACCTTACGGGAGAAAACAATCCAGCGGCGAGCTTGGATGCTGAACAGCAAGGTGAACGAGCTTCTGACGTCAGGCTGCACCGTTGCGAGCCCAGAAATTAAAGAGGTTCTCGATCAGATCCGGGATCTTGGCGGTGAGGAAGTCGGGGTAGTCGGTCGTGTCGAACGGGTAGAGCACTTGCCGCCGGTCGGCGCCGATGTTGAGCCCTTCAAGTATGTTCGTGAGCCTGAGCTACCCGAGGGCTCCATCGTCACGTTCACGGGCGACTCTGGCTGCGGGAAAAGTACGCTGGCGACTGCCTTCATTAGGGACGCGATCGCAAATGGTATCCCGGCACTGATCCTTGATCGTGAAAACCCTAGATGCGTCATTCAGGAACGGAACGCGCGGCTACGGCTTTCCGATGGGCCATTCCTTCATTGGTGGGGCGGATGGAACGGGGATATCCCAGGAGCTGGGGCAGCCGCTGTGAGGGATTGGGTGAGCGTCTGCGACCCGAAACCAATCGTTCTGATCGATTCACTCATCGCCTTTATTGAGGGTGACGAAAATTCATCTAGCGTCATGCGCGCTTTTTTTGCACCACTGAGACGGCTTGCTGACTTGGGCGCGACTGTGATTGTGATTCATCACGACGGCAAGGCTGATAGCGCCAAAGACTTCCGTGGATCGTCTGACTTTAAGCCTGGCGCGGATCAGTGCTTCCATGTGGTCAACATGAGCGGTGATCCAGGCAGGCTGGACCGTTTGGCTCTGCGGTGCTTTAAATCCAGGTACGGGCTTTCCGGGACGCTGGTGTACCACTACGCCGACGGCCGGTTCGTCCGTGATGACCGGGTCGATGCTCCTGCACGCAACGTAGGGGACCAACTCACTGCACTATTGCGAACCAATCCCGGTGTAGGCGTGAAAAAGTTTGAGGATCTGGCGGCACGACTTGGACTCGGCCGGAACAGAGCTAGGGATTTCCTGGCGAATGGGGTTTTGACTGGCGTGGTGAGTCGCGAAACTGGCGCGCGAAATCAATTCCGGAATTGCCTCGTGGAGGATCGAGAATGACACGATTTGACCTTGCCACCCCGCTTGTCGGTGGCACGCTGGGTGGCAAGCTCAAATCAGGTGGCAAGCTCACCACTGCGGCACGCTCGTATCTGACTCATTCCGCCAAGCTTGCCAGCTTGCCACCCCCTTTTCGGCACGCTCGGCAAACTGGCACACTGTCTCAGCTTGCCAGCTTGCCACACCCTAGAAGGGTGTCAAGCGGCAAGCTCAGTGCCCAGCACAGTGGTAGTCTCGCAGGCACGATGAAGTATCAGGACCACCCGGGTGCGTTCGACGCTTCGCGTGGCGGCTTGGCGCCTACAGTCCCAGCGGGTTCGACGCTTCGCGTGGCGGCTTGGCGCCTACAGTCCCAGCGGAAGGACAAGCGCCGCCGGCTCGCGAGCATCCAGGACCGTTGAAGTCCGCAAACCCCTCAATACCGGGATCGCCCCCGGAAAGGAATCCCCGAATGCGCCGAAGAGCAACAACCATGTGCCCCGTGGCAACTCCCGGTCCGCACAACTGCATGCGAGTCCCACACTACGCGCGCCAGTGCGACATTTGCGGCGCAACACCGCCGGTGCTGCACACGCCGATCCGGGCGGCGGGCCGGTACTGCGCTGCATGCTGCCCACACTGCACATCCGCGTCGCTGCGGAAGGCGGGTGCGCATTCGACCAGCATAAATCGAGACGGAGGAGACAGATGACTGCCAAACCCGTGCGATACTCACAGCTCTCGCCGGCGCGGCAGGCTCTGGTGCGCCTTTGCCAATCAACGAATTACGGGCACATCCAGGACCTGGATGTACGGGACCAAGAACCGGTGCTCACGGCGCAGAAGTGTGTTGTCCTAACGGACGTCAAGCTCGACGCTGAGGAACGCCCGCGGCAGGAAGCCGCCGAACCGGACTTCTTGCTTTGTGCCGAAATCGTTCGGCTGATGGCGTTGCTCGACAAGATCAACAACGGGAAAATCTCCAAGCTCGAAATCCGCGCGGGCATCCCGCGCAGGATCATCTTGGAGAACGTACCTACCGAATTTGAGTGCGTCTCGACATGATCGAGCGCTGTTTTGTTATTGCCTGTCGCAAGGCAGGCCGGATCTAAAGGTCCAGTGCGTCGCCAAGAAGGTGGTTGAATTGACGGCAGCCGAAGAGGTTGCGGGCCACCGGCGGGACGAGCGGGGATGGCGGGGTTCGGAAGGACGCCTTAGCCGAAGGGAATACCTGGAAACCACGCGCGTTGGGGATTGCTTCAGTTCGTTAGGGCCGGCGGCCGGAAACGGCAGCTAATCCAGGTGAAGCAGAATCCGCACAGGTTGGTGTCACCGAAGCGCGAAGACACCCGTGA
>JBEKBK010000241.1:0-12008 GCA_050015435.1 Bryobacteraceae bacterium
GTGTCTTCGCGCTTCGGTGACACCAACCTGTGCGGATTCTGCTTCACCTGGATTAGCTGCCGTTTCCGGCCGCCGGCCCTAACGAACTGAAGCAATCCCCAACGCGCGTGGTTTCCGGGTATACCCTTCGGCTAAGGTGTCCTTCCGAACCCCGCCGTCCCCACGCGTCCCGCCGGTGGCCCGCAACCCTCCGGTTGCCGTCTTCCTGTCGGGTCAACCACCTTGGCGACGCACTGGACCTTTAGATCCGGCCTGCCTTGCGACAGGCAAAAATCAAAACAGCTTTCGATCATCTCGAGACCCCTGGTAGTTCCGTGGGTAGATTCTCCAAGAGGATCCGGCGCGGGAGCCCCGCGCGAACTTCGAGCTTGGAGATCTTTCCGTTGTGGATCTTATCGAGGAGGGTCATCAACCGAACGATTTCGGCGCAGAGTAAGAAGTCAGAATCCGCGGCTTCCTCGCGAGGGCGTTCCTCGGAGTCGAGTTTGACATCGGCGAAGACTAGACATTTCCCAGAGAAGACCGGTTCGCAATCGCGGACGGCTAAATCCTGAATGTGGCCGTAATTCGTTGATTGGCAAAGCCGAACTAGAGCTTTGCGCGACGCGGAGAGCTGCGAGAACCGTGGGGAATCAGATAGCGGCATTCGTCGATCCAAGAGCTGGATCGAGACAAATGCCGGTCAGCGGAATAGTCAGGGCGGTGTAATGGTGTGCAATTCCGTCCCTGGCCACCTCCGTAAGTTTTTCATAACTCAACACTTAACTGCGGTTTCAGGTGCCTGTGCCAAATTTGTGCCATGAATTTTTCGGATTAGCACGTCCTGGCGCGACTGGTATTCCGGCGTCCACTTCGCATAATAACGGCTGATCGTAATCGGACTGTCTCCAAGGATCGCCGCAACTTCTTGGATCGTACCCCCTTTTGCAAGCAGTTCTGACGCTAGCGTATGCCTGAAACGATGGGGGTGCGCCCCGGCCACCCCGGAAAGCTTGAAAACTGCAGCCAGCGTCCGCCATGCTCCTTTGACGAGGCTCCGCAGCGTGGCCGTATCTTTTGCAAAGAAGCGGCGATTATCCTCGGCTGCACCTTTCGGGAGCGGCAACGCCTCGAGCGCGTCGAGCACCGAGGTGGGCAATTCAACCCGAATCCAACGATTGTTCTTCACGGCGCGCTTTTCAAGCCTGGTCCCACGGATGTGGTCGCGGGAGAGGGTCACCACATCGCTGATGCGCGGGCCGGCGTAACGCATGAGCAGCACCATCGCACGCGCGCGCCTGCGCTCATAGCTGGTCTTGCCGAACTTATCACAGGCCGAGATAATCGCTATGATGTCGTCGTGCGTGTACGGCACCACGTCGTTGGCTTCGATCATCCGCGGGCGTTTCAAGCTCCGGGCGGGGTTCTTCAAGGTCCACTCGCGGTCGCGGCAGAACTCGAAAAACTGCACCAAGACTTCAATCTCCTTCACCCACCCCCAACTCTCCTTGCCACGCGACAACGCATACCGATCCATCAATTCGACATCCACTTGATCCACGTACCGGATTGACTTTGCGCCGCAGATGTCACCGAGGTATCCCAGGACCCTCCTGTACTTTCGTTTGGTTTCGGATCCATTCCCCCGGTGCTGGTCGTGAAACGCTTCCACGGCCTCGTCGATCGCTTTCCGGGCCTTGCCTGAGATGCGATCTTCCATTTCAGTCAGGCGCCGCGCAGCCCGTTGGAGATCTCGGGTCTTAAGCGAGAGTCGTATCCTTTTTCCATCTTCTCTGGTTCCGTAAGCCCGAAACGGGCAATGGCCACGACACTTGAGGTAGTCGAAGCCTTTATTTCGATCCGGGCACTTTGGGGAGTGCCGCCTTTGAAGTGTTAGCATGCCACACACATTAGCTCTGGACCGTCCGGCGACGGTACTCGCGCATCGCCAGGGAATACGGAATACGCAGTTCGATGCGGGCGCGTCTCCCATTCTTCGATGGCTGGCTGAGCCTAAGCACGCCCGGCATGTCCTGAAACCATCGAATCACCGTGGAGGCACACATCCCCCAAAGTTCGGCATAAAACCGCGCCGAGAAGTGCGGGTCAATGGTAATGGGTTGAGGGTCAACAAAGTCTCGGTTCACGAGTTGCTTGCCTCCGGAAGCTCCGGGCCGTGCTGGTGTTCGTTCCGCCAGGCGCCACACACGCGCTCATTGTGGGCGTACTTTGATGCCCGAACCTGTCCCGCTCTTTGACTTCCCACCCACGTGCGCGGGTTGCCATCATGGTGAGAGGCTGCGGCCACCAGCCGGACTTCGTGTTCTCCACGTCGAAAACCGAGACCGCTTTCTACCACGCGATCGGCTTCGGACCGCGTCACTTTTCGAATGAGCTTCCCATCGGAACCTCGGAGATCGATTACGCGCACCTCCGGCTGAGCGGCCGGGTTGCCAGCCCGGACCGAGGCAACTTTGGTCATGTCGCCCGGCCTCCACTGTTTTGACGCGGCCTGGCACCGAGGTTCACCTGCTGGCTCCCCACCAACGGTTGCTGAGTCATAGACGAATCCCGGTCAAACACAGACCCGCCTCACTTGCCAGCGCAGCGAGGTGTTGTCGCGTCTGGAGGATCTGCTCAATCGCGCCGTCGATGCGTTGCAGTTCCTCTGGAGATGCAGTCACGTACCCACGTTCAACATCGGAAAGCTTCGCCCGCGATATACCAGCGACCTGGCAAACCGCGTAACCTGGGATGCCCGCTGCTGCCCGCTTTGTCTTGAGCTTCGTTGCTGTCATTGTTTCTCCCAAAGAATTTTCTTCAAGAATGATAAGCGGATTCAGCGCACGCGTCCATTTGAGAGTTTTTGAGGAAATTTCAGGAACTTTGAGATCTTCCTCTAACTGATTGGAAAGCTATGATTGTGGGCGATTGATTATTTATTCGGGTACTTCGGAAATGTCCTGTCCGAACACTTTGGCGAACAACCCCCGAACATAGGTGTCGCGCGTGCTCTTCTTGCCGGAACGATAGCGCTGGATGGTGTTGTAGGTCGGTCCACCATTGTTCTCGATATCCAGATCAGAATTGCATCCCTTTGCAGCACACTTAGCATCCAGCCATGAGGATCGTATCTTGCCACGATCGGCGTCCGACGGCTCTACTTCAATGGCTTCATTGATCTCCGATTTGGGCGATGCAGCCTGCAAGTCCATCGACGGAACCCCTGGCGGAACAGTAATCCTGTGCGACACAGTCTGCGGCGCCGAATTGGCAAAATGCTCCGCTTCTAGCGCCGCAAGCTGTAGGCCGAGGCAATGGTGGGCGGACGCTTGGCAAATATTGCTGATCGTTGCAAGGACAAAGTGTCTTACTATCGTTCCATCTTCACGTTCCTCGAATCCCACAGGCTCTTCCATCCTAAAGAAGCGAGGTTCTGTCATCAGATCTTGGAGCCACGCGTCGAAAGGGCCCAGATCGGCTCGGCCTAACGCAGCACCCGCCTTATGCGCTAGGACGCGGAAGTGGACCGCCAGCGACGTGTCTCCCCTGAGAGCCCACTGATAAAGCAATGCGCCACTGACGTTGCTGCTGCCTACTGTGTACGTTCCGTCTGCGCGGAGCAGGCCATATGGGTCTAACGCCCGGAACTGAGCTTCAAGATCCTGCCATAAGTCTGAATTCTTCATCGCTCGAGGTCAAGTTCTTGCTTACCGATCCCAATTCAGCCACCCCAGATCAATGGGTCCGGTTCGCGCTCGTCACCGGTTTCCGGCTGCATCAGCGCCGGATGTGCCTTGAGAACGTCAAAGACCGTCTACAAGACCGATGCTCCTCAGACTATCATCACCCGTGGGGACCTAATCGGACTTCCTCGCATCGGGGCTTTAAGTGTGTATCTGTGCCGATGTGGGAGGGTCCAAAATCTTCGGTCTCCGCAATTGTTTCCGGCTGGCGGAGATGGGAACGAGTGCGCAAACTGCGCTTCGCGCACACCTCGTTGGGAAACTGACGAGGGCAACGCTTAGTCCCTCGTCGCATTTCACGTTGTATCTGAACTCGGCGGCACTGAAGGCTCAATCGGAGGCCACATCTCCCCGGAATCAATGGCGGGATGTCGCGGCTCCGAAGGAGGCCTTCCATATTCGAGACGCCACTCTTCGATCTGCGCGATCAGGCGATGAGCTGATCGGGTGCGCCTTGGATCATGCTTCGCCATATCAAAGAGACGCGCTTTGAGATCGCCTGCGGCGCGAGGCACCAACGTATAAGACTGCGCGGAGCCTCCGTACGGTCGTTTCTCCAGGAAAACATCTTCAATTGTGCGGGCGATCTCGTATGGGACCGGCTGCGGTGAAGCGTCGTCAATCAGGTTGAGCCCTGCAAGCAGGCTCGCCGGAGTCCCCATCCAGGCAAGGACCTTTTCGAGGATGGCACGCTGTTGCACCGAGACGGGCTCAGTCGTTCTCGCGATGACGCGTTGAGCGATGGAGGCGTCAGCGCGGGCCAAATTCACGAGATGACTTGCCAGAGCATTGACCGCATAGTCCGGAAGGGTACGCTCACCGGCACGCGGGTCAGAATCGACGAATCCCAGGAGCATTTTGCGAGCGCCAGATAAAGGGCAGCTTGCCAGGGCTTCAAGCCAGTCCTTGGCGATATGCTGAAACGCGCCGTTATTGAGATCGCGAATGTCGCGTAGCAGTTCAAGCCCGGTCTCGTCGGCGCACTGCGCCAGGGCGAACAGAAGGTCGCGGTTATCGTACCAGGAGACCCGAAATTCCGCGAGGATTTCGCGGACGCGTACGATGCCGCGGTTGGGCTCGTCGACAAATGGCAGGAGGCAGAGCAGCCGCGTGAGCAGACCGGTTTTGTTGTATATACCGTGTACACGGAACTCGGCGAGGACCGGCTCAAGAATCGCAGTCAGGCGGCTTTCCTGAATTAAAACGCCAGCGAACACCAGCGCCTCCAATAGTACAAGGCGAAGCCATCCGTCGGATCGCGCGCGGAGTTCGGCAATGTCTAGGATAAGATCCGCGGAGTCCTGCGGATCGAGTGCAGCAAGCACCTTCGCGAGCTCCTTAAGTCTGTGGTGATAGGGAGTGGTTTTGAGGTCGCCGGTCTTGCTCTCTTCCAGCAGATTGAGAATCCTTTGCCGCACGGCTGTTGCGTATTTAGCGCGCAGGTCTTCCGTGTACATTGCGCGCCACTCCGAGGCACCGCTGCGGACCCTACGGTAATCGCGAGCGGTGTTGCCGAGGCGTGCGCCCATAATGACGTTGGGGCCGGGGTTCGTTCTCCTGGCGATGACCTGAAGCGCCCAAGCAGCATCCTCTTCGTATTCAGGTTCATTCAGCAGTTCCATCAGAAACCGCTCGCTTTCGGCGCGTCCCAGCCACACCAGCGCTTCCATATGCCAGGGGGTCCACGACGCCGAACTAGCACGCGCCCTGGGCAAACGGTGGTCACGGGCTCTCGCTGCGCGCCCCTCTCTCATTCGAATGATGTCGGCGCGGATCATCTCGATGATGTCGGTCATGTCATGCTGTTCGCCGACGCGAGCGAGGGCGGAGGAGAGATACCCTTTGCCCTGGCCGTTGAAATCATCCTGTTCCAGGATGAACCTGACTGCCGATTTGAGATAGGTGCGAAGCCGGTTGCGCTGCGGCTCCGCTAGCACTTCGTTCGCCTCATCGTTGGCAGCACCCCGCAAGATGAACAGTTCGGTGATGATGGCTAAACCTTCGTTCTCCGGAGGCTGGGCAAGGAGATCGGATAGTCCATCGATCAAGACGGCTCGCGGGATCGAGCCGAGGAGACCTCGCAATTGAGCGTCGATGGCCTGCTTCTCCTGATTTTGCGGGTCAGCGAGCAGCACACGATGATGGTCACGGTAAGCAATGAAAACCGCCCTGCCTGTATCGGCGTCGGCAGTTGCTCGCAGAATCGCGATGACGCCTCCGCCACCGCTGCGTCGCAGGTCTTCAGTTTCGGCTCGCTGAAGCAGTTGATCCTTCGGGGATTGTGGAATTTGCAGGATCAATGAAAGCCAGTTATCCCGCCAGAATCCCCCTTGAATGACACGGTCCGTGACCCATTCGCTGAGCCATTGCGGATCGGCGGCACGCAGAATGTCGATGGCAGGGCGGAGCAGGTAGTCGCTGAGTTCCCTCACCAAGTCCAGGGGCAATGTGTTCAGCTCTGCCTTAAGTCGGACAGGTGTGTCGGGGTCGTTGATCTCGGCTAAAGCAAGCGCGATCTGAAGACGGGCCTTGCGGTCGTCGACGCGATCCAGGAGCGTCTTGTACGCAGCAATCGCACGTGGGTAGAGAGCTGGAGGAATTTCCTCCAGATGGAATTTCACAATTGCCTGTTCAAATTCGGAATCCGGCAGGGATTGCAGAATTTTGGCAACGGCGTCGTACTGTCCCATCCAGCTTAGCCCCTGAAGCGCGGCGAGCCGGACGGCAAGACTCGGGTCCGAGCGAGCAAAAAACAGCCCAACCTCGATCATTCCCTGATGCATCGTGAGCTCACTTGCAAACTCGGCACGCAGACCTTCCGTCCAGGTAGCAACGATTGGCCGCCAATCTGGGCCGAGGGTGGAGGGATGGAATGGCATGCCACTGCGATACGTGTGCAGGCGCACCTGTTGGTCCGGGCTCGTGAGAAGCGGAATAAGTATATCGCCGAATTCCTCGGAACCGGTGGCAAGCATCGCCGTGAGTGCGTATTCGCGAAGCTGCTGACTAGGCGCCGCATATAAAGCCCGGAGGCGATTGTGAACATCGCTGCGGATTTCCTTCCACACTGATTGTCCGGCTAAATGCGAAAGCTTGGCTGCTAGGACGGAGTCAACGCGTAGGGCCAATCGCACGAGCGCTGCGCCCGCTGCGATGCTGCTCGTGGTGCCATTGGATTCGGCGGCAATCATGCGAAGCGGTTCTTCCCAAGACGGATTGTTCACATATTTGCTCTCAAATCCCTCAGCCTGAGCGGGATCTCCCGATGCGACCATTCTTCCGAGTTCGTCCCGGAGCATCAGAGCACAGTAATACTCCTGGAACTGCTGGTGCTCGAAGCGGAAGCTGGTGTTCGGATATTCGACGCGCTCCAGTATGTGGTGCGAGGTGAGGGCGTTGAGGACGTCGTCGGGTTCTGGTGGTGCGGAAATTTGACCGGAGATACGGAGCAATTCGCTCACAGCGCGACAGATAGGTCGGGCGTCGGACTCGGTGAGCAATACATCGCCGCGCGCGGTGAGATACACGGCGAGTGCGCGGAGATATTGATCCGAGAGCCCCCGCAACGGTGGCCCTTGCAGTTGGCCTGCGTGTTCTTCGGAACGTTCCATTAGCCCTACTACTGCTTCGAGCAGCCCTAATTTGGTCCTTGGGATTGGAAGTCGGGCGTGAAAAAGCGCCGTCACTTCCGCGAGTATGAACGGCGTGCGCGTCAAGTCATCGAGGACCGGATCGCCGGATAAGGCGAGACCGAGTTCGGCCGCGGGACCTTCTCCAAGGGCCTCCGCCAGATAACGCCTGCGCTGCATCGGGGTTAGAGGGAGCAGGCGGAATCGTGTTCCACCTAGCAAAGTTGGAACGATGTGATGGGTGCGCGACGTCACGATGATGGCGGCTCCCGGAAAAAAGCGTGCGAGTGTTCGGAGCATCTCGGCAGCCTGCTCGAAGTGGATGGAGGAGACCTCATTCCAGCCATTCAGCAAAAATGAACACAACCCATCCTGGAAAGCCCTTGCGAGGACGGGAGTGCGGATATCCCGCGCAAGGAAGGACGGAATTCGAGCGACGTATTCAACGATGTCGGAGCCGGATCGGACCCAGCCGGGTAAGTCCACCAGAATCGGTATCCCTTCCAGGCTGATATGGCGTTGCGCCAGTTGTATGAGGGTGGTTGTCTTGCCCCGCCCCGCCGGTGCTTCAATTACAATTCTCCGTCCCGGAGTTAGCCATGACTCTGTTCGGGCGGTGGTGAAAATCTCTTGAGTTTCGCTGCCATGACTGTTTAACTTTACGGCATTAAGTGCGATGCGGGGTCTATTGCTCAGTCGCAGGTGTGCCGCCCATCGGTTGGCTTCTTCGGAAGCCGCGTCCCGAATCGCGTCCAATGCGTCGGTGAGCGGAGCGGCGTACGGCACGGGAATCCGGAGATGCACTTTGCACATCCAAGCGTTCTCGGGGACCTGAAGTGACGCAATGATTTCAGCGCGCGAGATCACAACAAGTTCGTATGCGTAATCGGCGCGGATCCTTTCGGCCCATTGTTCTTCCGTTTCCTTCGTAACCTTGCGGGGTGTCGCGAATATAAGAACTGAGAATGGACCGTAGTGTTCTTTCGCGGTCCGGGCGTCGCCGCTGAGCTTTCCGAGTGTCGCCGTTACCGAGCAGGCGAGGCCCTTTCCGACTCCGTTTGGGGCAGTGTTGGGGCTCGCGTAAGCGTCAAGGCCTAGATCGTTGTGACGCTCACACGCGAGCAGTTCGGGCCAGCGCCGTTGGGCAAGAGCCACAGCCAAACCCTGGAAACGCATTCCCTCCTCATTGGAGATGAGGTCATCTAAGGCTCGCTCGATATCGATCCGCTCTACCATCGGGGCTGGATCACTCCCTCCTGTCGGAAACAGTCTCGGTATCCATCGTGAAGCGAGCGTGGCGGGAAACGCAAGGCGGAGCGGCGCGCGGGGATAATTCGGCTCCGAAACTTAATCGGCCGCCTCATCAATTAGGGCTAACGCGGTTTCGCCCATCTCAACCAAATTCTGTCGAACCGACTCCAACTCCGCCACGTAAACTGCTCATTTGTTTTTGCTCCTGTTCTGCGGGTCATCGTGGTAAGGCGGTTAAATTATGGCGATACCAAAATTCGGAACGGAGAATTGGGTTTCTTCCCGCGCCTCAGAAGCCAGAATGCGGCTCCAGCCGCCCGAACGGAGACTCAAGGCTCGCGAATTTGGGGCGTCAACGCAAGTTTCTGTGAACTAACGGGGACAGAGAGTTCCAAGCAGAATAAGTGGCTCCCCAAGAATGCGAGTGTCCAACTCTTTCTCTCATTCCGCACCGTTGACGCGCGATCTGCATTCCTTCAAAGCTTTGATTGTCAAGAATCGGAGGCTGGCCCAAACATCAGCTCTCTTACATGGCGATGATGATGCGGGTCCGCGCGGAACCAAGGGCAAGCGTGTGAGACAACCCGGTCGAAGTTGTCAGCTGGACCGGCGGTCTGGCGGAGGACCCGGTGCGGCGGGGTGGCTTGATTTTGCCAGCGGACGATCGTTCAATTGGTCTCGGGAACATCGCTCAATCGATTCGCACCCATGAAAATCCGTGCACTGCTCGTGACCATCGAGACGTTTTTCAAGCGTCAATCGAAGAAGACCACTTTTCGCGCTCGACTCCGTGTCGAATGTGCGAGTTCGGGGAGCATCCAACCAGATCACCGTCGGGAGCCTCCGCCGTAACCGGCAGGCAGGTACCACAGATCTCTCACGGGTGTGTAGATAGAAGATTCGGCCAGGGTATGCGCAACCCGTCGGCGCTTCATCCAAATGCGCGTCAAGCTTGGGATCAAGTCGGACTTGCGACGAACCCAGCGCAGTGTTCGATGCATGAAGTCGTTGCGCTCTCACCAAATACCTTGTCCTTCCAAGCGATCTGGCCTAGAGCGTCCCAGTAACAATTGCGGGATTATATGGCGCAGGGTTAGTCTGCCACAAATGCTCATTATCCAGAATAGAACTGACCAGTACTAACATTTTGGTGCTATTGGGATTGACAGTCGGCTATTCAGGCGTATGCTCAACTCCAATAGGGTTGAAATGGATTTCGGGCTAGTACGTTTTCAGGAACGTACCGCCTCGCTGTCGGATCGAAGGAGTAAAAGCGGTGCGTACTTCTAGAACAGCCGTCTCTGCTAAAGAACGAAGGCTCGCCTTCCGGTGCCTGTTTGCGGTCCTTCCGGGATTATTCTCCTGCAACGCCCCACGTGCAGATGAAATTTTAGATCGCGAACATCAACACCGGCACGATAGGCGACTACACGACCTCGAGGGCTACAGTGAACGCGTCCAAGACGTAGTTCGAAAGACCTCGTTAGAAGAAACTAGCCTCGTACAAATTGGGAGAGAGAGCAAATGAAGTACCGCTTGGCGGGTGCGTCAGCTGGACCCGCGAGAGAGTTCAAAAGTTCAGTTAAGGCTTTCTTAAGAGATCTGCTGCCACGTCAGGTGCGAACTCACCGCATCCTGGCGGGGCCCCTGCGCGGGCGCAAGATGGTGACCTCGTGGCACCGCAATTTTAGCGGTCTGGTGGGCCGCACGGAGCCGGGTGTCAACTCCTGGTTCGCCAAGAACGTCCGAGCGGGCGAAACTTGGCTCGATATCGGCGCGAACTACGGATGCACGGCGCTTCGGCTAGCGGACTTGGTGGGCCCCAGCGGCCGCGTGTTCGCCTTCGAACCGAAGCTCGATACATGCGGGAACCTGTCGGAGACCGTGGCACTCAACCGAATGCCGCAGATCATTGTAGTTCCGGTGGCGCTAGGAGCGAACCACGATCTGGACTTGCGGCGATTCACTACCAGTGGAAGTATGGCGGTAGGCACGAATCTGGCGGACGGTCCGGCGGAAAGCGTGATAATGGCGAGGCTCGATTGGCTGTGGCCCAGAATCGCGGGCGGGTCCAGCGACGAAATGAAGATCGATGGAGTCAAGATCGATGTGCAAGGCATGGAGCTGGAAGTTCTGCGCGGAATGACGGAACTTCTACGCACGCACACACCGCGGCTGTGCGTAGAAGTGCACCCCGGCGTTGACAGGAATAAGCTTCTCGATCTGCTTGAGTTCTGCGGCTATTCCCGGCATGGAACGCCCGTTAGCAACGGGAGCGATCGCGAGCCGGAGCCGTTGTACCTGGACAACACGAGTTATGCTTTCGAATCGCTCCGCCGGGTTCGCCAAGGAGGCGGGGTGGGTAATATCTCAAATCTCATCACAACCGAATAAAAGGACTTGCGAAACGATGACATCAGGTTTCAGGTTGGGCGCAATCGTGGCGGTATGGATCGCATGCGCGGTCGTGCCGGATATGACCGCGGGCCAGGAAGATGAACATGCGGAGAGGAGCAGCTTCAGGGATCGTAGTGCGCGTTACCGGCTTCAATCCTCCGACGTGCTCGACGTGCGGTTCCGGTTCAGCCCGGAGTTCAACGAAATGGTGACCGTCCAGCCCGATGGATTCATTAGCTTACAGATTGCAGGCGAGATCAAGGTGGAAGGACTGACGGCGCCGGAAACGGCGGATGCGATTCGCCAGAAGTGCGACGGCGTGCTGCGCGATCCCGTTATTACGGTCGCGCTTAAGGAGTTCAAAAAGCCCGTATTCTATGTCGCTGGGAATGTCAGCAAACCCGGCAGTTTCGATTACCGCTCCGACATGACGGTGACGGAGGCGATCACGGTCGCCGGCGGATTCGCCCCGGGCGCGAAAGATACCGACGTGTTCCTGTTCCGGCGCGTGTCCCAGGATACGGTCGAAGTGAAGCGCATCGACGTGAAGAGCGCCATCGAGAAGGATGCTTTGCGGGAGGACCTGGGGCTCGAGCCTAACGATTCGATTTATGTCTCAAAATCCAAGACGGGGAAGCTCGAGCGATTCATGCAAATCAGCCGGCTGGGCCTCTACTTCGATCCTCTGCCCTTCACGATTCATTAGGAGAACGCTGAAGAAAGTGGATTAGATAGCTGTTTTTTCAACAATGTTTCAAGGGACTCTGAACTGTGCGCTACGCCAGTGATTACAATAGCCGACGCGATGCCGGAGAACGGATGATACCCGGGAATTCTCCCGTGGAGTTCGTCCCGAAAAGTACGACCCTGACGCCGCTAGGGATTTGGTGCGCGGTACGGCGTGGAAAAGTTCTGGCCGCGTCGGTTTTGCTGACCGTTCTGCTACTCGCGGCCTTTTACATTTGGACACTGCCGAAACAATACGAAGCCGAGCTGCGATTGTTCG
>JBEKBK010000242.1:0-11979 GCA_050015435.1 Bryobacteraceae bacterium
ATATCGACGTAGCGGAACAACAGGTGCAAGCCGCGATCAACGCGGCCGGGACCTTCCTACCGACGAATCTGCCCAATCCGCCCATCTACGCCAAGACCAATCCGGCGGACGCGCCCATCCTGACGCTGGCTCTTACTTCGACGACGATGGCGCTGTCGGCGGTCGAAGATTTCGCGGACACGCGGCTGGCGCAGAAGATCTCCCAATTACCCGGCGTCGGGCTAGTTAGCATCAGCGGCGGCCAAAAACCGGCCGTGCGGATTCAGGTCAATCCGACCTTGCTTTCCTCTTATCATCTGAATCTGGAGGATGTGCGCGCCGCGATAGCCGCCACCAACGTAAATCAGGCTAAGGGGACTTTCGACGGCACGCGAAATTCCTATACGATCGGCGCCAACGATCAGCTCCTCAAGAGCCAGGACTATCGCCCGCTCATCGTGGCCTATCGCAACGGAGCGCCGGTGTCTCTATCGGATGTGGCCACCGTGATCGACGACGCCGAAAACGTGAATCTGGCGGCGTGGATGAACGATTCGCCCGCGGTGATCGTCAATATCCAGCGGCAGCCGGGCGCCAACATCATTGACGTGGTTGACCGGGTCAAGAAACTGCTTCCGCAACTTCGCGCGTCACTGCCGAGCGCCGTGAACGTTGACATCCTGACCGACCGGACCATTACCATCCGGGCTTCGGTGGAGGATGTCCAGTTTGAACTCATGCTGACCATCGGGCTGGTGGTCATGGTGATCTTCCTGTTCCTGCGCACCTTCGCGGCCACGGTAATCCCCAGCGTGGCTGTGCCTCTTTCGCTGGTAGGAACCTTTGCCGTAATGTATCTGCTCGGATACAGTCTGAACAATCTCACCTTGATGGCGCTGACGATCTCCACCGGTTTTGTAGTGGATGACGCGATCGTGATGATTGAAAACATCGCGCGCTACATCGAACTGGGCGAGGCGCCACTCCAGGCCGCACTCAAAGGCGCGGAGCAAATCGGTTTCACCATTATGTCGTTGACGGTCTCGCTGATCGCGGTGCTGATCCCACTGCTGTTCATGGGCGACATCGTGGGACGGCTTTTCCGCGAATTCGCTATCACGCTGAGCGTGACCATTCTGATTTCGGCGGTTGTGTCGCTCACGCTGACGCCCATGATGTGTGCGCGGTTGCTGCATCATAAGCCCGAGTCCGAACGAGGGTTGTTCTATCGGCTCTCCGAGCGGATGTTTCAGGCGATCATTCGGTTTTATGGAAGAACGCTCAGCGTGGTGCTGCGTTTTCAGCCCATTACCTTGCTGGTGGCCGCCGGCACGCTGGCCGGCACCATCTATCTGTTCCTGATCATTCCCAAAGGATTCTTTCCGGTGCAAGATACCGGCGTAATTCTCGGGGTCTCGGAAGCGGCGCAGATGATCTCCTTCCCGGCCATGGGGGAGCAGCAGCAGTCCCTCGCCAGGGTGATCCTCAAGGATCCGGCGGTGGAGAGTCTTTCCTCCTTCATTGGCGTCGATGGAACCAATACGACCGTAAACTCCGGCCGCATCCAGATCAACCTGAAGCCGCTGGAGGAACGGAAAATCAGCGCGAGCGATGTAATTCGACGTTTGCAACCGGAACTTGCCAAGGTGGAAGGCATTCAGCTCTTCATGCAGCCGGTGCAGGATCTCACGGTCGAGGATCGCGTGAGCCGTACGCAGTATCAATACAGTCTCGAGGACCCGGATCCGAAAGAACTGGCCGAGTGGGCGCCCCGTTTTATCGAGCGGCTGCAATCGGTGCCGGAACTGCGGGACGTTGCTACCGATCAACAGACCGGCGGCTTGCAGGCGATGCTGCTGATCGACCGGAACACTGCCTCCCGGTTCGGCATTACGCCGCAGATGGTCGACGACACGCTGTACGATGCTTTCGGGCAGCGGCAGATCTCGATCATGTTCACCCAGTTGAATCAGTATCGCGTAGTTCTCGAGATCAAGCCCGAGTTTAAGCGGAACCCCGACGAGTTGAAGAACATCTACGTGCGCTCGACTCTAGGCGGCGAAGTGCCTCTGGATGCCTTCACGCATTACCAGGAATCGCACACCGCGCTCGCCGTCAATCATCAAGGACAATTTCCGGTGGTGACGGCGTCGTTCAATCTCGCGCCGGGCAAATCGCTAGGCGACGCAGTGACTGCAATCAACCAAGCCAAGGAAGAATTGGGCCTGCCGAGAAGTATTCAGGCCACCTTCCAAGGGACCGCCGCGGCGTTCCAGGCCTCGCTCGCCAATGAACCAGTCCTGATTTTAGCGGCCCTGATTACGGTGTATATCGTGCTGGGAGTGCTGTATGAAAGCTACATTCACCCGCTAACGATTCTTTCCACTTTGCCTTCGGCGGGCGTGGGCGCGCTGCTCGCGCTGATGCTGTTTCACACTGATTTTAGTGTGATCGCGCTCATCGGCATCGTATTGCTGATTGGCATTGTGGAGAAGAACGCGATTATGATGATCGATTTCGCGCTCGACGCCGAACGGCGTGAAGGTAAGGAACCGTTCGAAGCGATCTACCAGGCGTGTCTGTTGCGCTTCCGGCCCATCGTCATGACCACGCTGGCGGCCATGGGCGGCGGTATTCCGCTGGCCATTGGAAGCGGCACCGGCGCGGAACTGCGGCGTCCGCTTGGAATCGCGATTGTGGGTGGGCTGATCTTCAGCCAGCTCCTGACGCTGTACACCACGCCCGTGATCTACCTTACGTTCGATCGGATCGCGAAAAAGCTTAGCCGCGGCAAGAGTACGGTTCCGTATGCCATACCGGAGCATGGCGTAGAGCCGGCATGAGTATTTCGACGCCATTCATCGACCGGCCAGTGGCGACCACGCTGCTGACCATGGCGCTCGGCCTTTCCGGTGCGGTGGCATACCAGTTCCTGCCGGTTTCGCCGCTTCCGCAAGTCGATTTTCCATCCATTTCGGTGAATGCGGCACTGCCTGGGGCGAGCCCGGAGACGATGGCCTCTTCGGTCGCGACACCCCTCGAACGCCAGTTCGGACGCATCGCGGGCGTGAATGAGATGACCTCGTCGAGTTCCCTCGGAGCGACCAGCATCACGTTGCAGTTCGATCTGAACCGGAATATCGACGCAGCGGCGCGTGACGTGCAAGCCGCCATCAACGCCGCGCGCGGACAGTTGCCCGCGAACCTGCCTCAGAACCCGAACTGGCGCAAGGTCAATCCCGCAGACGTGCCGATTCTGATGCTGGGGCTCACCTCGGACACGACGCAGCCGGGACCGATTTATGACGTGGCCTCGACCATCCTGCAGCAGAAGATCGCCCAGGTGAGGGGTGTCGGCCAGGTGGGCATCGGCGGCGGAGCACTTCCGGGCGTCCGCATCGACGTGAATCCCACTCAGCTCAACAATTTCGGATTGGGGTTGGAAGACCTGCGCACGTTCCTGAGCAACGCGAACGCCAACACTCCCAAAGGCGAACTCAGAAATGGGGATCGGAGCTGGTCCCTCCAGACCACCGATCAGTTGATGCAGGCCTCCCAATATGCGTCGCTCGTGATCTCTTACAAGAACGGCGCACCCGTCAAACTCTCGGACGTGGCGAACGTCACCGATTCGATCGAGGATATTCGGACCGGAGGATACATCGGCAGCGGCAAACGGGCGATTATCCTGATGATTAACCGGCAGCCGGGCGCGAACATCATTGATGCCGTGGACCGCATTCTCGCAATGATGCCGTTGTTGCAGGCCTCGATTCCCGCCGCCATCCATTTGTCCGTGATTCTAGACCGCACCAACACCATTCGCGCGTCGGTCGCGGACGTGGAAAAGACGATGGCCCTTTCCGTCATCCTGGTGATCCTGGTGGTCTTCATGTTTCTGCGGAGCGTCCGCATTACGCTGATCCCGAGCGTGGCGGTGCCGGTATCTCTGGTCAGTACCTTCGGGGCTCTGTACTTATTCGGCTACAGTATCGACAACCTCTCCTTGATGGCGCTCACGATCGCCACCTGCTTCGTGGTGGACGACGCGATCGTCGTTATGGAAAATATAACGCGCTATCGCGAGCAAGGCATGACGCCTATTCGCGCGGCCATGGTCGGCGCGCAAGAGATCGGGTTCACCGTTCTTTCAATGAGCGTTTCGCTCATCGCTGTTTTTATTCCGATTTTGTTCATGGCCGGGATCGTGGGCCGATTGTTCCGCGAATTCGCGGTAGCGTTGTCGGTGGCGATCCTGATGTCGCTGCTGATATCGCTGACCACCACCCCAATGATGTGCGCGCGCTTGCTCCCTCCGCACGACCCCAACGAGAAGCACGGCTTTCTCTACCGGATCAGCGAGGGAGGATTCGAAGCTTTCCGCCGGGGCTATGGACGGGCTCTCACGTGGGTGCTCGGTCATCAGCCGGTGATCCTGCTGGTTACGCTGTGCACCGTTACCCTCAGCGTATACCTGTACGTAATCATCCCCAAGGGATTTTTCCCGCAGCAGGATACGGGCCGGCTCCAGGGACAGATTCAAGCCGATCAAGCCACCTCCTTTCAAGCCATGCGCGACCGCGTGGTTCAGGTCGTGGAGGTAGTGGCGCAGGACCCGGCGGTTGAAGAGCTGAATGCCTCATTGGGCGGCGGCAGCGGACCTGGCGGAGGATCCGCGATGAACGCCGGACGCATGTTCGTCGTGCTCAAACCGCTGGCTGAGCGAAAGCTCAGCGCCGATGAAGTGATCGCGCGATTGCGGCCACGCTTGGCCCGCATTCCAGGCGTGAGCCTGTTCCTGCAATCGAGCCAGGATTTGCGCATCGGCGGGCGCGGCAGCGCCGCCCAGTATCAATACACCCTGCAGAGCGACAGCGTAAGCGAACTCAACCAGTGGGCGCCGCTGGTCTTTCGCAAGCTCCGTACCTTGCCGCAGCTTGCCGACGTGAATACGGATCAACAGGATAAGGGATTGCAATCGTCCCTGGTGATCGACCGGAACACCGCCTCCCGGTTTGGAATCAGCTCCAAGATGATCGACGACACGCTCTATGATGCGTTCGGGCAGCGCCAGGTCTCCACGATGTACACGCAGCTCAATCAATATCACGTCGTGATGGAGGTGGATCCCGAATTCCTTCAGAACCCCGACTCACTCAAATATATTTACGTAAAGGCCACGAATGGAAGCCAGGTACCATTGAGCGCCTTCACGCATTATGTTGCGAATACAACCGCCCTGTCGGTCAATCACCAGGGGCAGTTTCCGTCGGTTACGATCTCTTTCAACCTTCCCTTGGGAGTAGCCCTGAGTGACGCGGTTCCGGTAATTGAGCAGGCCGAACGTGACATCGGGTTGCCGTCCGGTATTCACGGAAGCTTTCAGGGGACGGCGCAAGCGTATCAGGAGGCGATCGCGAATGAGCCGATTCTGATTGCCGCGGCGATCACCACGGTCTACATCGTCCTGGGGATGCTGTACGAGAGCCTGATTCATCCGCTCACGATCTTGTCCACGTTGCCCACGGCGGGCGTGGGCGCCCTGCTGGCTCTGCTCCTCACGCACAACGAGTTGAATGTTATCTCCCTGATCGGCATCATCCTGCTGATCGGTATTGTGAAGAAGAATGCCATCGTGATGATCGACTTCGCGATTCAAGCCCAGCGATCCGACGCGAGAAAACCTGAGGAAGCGATTTATCAGGCCTGCCTGTTACGCTTCCGCCCGATTATGATGACCACCATCGCGGCCCTGCTGGGCGGATTGCCGCTCGCGCTGGGCACCGGCGTTGGGGCCGAAATGCGCCGGCCGCTCGGGATCGCTATCGTCGGGGGATTATTGTTCAGCCAGATGCTGACGATTTTCACGACCCCGGTTATTTATCTCTATCTCGATCGTTGGGGATTGCGATGGGAAGCCTGGAAGCGCCACTCCCGCCCGATCACACCGGAGGTAGCGCCCGGCTAGCGCTTTTGGAATCAGGTGACTATTGAAAAAAAACTCGACCGGCCCGGTTGTGTGACGCTCTCGCTTTTAGGGAAACTTCACGGCGGACGTATCGGCGAACTGCGCCGTGAAATTGAAGGCGCGCGGAGAACCAACCGCCACGTGATTTTAGATCTGAGCGAAGTTACGCTGGTGGACCGCTTATGCGTGAGATTCCTGACGGAACTCGAGGACGCCAGCGTGGTTAATTGTCCGGAATATATCCGGCCCTGGATTGGCCGGCAAACTTTTGCAGAGACACAACCGAACGCCACGAAACACCTTGATGATCAGTAATCGACATTTTATACTCGGGCCCTTGCTCGCCTTAGGAATAGTTCTGACCACCGCGTGCATCGTAGGCCCAAATTACGTTAAACCCACGACCCCGAATCCTCCCGCGTTCAAGGAGCCGCCGCCGGCGTCCTTTGGAGCAGCTCAAGGATGGAAGGTCGGTGAACCCAGAGACGGCATGATCCGTGGAAAGTGGTGGGAGATGTTCGGCGATCCGGAGCTCGACGCTCTGGAAGAGCAGATCGAACCTCAAAACCAAACCCTGGCCATGGCCGAGGCCCAATACCGCGGGGCACGCGCGGTGATCCGCGTATCCCGTTCCGCTTTATATCCAACGCTCAGCGGCGGCGCCTCCCTCACCGGCAACGGAACGTCCGGGAGCACGAGCGTTTCGCGGGGCGTCCTAAACTACGCGATTTTGGAGTTTCCCACTGTCGAAGCATCCTGGGTACCGGATGTTTGGGGGCAGGTACGTAGAACGATCGAATCAAACGTCGCCACGGCGCAGGCCGGCGCCGCCAACATAGAGAACGTCCGCCTGACTTTGCAATCCGAACTGGCGCTCGATTATTTCCTGCTGCATGGCCTGGATGCGCAGAAATTGCTTCTCGACAATACGACTGTGGCTTACGAGAAGGCGCTGGAACTCACCGTGAACCGCTACAACCAGGGAGTTGCGTCCCAGGTGGACGTCGCCCAAGCGCAGACGCAACTCGAGCAGACTCGCGCGCAATCCACCGATACGGAGGTGCTGCGCCAGCAATACGAACATGCGATCGCGGTTTTGCTCGGGAAACCGCCGTCGGAATTCTCCATGGAACGCTCTCCGATTAAGGTGGGGCCGCCTGAAATCCCGTTCGGATTGCCCTCCGAACTCCTCGAGAGGCGGCCTGATGTCGCCGGATATGAACGCCAGGTGGCGGCGGCGAACGCGCAGATCGGCGTCGCGAAGGCTGCCTATTACCCCGTGTTTACGCTAGCCGCGGGAGGCGGTCTCGAAGCTTCCAGCTTGTTGAGCTTGTTCACTTGGCCAAGCCGGTTCTGGTCCCTTGGCCCATCCGTGTCCGAGTTGATCTACGACGCCGGCAGGCGGCGCGGCGTCACCGAGGAAGCCCAGGCGGCTTACGACGTGGCCGTGGCTAACTACCGCCAGAGCGTGCTGACCGCGTTTCAGCAGGTCGAGGACAATATATCGTCGATGCGCATTCTGGAAGTAGAAGCGAAGCAGCAGGCGAACGCGGTCGGTTATGCCGAACGCTCGCTGGAACTCGCCAACAATCAATATACCGGCGGCATTACCACCTATCTGCAGGTGATCACGGCCCAGGAAATCGCCCTGCAAAACGAAGTGACGGCAGTGCTGCTCAAGACCAGACAAATGACGGCCAGCGTCAGCTTGATTCAGGCATTGGGGGGCGGATGGGACGGCATGCTGCCCACGCGGGAAGACGTGATGCCAAAGAGCACGAAGACGGCGGGCCTGGCCCCTCCAAAGTAGGGTGTGGGGCCAGCGGCCGCGTCGAGGAGATGCCGCGGCCCCACCTATTCTCCGACCACCAGCACGGGCGCGGCGACCTCGTGACGCACGCCATTTATAGTGTTCCCGAAGATGAGATCTTTCACGCCGCGATGCCCATGCGCGCCCATCACGACTAAATCCGGCCGTAGCTCGCGCGCCAGCCGAACGATCTCGTCCTTGGGGCTGTGTCCATGGACCACTCGAAGCTCGGCGTGAATCCCCTCGTTCGCCAGCGACTCCACGATCCCGTGAAAGTATTCTTCGCCCGCTTGAATCTCCGCAGTGGACGAGAGCTCGCCCAGCAACTGGCTGGTGACGCCTTCCTCCACGTGCAGAATATGCAAAGTCGCTCCGTGCAAACGCGCCATTGCGGCGGCATGCGCAATCGCGGCGCGGTCGCGAGCCGAATGATCCAGCGGCACCAGGATCCGGCGGTACACCGGTGCGGGAAGATCGGACGCAATCGCAGCGCCGGTCAGCGGATGGTCTTGCGGGCGCGGCCGCACTCCAAAGAACATGATCCATCCGAGCAAAGCCAGCACGCCCGCGATCAGCGGTCCAATCAAGATCGCGCGCCAAGGTGCGCCGATAATCCAGGGGCCGGCCTGAAGCCAGGTAAGCCAGAAGCCCAACCCGAGAATGAACGTCGCCGCGCCCCACGCCAGCACCTTGACCCAGCCCGGGTTGACGAACTCGCCCATCCGCGAACGATCGCTAGTGAACCGGATCAGCGGGATCACCGCGAAAGGAAGCTGCAAGCTGATGATCACCTGGCTGAGCAGGAGGAGCTGGAAGGTGCCCTGTTCGCCCGCCATGTATACCGTGATCACGGCGGGAATGATCGCCAGCGAGCGCGTCATCAGCCGGCGGAGCCAGGGCTGCATGCGCAAGTCGAGAAACCCTTCCATGACGATTTGTCCGGCAAAAGTGCCGGTGAGCGTGGAAGATTGGCCGCTGGCCAGGAGCGCGATCGCAAACAGAAGACTCGCAGCGGTGGTGCCCAGAAGCGGCGACAGCATGGATTGCGCTTGTTCGATTTGCGTCACCACCACTCCCTGCTTGAAAAAGACCGCCGCGGAGAGCACCAGGATCGCCGCGTTGACCACCAGCGCGCCGTTAAGCGCGATGCATGAATCGATAAAATTGAAGCGGCAGGCCTCGCGCCTTTCCGCGATCGTGCGTCCGATCCGGCGCGTCTGAACCAGGGCCGAATGCAGGTACAGATTGTGCGGCATGACCGTGGCGCCCAGAATTCCTACCGCGACGTAGAGACTCTGGCGATCGATGCGCGGGATCAGGCCATAGAAGATCTCGTGATAAACCGGCTTGGCAAACGCCAGTTCCACCAGGAAACAACCCGCGATGACCGCGATCAGGCTAAGAATCAGCGCTTCAATCAGGCGGATTCCGTAACGCGATAACCACAGAACTAGAACCGTGTCCGCCGCGGTCAGGACCACTCCAATCACCAGCGGCAATCCGAACAGCAGATGGAGGGCGATGGCAGCGCCCAGAACCTCGGCCAGATCGCAGGCCGCAATCGCGATCTCGCATAGCACCCACAGCGCATTGCATACCGGACGCGGATAGGTCTCACGGCAGGCCTGCGCGAGATCGCGGCCGGCGACGATTCCCAATCTTGCGGACAGAGTCTGCAGCAGGATCGCCATCAGATTCGATAGCACGATAACCCACAGGAGGCGGTAGCCGAACCGGGCTCCGCCCTCGAGGTCCGTGGCCCAATTGCCCGGGTCCATGTAGCCGACGCTGATCAGATAAGCCGGCCCGGCGAAGGCGAGCATGCGCCGGAACAGAGTCGTCCGCGCGGTGGTAACGCTCGAATGGACCTCAGGTAAGGAGGCGGCGACTTCTGGATTCATCCCCAAGCTTCACTATAGGACAGAAGCCACGGGAACTTCTTCCCCGACGCGCTCGTACAATGTGACTGAGGGCATCATGAACAATTCACGCTCGGCGGTTATGATCATTGTTCTGTCGGCTGGCACTGCCATGGCCGCAGTAAATCCAGGTCTGTTACGTCTGGTCATGCCGGACGCAAAGATTCTTTCCGGCGTGCAGGTCCAGCAGGCGGAGGCGTCTCCGTTCGGTCAGTACGTGCTTTCCCAAATTCAGTTCAACGACAGCGGCTTTCAAATGTTTCTCGCCGCCACGGGGTTCGATCCTCGCCGGGATGTGACTGAGGTCCTGGCCGCGACCAACGCCGACTCCACCACAACCCAGAAGAACGGAATCGTGCTGGGACACGGCGCCTTCCAACCCGCAATGATCGCTACCGCGGCGACCGCCGCTGGCGGAACCGTTACCCCATATGGTGGGATCAACGTGATCACTGCGCCCCGGAACGGTACGCCGATATCGATCGCGTTTCTGGATGCTTCCACTGTTGTCATCGGCGGCACGGACGCCGTGGAGGCCACGATTGACCGGCGCGGAGGGCCTGCGTATTCCGGTCCACTCGCGCAGCAGGCCGTCGCTGCGAGTGCGAACAATCAAGCTTGGTTCGCGACCACGACTCCTCTGTCTCAGTTTCTGAACGGAAAGCTGGGGAACGCGAATCTCGGCAGTGTGACTCAGGGCAATCTGCTACAGGCGGTGATCGCGGCCTCGGGCGGTCTCAATTTCGGAAGCTCCGCAGTGACCATCAGCGCCGACGCGGTGACTAACTCTCCTCAGAATGCGCAGGCTCTAGAGGATGTTCTGAAGTTCCTGGTCAGCATGCTGCAATCGAACGCGCAGAATAAGCCGGCTCTGGGTGCGCTCGCAAGTTCCGCGACGTTCAGCATCAATGGAGCCGTGATGCACCTCGCGATGTCGCTGCCCGAAGAGCAGATCGAGCAATTATTCGTTCCCGGCGGCGCAGGAGCCAAGAAGCGCATCGCCGCGCGGTAAGCCGCCGCTCATTTGCCTTGATCGATCCCCAGGCGCGTCTGCAAAATTCGCAAGGTGCGTTCGAGCTGCTGAACGCGCAGCGCTTCCGCGTCCCTCTCGCGACGTAGCTTCTTCACCTCGGCCTCCAGCTCCGCACGCCGCTGTTCGAGCGACGCGACCGCATCGGGGGGCGCCTCGGCCGCTGGCGCGCGGCCCAGAAAACGCGACGCTTCCTGTACCCGCGTGCCGAGCGAGTTCTCTACAGTGAAACGTATCTCGACGTCGCCGGTCTTGCGAACATACGTAAACTTGCCGGAAGCCAATACCTCCGGTGTCAGGGGAACCTTGCGCACGTCGGGACCATCGACGATCTCAAGAGATCCGCCTCTGGCCTTGGCGACGGCGGCATGATTCCAACTGATCTGAAGTTGCCCCTCGCGTTCGATCACCGACAGCGAAACCGGCTCGACCGGCTGCGGCATCCAGTAGCGGAGTCCGGCCACGGCCAAAGCCAGAACCACGGCTGCCCACACCACCAGCCAGGGCCACTTGCGGCGCGGTGGCGGAGACTTTTGGAGAAATTGCGGCAAAGGCTCGTCGGCTGCACGCGGAACCAGCGCATGCTCGCGCGAGGCCAATGGGGCGCGAGTAACCGTCAGTCCCCGGCGATCGGCGGCACGCTCTCGCGGAGGCCGATCGGCCGGCGGGTCCACCGGCCGGTCGATGGTTCGATCCAACACTCCAGCCAGACGATCCGGAAAATTGAACTCCAGATAACTCCGCTCACTCTTGACCGTCCCATCCGGTTCGCGGACGAAGAAACCGCCCCGCATGCTCCCGCCGCGGCCCGGCCGAATCACGAACGTCACTTGCCAGGGAGCCGGAAAGAAGGCCGCATAAATCTCCAGGTCGGACTCGCTTAACGCGATTTCGCTGCGCGTATGCGACAGGTACCAGCCCACCGTAATCAGTCCTTCCAGCCGGGGATCATTTCGGTCTTCGGCCAGTTGTTCCTGGAGCGATGTTTTATCTTTGTCTGAAAGTTGGAAGGAAGGGCCGCGGGCGTGCTCGCAGTTGATCGGCCGGACCGCCTCCACACGAACGTTGCGGCCTTCTCGCGTCCCGTAAAGAACGCCGCCGACTTCGATGCCCCCGCGCGTGAGCCGCTGGAATCCGTCCGCGACCTCGCGCCGGATCTCTTCGATGACGACCAAAGAGTATTCGATACTGATCGGGCTCTCGGGAACGGTCCAGGAGCCAAACTTCACATCGGTCATGATGGAAACCGCGGTCCCGGAAAGTGAACAGCCGT
>JBEKBK010000243.1:0-11917 GCA_050015435.1 Bryobacteraceae bacterium
CGGGCGGCTAACATATCGGCCCTGGGTTGCCGAGTGGTCTGTTTAGGTCTCAGCGAACAGGGAGCCTTAGTTAGGGTAAACGTGGTGAATAGCGGCGTAGAAGAGGTCGCGGTCGAGGCGCGAGAAACCTTCTCGGCCCTAGAACTCAAGAAGTGGTCCAAGCGTTTTCCTTATGAATATTCGTATACCGACGATCCAAATGCATTCTGGACGAGTACTGATGAACTCGGGTTAACGCTGACAGGTGTACTTGCCACTATTCTGGTGATGGACACCAGGCTGCAGGTGCTTCCTCCTAATCTCATACGGGTTGGCCAGGATTTCGCCGGCCGGGTTATGCCGATCGCCTCCACACCATCGATATCTTGGCTCTCAGCTGCGCGGAGGGTGCCATCCCCTTCGCAAGGCTTCCAGATCGCATGGATACCATTGGGTGGCAGCGACGAAACCGCATTAGCGTGGCTCAGTGAGCGACTCAAAGATTCTCTAGACAAACACCGGTTTGTACTGGAGAACGGTGCTAAGCTTCCAAGTTACACCTCCGGTTGCGAATTAGTTGTAGTCGCCGCACATGGCGGGCTTCTTCCGGAGAAGCGGTATATTCAGAGGCTCTCCGGGGAAGCCGAGTTTGCAATCTACCCCTCGGTACTGGCATCTGCACTCGCGTGTTCCTCTGTGGTTATCCTCTTCATTTGTAGCGGAGGCCGTATCGATTCCCATCCCCAGGCGGAAACGACCGTTGGTCTGGTTAAGGAGCTTCTAAACGAAGGGTGTTTGGCGGTGGTCGCCCCTCCCTGGCCATTAGACGTGAAGGTTCCCCCCGTTTGGCTCCCGAGGTTTCTGGAGAAGTGGTCCGAAGGAGCCACAATCATCGATTCCGCCTTTTGCGCGAATGCCGAGGTAGCGAAATCATTCTCCGGCAATCCCGTTGATTGCCTCGCGATGAATGTGTTCGGGGACCCCCTCCGGAGGCGGCGGCAATAGTGCTCCTGGTTGCTGTGCTCGAACTCCTCCGCCGTTCTCCCACGAACAGAGGGTCGAGGAGTGCGCCGGCCCTGGGTGAATTAATCCTGCGAAACATCGTTCCCTGTATATGGGCAACACCTCTCCGGCAGAAGGCCAGATGACCGCAATGACGTTCCGTCAGGCGGCCCTGTCGATGGACGCGAGGTCATTGAAATGCCTCACCGCAAGAACGGCGGGTCGGTCCAATCCCAGTTGCGCTCGGGGTGTTGGTCAATATTTACCGGTCGCACGTTCCATTGATACACCGCTGGGGACCAGCCGCCGCGCAGATGCATCGCCAGACCCACCAGCGCGAGCGCCACGAACGCCGTCCGCAGCCAGCCTGACAGCGCGTCCCACCGTGCGAAATAGGGAATGAGGAACAGCACGAACACCGGCGTAACGTCGGTGAAGAAGCGCGGCCCGTAGCTGTGGCCCGCCCACCAGTTCACGACGTACGAGGACACCACGACCCAATGCATCAGGACCAGGACCGCGAGCCATTTCGAAAGCG
The DNA here is from genome assembly GCA_050015435.1 of Bryobacteraceae bacterium. Lineage (GTDB taxonomy): Bacteria > Acidobacteriota > Terriglobia > Bryobacterales > Bryobacteraceae > Palsa-187. The sequence continues at coordinate 1,520 of JBEKBK010000243.1, forward strand.
GCGTCGTCCATTTCGCGCGCAGCATGCTCCAGATCGCGAAGCCGAACACCGGCGTGTAAATCAGCAGACCGCGTCCGGGGCTGACCAGATTCCCTGCGAGCGCAACCTCCATCCTGCCCCAATTCGCCGGCAAGAATCCTTCCAGGTGCGGCCGGTAATACGGCGACAGGATTGCGTGATATACCGAGTAATTGTAAGCGACGAAGACGGCGGCAACGGGCGCGGCGATGAGCAAATACCGCGTCAAATAAGCGCGGTGGCGTACCGCAACGTACACCGTGAAGATCAGAACGAAGAGCGAATCCGTCGGACGCGCCGTATACGCGAGCGCCACCGGCAATCCAGCCCACGCCACGAATCTAGGTTCTTCTTCCGCGCGAAGCAGTAGATAGATCGTGATCGCGAGCAGAAGCATGGAGGGCGTATGCTGCCAGATCGCCCGCCCGCCGACGCTATAAGCCGACGTCGCAATAGCAAACAGCAGCGCAAGCATGACGGATCGGGTGGTGGAAAGATAACGGCGGGCGATTGCAAACATCACCACGGCCGCCGCGGCCAACATAAACGAAGCGGCCTCCATCTCGATCACGGCATGCCCGGCGTCGTAATCCCCTCGAAGAAACGCCGCAATCATTGGTTGGGACACCGGTAGGTGGGCGAGCGCCGGCTTGGCCAGGGTCAGTATTCCAACGGCGGCCCAAATCAGGGGCGCGGCCAGGACCGCATCTCCCACCGGATAACTGTTATACCAGTGACCGTCGCACTGTTCGGGCGGTCCAATGCGAACGTGTCCGGCGCCGTCCACGCATTCGACCGCGTAATAGTTGTTTTCGCGAATGGCGAGCGAATACTCATCCAGGTTCGTGTCGTGGTGATTCCAAAGACTCATGGCGATGTACACGGTCCACCGGGAATCGAAGGATGTGCCCACCGGGCTTAGGCCGGAGAACAAATAGACCCCTAGAAACAGAAGCACGGGCACGCGCCAGCCTATGCTCCTGTGAGATCCTCGAAACATAGCTATGCGTTGCGCCGTATTCCTGCTGTCTATGCTGTCCTGCTGGGCCACAGACCTGGAGCATCGCATCGATGCCCTCACGGAAGCAAGTGGACCCGCCGGACACGCATTCGTCGGCATCCACGTAGTGGAGTTGTCGACCGGAAAAACGCTCTATCACAAGAACGAAGATAAGCTGCTCCTCCCGGCGTCCAACATGAAGCTGTTCACTACTGCTCTGGCGCTTCTGCGCCTGGGTCCCGATTATCGCTTCGTCACGCAGGTGGTGCGCGATCCGTCCGGAGACCTCGTGCTGGTGGGCGGCGGAGATCCTTCGCTTTCAGGGCGCGTTTATCCGTATCAGAAAGACGCTCCCTTGGGGCCTCGTTTGCAATCGATTGAGAACCTGGCGGATCAGGCGGTCGCGGCTGGGTTGACGCGTGTGGACGGTGACATCGTTGGTGACGACCGGCTTTACCCCTGGGCTCCTTACCCGCCGAGTTGGACCCAGGACGATACCTTGCGCGAGTTCGGCGCTCCAGTAAGCGCGCTTTCGGTGAACGACAATATCATCACGTTGTCTATCCGGCCAGGCGCTCATTCTGGCGATCTGGCGGAACTGTCGGTCGAGCCGGCACTCGAATATTACGCGATTGACAATCGTTTGATGACGACCCAAGGGGGCCAGGCGAAAATACGTTTCTCCCGTCTTCCTGGCTCTCGCCAGCTTCTGGTATGGGGTAGCATCCCGGCGTCGAGTCCAGTGATTCGCGAAGAGACGCCAATCGATGATCCGGCGCTGTACGCGGCGTGCGCGCTCTACGACGCGCTGACCCGCCGCGGCGTCGCGATTGCTGGACATCCGGTAGCCCGACATCGCAGCGTAACCGACGATTACGACCCTCCATCCGGGACGGCGCTCGCCTCGCGAACGTCGCCGCCACTCGAACAATTGCTGCAAATGCTGGCCAAGGTCAGCCAGAACCTGCATGCGGAGCTGATGCTGCGCGAGGTGGGCCGCGTCACGCGCCACGCCGGTACGCGCGAGGCGGGGCTTGAAGAACTGTCCGCGATGCTGGCCGAATTTGGCGCACCGGCTGGAGATGCGCGGCCCGAGGACGGGTCCGGGCTGTCGCGCAACACGCTGGTGACTCCGCGGGTGGTCACGCGGTTGTTATCCCATCTCGAGGCTTCGAAACATAAAGACGCTTGGATGTCGCTGCTGCCGGTGGGCGGGGAAGACGGGACCCTGGCGAGACGCCTCTGTTGCATGAGCGATGGCCGCGGGATTCGCGCGAAGACCGGTTCCCTGAGCCGCTCGCTCGCTCTTTCCGGTTATGCGGACAGCAAGACCTCGGGCCTTCTGGCGTTTTCGATTATCGTGAACGACTTCTCGGCCCCTGCCGCGGAAGTGCGGAGATTCATTGATAAAATAGCAACAGCACTATTGGAGTAATATGCCCATCTACGAATACCTATGTGATGATTGCGGTACGAAGTTCGAAAAGTTGCTGCGCCGCAGTGATGAGAAGGTTCTCTGCCCGGAGTGCGGCGACAGCCATTTGTCCGCGCAGTTTTCTACCTTCTCCGCCCACGCCAATGGGAGGCCGAAGGAGGCTTCCATGCCGTCGTGTCCGGGGGGCATGTGCCGTACGCCGGACCTCTGCGGCCGAAATTAAGATGTGGCGCGGACGCCCCTCCACAGCCCGGCCCCCTGGCCGGACTTTTAGCGCAACCTGCTGAATATAGCTCTAGGTTGTAGGAGCCTTTAGAATTTTGTCGATAGCCTCGGCGAGCATTCTGGGGAGAAACGGCTTTTGCAGGAAGTCGACACTCGCTGAGCGGGGGTGATAAGGGTAGCCGCTGGCGAGGATGGCGCGCAGGTTCGGGTTGAGGCTCCGCATCCGCTCCAGCATTTCTTCTCCGTTCATGCCGGGCAGCGTTAGATCCGTAAGCACCAGGTCGTAGCGCGCCGGATCCGTTTCAAACTGCGCAAGCGCATCCTGCGGCGTCATGCAGGCATCCACTTCAAAGCCGAGGCGCTCGAGATATTTTTTCAGGAGCTCGAGGAGGGCTCCTTCATCGTCCACGAGCAAGAGGCGCGCGAGCCGCATTCTTTACCAGAGCGACAACGGGATGTTGCCAGGACTGAAAGCGATACCCAAGGTCGCGCGGTACGAAGTACGCAGAGTGTTGTAGACATCAACTTCCTGATAGCGGAGGTCGTAGCGTCCGATGATATGGAACATTCGCCCAATGCCGTAGGTGAAGCCCGCACCCCCAATCAGTTGTGAATATGGCTGAATACCTTGGCCAATCGACTCCAGGGTAGTGTAGCCGCCGCTGACGCCCAGGTTCAACTTGTGAATTCCTGTATAGCTGTACGAGCCGAGCGCGTAGCGGCTGCGCGACGTCAGGTACACGCCGTTACCCGGAACCACGGTCTGGCGGTAGGTGAACGTGATCGTGGAAGTCTTAAAGCGCCCGGAAAGGCTCGCTTCGCCGTTCGGATAAATATCCGAACGGTAGAACGCTCGAATTCCGGTAGACTGCCCCAGCAAGGCCGCGACGACTGGGTCAAGCGCCACTTGTTCCAGCCCCTTTACCTCGGAGTGAAACATCCCTGCGGACACTGTAAAAATCCAGCGGCGGCCTAGGGACGTATTGAAAAAACCGATCGCCATATCAATATCGGATTGGCCGAAAGCGGGCGGAAACTCGTAGTGCATGCGCTGATAGGTAATGCCCAGGGTACGCGTTTTCGTCAGGCGATGCTGAATGCTTCCACGAAAAGTATATCCATTCAATCCGGCGAGGGCGCTTGCCTCCCGGCGTACCACGTATCCATCTCCCCCGACGGTGAAAATCGTCCGGGCCGACGCAATATAATTCACATCCACCCCGGATTGGCCCCAGTAGGTCGGGCTATCGAACAGCAGCGTGGTGGGTTGATTGACCACCACGTCCGAAGGCACGGCGCTGATTCCGTAGAAGCCCGGAGCGCCGAAGCCGAGCGTACTGGTGCCGGCGATTTCCCGCAAGTCGAAAGACAGATGCCTGGATTCCTGATAGGTAAAGCCGAGCATCAGGTTTTGAGTGTCGCCGTCGTAAGACGAGTTGTTGTTGTAATGAAAAAAATTGCCGGTGTAATCCAGGCCGATACTCGCTTGACGCCAATTGTGCGTGCCGTACGCGCCGAGCGAAAGCTGCTCGCCATACAACGGAGCCACTCGCAGAAGATTTCCTGAGCTGTCCACGGAAAAGGGTTGAAGACCGGTATCGACTACCCCGCTCAGATCGGCGTAGAGGCGAAGATCGACTTGTTCGCCGTTGACCGAACCGATGTTCCCGGCGCCGTGGCTCAGTACACCGGGCCCCATATAGCCCCCCACTTGCGCGGCGGCGCTTGAAACCAATGCGCACGCGAGCACAATGAGTCTATTTCGCAAGCTGATTCCTCCGATCGGCTAGACTAAAGGCAATAATACCGAGTCTGACGAATGCTGGTCGTTTGTGTCAAGCATTTGGACGCTGTTGCTAACCATCAAATCTATCGGCCAACGGATGGGATTCCTTTAATGTACAGAACCGCAAGGATTCGGGCGGCGGGCGGCATTTCACCAGTGAGGCAGAAAAAGATGCTGAGACGAGGCTTTTGGATTCCAGTTACGTTTGCGGCCACCGCTCTGGCCGCAGACCTCCCGATTCGCGAAGTGGTGCTCTATAAACACGGGGTCGGCTATTTCGAGCGCGCGGGCGAGCTCAAACCAGGCGAAACGGCAAAAATCGACTTCAAAGCCGACGACATGAACGATGTGCTCAAGTCGCTCACGATCACCGATCGGAACGGCGGCAAGATCGGCAGTGTCCGCTATGACGCGAGCGAGACTCTGGAGAAGCGGCTCGAGGATTTTCCATTCGCGGTAGGCGGACAGCTATCGCTCGCGGCTTTCCTCGATCAGATGAAGGGTGCGCGGCTGGAGTTGAGGCTAGGCTCGGAGACGATCGCGGGAGCCATCGTGAGCGCCCGCGTCGTGCAAACGTCAGAACGGGACAAGCCGGTGGAACGCGAGACGCTGGTGCTGCTCATGGATTCCGGGGAGATGCGTGCGTTCGATCTCGGCGCGGCGACGGCGGTAAAGCTCACGGACCCGAAGCTTCAAACCCAAATCAAAGACTATCTCGCAGTATTGAGCCAGGCACGCTCGAAAGATCGCCGCAGTATTTACATTGATTCGACCAGCACTGGAGCGCGGGACTTGATCGCGAGTTATATGACGCCCGCGGCAGTATGGAAGTCGAGTTACCGCTTGATTTTCGGAGGGCAAGGTGAGCCGTCACTGGAAGGTTGGGCGATTGTAGATAACACCACCGGTGACGACTGGGACAATGTCCGGTTATCCGTCGTGTCCGGCAAGCCGATCTCGTTCATTACACAGCTGTATGAGCCGCGATACGTAGAACGGCCAGCCGCGGAGCTCGCCGAGAATCGCCCCGTGGCGCCGACCGTGTTTTCGGGCTCGATGGGGGCGCTAACGGCCAACGATAGGGTGCAAGTGGCGCAGTCGGGGGCCAAAGCCCCGCCCATGGCAAGTCCAGGGATGGGCGGGGGATACGGCGGCGGAGCCATTCGGATGGGCGGTAACCTTTCCTCCTTGGCCGTAAGTACGGAGGGCCGCGACGCGGGCGAGTTGTTCGAGTACAGCTTTGCGGGACCGGTCACGGTCAAGAAGGGCGAGTCCGCCATGCTGCCGTTCCTCCAGCAGAAAGTCAGCGCGCGAAAGCTGATTATCTATTCCGAAAGTTTTGGTTTGCATCCCATGCATGCCGCCGAAATCACCAACTCAACCGGTAAGACACTCGACGGCGGACCAATCACCGTTTACGATGCGAACGCCTACGCCGGAGAAGCACTGGTCGAGACCGTGAAGGCCGGCGACAAGCGGCTCATTAGTTATGGAGTCGACCTGGGAACCCGGGTGACGACCGCGTTCGGTTCGTCCCGCGAGGCAGCGCGCGAGATTCATTTTCGCCGGGGTGTATTGACCACGCGGTCCGCCATCGACGAGGTCAAGACCTACACGATGAACAATGTCGACGCCAAAGCGAAGACCGTCATCATCGAGCATACCCAGCGGCCTGGATATAAGCTGCTGAATCAAGGGCCAGCGGAGAAGACCGCCAATGCGTACCGCTTTGAAGTGAAGCTTGCGCCTAACTCGACGGAAGCTTTTGCCGTCCGCGAGGAGCGGGTGATTGACGAAACCGTTGCGATCTCGAGTCTGACGCCGGACGCATTGATGACCTGGGTCCAAAATAAGGCCCTGAGCGATGCCGGGCGCAGGCAACTCGAAGAGATCGCGGAGAAGAAACGTGAAATCGCCACGAATGACGCCGCACTTCAGCAAGCCGAGAGCGACTTGAACGATCTGGGGCAAGATCAAGGCCGGGTCCGGAGCAATATCCAGAGCCTCAATAACGTCAGTGGCCAGCAGGACCTGGTTCAGCAATACGCGCGGCAACTTTCGTCGATTGAAACCAAGCTTGCCGGATTGCGGGACAGCCAAAACGAGCTTCGACGTAAGAAGGCCACGCTTGAAGCTGAACTGAACACTCTTATCGAGAGAGCCGATTTCTAGCTACCGGAACCCCACACCGGTAACGATAACCCCCAGCTTGCGCTGATCGCCCGGCGCGGAAAAGGTTTGGTCGACCGTGAGCGTCACTGTGACGTCCGCGATCCCGGCCGGCATGGGCACGGCGACGCGGTAGGAGCCTGGACCGGCGAAGGTCTCTTCCGCCGCTAGCACGCCGTCCACCAGCATTCGCACGTGACGCGCCGGCGTGGCAGGGGGAATGTACAGATCGGCCCGCAGCGGCATCGAATGTTCGGGCCGCTTCAGCAACACCGTGGCTTGGTCGGTCATCCAACCGTCCGGATAGAGCCCACTGACAATCTGCGCGGTATCGTGCGGATCGACATAGGAGAGTTCGAGCTTGCGCTCTGTCACGATCGAGGCATGCATGTGGTCGATTGGCGCCGTTGAGAACTCGAAAGGCTCTATCCGTCCGGGCGAGGCGACGGAATAGGCGGAGCGTCCGTCCACGGAGATCAGACGCAACGGGATCTTCGGCCGGATCTCGGCTTGCATGAACGGCACCACGGGTTGGTTGATCGGAAATTGCGTCAGATCGCTGCCCACAACCATGTCGCCCGGTTGAAGCACCTGGTTCTTCGGCATGGGAAGCGCACCTTCCGATTCCAGGTAGAAACACAGGCCCCAATCGCTGTCGATCCACACTCGATGCGTAGCGATTTGGTTGGAAAGACTCGCCGCGAACTGGCGGTAAACGTCGGCATGCTGGTAATTCACGACGGCAAGCGCGAGCGATATGGGAAGCTGTAAAGCAAGTCCCAGAGCCACAGTGCGGGTACTGGTGGCTCGCGCGGCCAAAATCGCAACCGGTGCCGCCATCGGTAACAGGTATCTTGCCGAGCCCGCGAAAAAGACCATCAGCGCACCGGCGAAAAACAACAGCACCCATGCTCCTACAAACCCGCGCCCGAAACACCAGGCCAGCAGCAAAACTCCACATCCGGCCGATGCCCAGAACATCGGATGCGGGTCATAGATGGCGGCCGCCCCGGCGGCGAGCGCTGCTGCGATCCAGCGCCATTTGGGACCGCGCGTGAACGCCGCCAGTACGAGAACTGGCGAGAGGATCCATCCGGAGTGAACCAGCAACGCGGCGGCATTTCGCAGTTCTTGCGGCAGAGCCCGAAATTGGTAGGACTGCATGTATCCGGCGAGCACGGCTGCGGGGAGTTGTCCGCTGGTGGATCGCTCGAACAACTGCCACGCTCCAAATAGAGCCATGGGCGCGGCGATGGCCACCACCCATGCCAGCGGCCATCGGTTCCGCTTTTCGATCAGGTAGAACCCGAGGATCGGGACCAGAAAGATCGCCTGATACGCCGCCAAACCCGCGAGCGCTGATGTGATCGCGGCACCGATCAGCGCAACAACCGAATGGTCATCGACGGCCCTGACGAACAGCGCAATCGCGCTCATCCAGAAGGCGAGAAACGGTAGATCCGATTCGAGCGTATTGCCATTTACGACAAACGCCGGTACCGCCAGAAACAGAAACGTCGCAAGCATCGGGCGTTCCGTGAACCGTTTCGCCAGCGACCACATCGCCAACGCCGCGATCACGGAGAACAGCGCGTACGCCAAGTGGAACGGGACTTCGCGCACATCGTGCAGCACCGCGAGCAGCGCCGCAAGAATCCAGGTGTTCAGAGGACCGTGGGATTGACCCTGCATGGTGACCACGTCTCCGCGAAACAGATAGCTGACGTGCGTCGGATGCCAGGGATCGATCTGCGCGTGTTCGGCACCGTAGAGGTAGAACAGATCGTCCCCCTGGACGGACTGATTCATGAACGGCAGGCGCAGCGCGAGAACGATGACGATCAGGACGAGAATCGAAATAAACTCTGAACGGGCGCGAGCTACCACTGGACGGGAACGCCCGGCTGCAGCGCCCAGACTTCCGTGTCGGGGATATCGCGAATCAGCTCGCTGAGCTGATCGGGGCGTCCCGTGAGCGGCGGAAAGGTTCCGAAATGTACCGGAATCACCTTTCGGACGGTCAGCATGCGGCAGGCGAGCGCGGCTTCGCGGGGACCCATCGTGTAGAAATCGCCGATCGGCAGGAACGCCAGTTCAGGATGGTAGAGCCGCTGGATCAATTGCATGTCCGTGAATACATTCGTATCGCCGGCGCAATAAACGGCGCGCCGGTCAGGCATACGAACCACGTAGCCCGCCGCCTCACCGCCATAAATGATCTTGCCATCTTCGAGAATGCCGCAACTGTGAACCGCATGAGTCATCGTCACTGTAATGGGACCCACGGACAGCGTGCCACCTTTGTTCATGCCGATGGTGTTCTTCGCGCCCTTCGATTCGAGCCAGCGCGCTGTTTCGAAAATCGCCACAATCTGCGGCGAGAACTTCTTGGCCAGCGGCAGGGCATCGTGGATGTGATCGAAATGGCCATGTGAGATCAGAATCACGTCCACCCGGTCAATCTCAAACGAACTGGGGTATGCCGGATTGCCGTCGATCCATGGGTCGACCAAAATGACTTCTCCGGTGGTCAACCGGAATTGATAAGTTCCGTGGCCGAGCCACGTAATTTCTACCATGATTCGATTCTAATTAGTCTTGGGAGGCACAGGGCCGGCGCGGCCTCGCGCAGGTTCGAGATTCTCGGCGGTCTGGCCGCGCCAGGCTCCGTTGTGCCGCTTAAATTATTTGCCAAGTGTTTGGATTCCATCGCCGTACTGCGCGATGCCCGGGATGGTGACCGGCGAATGGCCCGTGATGGAGATTTCTCCGAAGAGGGCCTTCACGGCCGACACCTCCGACGGCAGCGTGGCGTTAAACGTGGCGACATCCGCCGACGCCTTGGGAAAACTCGCCAGAACGTAGGGACTACCCATGGCGACGATCGCCACCGGCACTGGTCCTTCGGTCAGCCTTTGAAAAAAAGACGGAAGATCCCCGGCAAGGGGAGTACCGGTTCCAAACAGGACCACCACCATCGCGGAGCACTGAGTCGTGTCTCCCGCACCCGCCTCGAGCACCGGTTCGCGCATGGATGGATCCACCATCGTCACCCGCGCACCCGGGACGCGCCGGTGGAATTCGATCGTCAAGCGCTGCCCGTATTGAGAAATCCGGCTGCCGCTCGCGATTACCATACAAGGTGAACTCGTGGGAGCCAGCGGCAAAAAGTCGTGATCATTGCGGACCAGCGTGATCGCCCGGTCCGCAATTTGCTGAACGCGATCATCCTCGTCCTGCGATTCGAGCACGTCACTGATGGCGTCCAGATCCACCAGCCTCTTCCTTTGCAGCCCCACATGAATCTTCGCGGCCAGCACCCGCGTCACGCTCTCGTCGATCCGCTGCCGTGTGAGGCGGCCCTTTTCGACGGCGGCGGCGATCGCGCGGATCGCCCGCTCCGGATCGGGCGGCATCAGGAGGACGTCGGCGCCAGCCTCGATCGCCCGCACCGATCCTTCACTCGAATTGAACTGCTCGGCGAAGCCCTGCATGTTCATTGCGTCCGTGACGATGATTCCGTTAAAGCCGAGCTCTTTTCGCAACAGGTTCGTCAGCACCTTCGGCGACGCGGTGGCGGGCAACCCGTCAGGATCGATCGAAGGCACCGTGATGTGCGCCGTCATCACCGAATCAATTCCGCTCGCGAGCGCCGCGACGAACGGCTTCAGCTCCACCATATCCATTCGTTCGCGGGTGGCTTCGAGGCGTGGCAGACCGAAATGGCTATCGACGCTGGTGTCGCCATGGCCGGGAAAGTGTTTC
>JBEKBK010000244.1:0-14480 GCA_050015435.1 Bryobacteraceae bacterium
GGGATCGGACTCTCAGGAGAATGATGAGGAGGCGAAAACCGAACCGACTTACTCAACCACCAGCGGCATCAGCCGAGCGCGACCAGCGCTCGGAGCGTTGGTTGTGCGCATAATCCAGGTGGTACAGACTGCCAGGGGGGCGAGTATGAAGCCGGAAGGAATTATCTAGTCTACGCCTCACAAACCGCTGCCACCGACATGTCGCCCGAAGGGCACTTTTGGTACAGCTGGACCGACGTACTTCCCGAAGGCGCCACAATGTTGACCCCTACGCCTTGCACGCCGGGCGGCGAAACGAAACGGGTGAGAAAAGCCTTGCGCCAGCTCGGGAAAGGCCGCATCCCAGCAAAACGATAGCCGGCTTAACCCGTCACCCCGCGTCGGACTTCTGAAACAAGTTCCGCAACTCTTGTTTCGCCTTGGTCAGGATGCCCTTCTGTTTGGCGGTTAAGCCGGTGCCCGCGCGGTTGATATAGAAATTCAGCATGGACATTGCCGATTGTAACGGGGACGATTTGCGGCGATTGCTGGACTCGGCGGACCGTTTTAGGGATGCCGCGATTAGTTTAGGATCGCTCCACGTGAACACACCTTGATCGAGATCGAGTGCGTGGCTCGTTTCCGTGACATGTTGAGACCAGCGTTTCGATGAGCCTTTCGCACGTTTCTGAGCCATCGCCTGTGAGACGCTCTAGGACCTCTAGCTGTTACGATTCGTTGATATGGCGGCCACAACCAGAATTGGCATCATCGGCGACTTCAATGAAGAGACTGAGAAGCGGGTGAAACCAATAACGCGCGAAGTTCTCCCTTTTGAGACGGACAATTATTCAGCCGGCTGAGAAACCTATTCCAAAATCGAGTTGAACAGCAAATTTCTCTCGTCCCTCCGATTATAGCGGAAGCACGCAGAAACCCTATATGAAGCCATGGTCCTCGCCGTGCGCGCGTTCTGCGAACATGATTGCGGGCCGGCATGGCGAGCGTGCTCGAAGTGGAAGCGCGGAGCCCGAGTGTGACGCACTCGGTCGCGATGCGTAAGGTGCAGGAGTGGCCGGACGGCGGTGCGAAGAGTCCGAAAGACAAGGTGATGAAGGAGCGGCTGAAGGGGTTGCTGGCAAGGCCTTTGCCGCCGGATTGAGAATCCGCGGTGGCGATTACAGTCGGCTCAATCTCGAGAAGATCGTCGCGTGGAAGTCCGAGAGGCGTCTGGCGCTCATTAGTGAGAACTCGGATTCAGAAATCGCGGATGCGCTGCGATTGGCACCTTGCGCGGAGGAACCAAGGAGCGCAGTGGCGGTATTGATAGGACCGCGCGGCGTAGGAACGCCCATGGCTTCAGCGATCCTCACGGCACTTGATTAGGAGAAATACACCGTAATTGATTTTCGCGCCATCGAAGCGTTGGGCGTCGCCGATGCGGACGCAAACCTTGAGTTCTATATCCGGTACTATCTTCCGGAATGCAAACGCCTGGCCTTAGAGGTTGGCGTCTCGTTGAGGACTCTGGATCGCGCCCTGTGGGCATGGTCAAAGAAGAAGCAAAAGATTAGTCAAGTGTGATGCGGCCCGGCTGTTCCGCAAGTTCTCCGATGGATTTTTTTAAGGAGAGCCACGTCTACGCGGTCCAGACGGGGTTCTGGGACACAATGCGGCAGCCACCTTGCTTTCAGACCCTTGCCCAGTAAACTGAGAACGCCTTGTCTCGATCTCTCTTCCGCCCCGCCGATCCCGTTCTCCGGCCAGATCCGTTCGACGATGGCCGGTTCATCTTCGAGCTGAAGCACGACGGGTTCCGCGCGGTCGCGCACGTCACATCGGGCAGTGCCGGCTCGTATCCCGACACCGGAACGCTTACAAAAGTTTCAGGTGGCTCAGCTGGTCCCTCGCTTCGCTCGGACGCTCAGCCGTCCTGGACGGCGAGATCGTGGTGCTCGACCCGACCGGGCGGCCGCAGTTTTACGAACTGCTTCGGCGCCGCGGTTTTACAACTTTTTCTCTCAAAAATTCCTTGATGTTCCCGCGCTGGTCATCATCAGATGGTATTTCGGTGACTGGCGGGTTTCCCCGGAAGCGAAGGATTCAGGTTCGCGGAATAGGCCCGGTCTGTGGTCGGGACCTGCCGTTGCGCCGCTGCGGCGAGTCGCGTACTCGTCACATTGTCAGCAGTTCGGCCGGTTAGCTCGGATTCGGATGAGGCGCCCGGGCTCTTCCGATTTCCTATTCGTCAGTGACGCAGCCAACGCTTGCACTTTGTACAAGCCGGATATACTTGGCCAACGTGCCCCGACGCGCCTTGTAGGGCGGCATATGCCAACCGTTCCGTCGCACATCTAGCTCCTGGTCCGAAAGATTCACTGTCAGCAGATTTTCCACGGCATCGATAGTAATGCGGTCGCCCGATTTAACAAAAGCAATCGGACCGCCCTCTTGTGCTTCGGGAGTGATGTGCGCGACGATGAACCCGTGTGATCCGCCCGAAAACCGGCCATCCGTGATCAGAGCAACATCTTTCCCGAGGCCCGCGCCGACAACTGCCGATGTCGGTGTGAGCATCTCGGGCATTCCGGGACCTCCTTTGGGTCCTTCGTAGCGAATGACTATGACGTCGCCCTTTTCAATCTCGTTGCGCTCAAGGGCATGCAGCATGTCCACAGCACCTTCAGGCGCCAAGTTCCCTTTAAGGATCTGAATGTGTCCTGTCCTCTTCAGCGGATGAGAGGGCAGGCGGACGATCTGCTGGCCGTCTTTCAAGCTCGGCAGATGCTGCACATTCTCACGGAGTGTTTTTCCAGTTACCGTCATGCAATCGCCGTTCATCAGACCCTCCCCGAGCAGCATCTTGATAACGGCCGGGACGCCACCGACCTGGTGCAAATCCTCCATCACGTAAGATCCACTCGGCTTGAAGTCCGATAGGAGAGGTACTCGATCGCTGACGCGCTGGAAATCATCGATGGTCAGCGGCACACTGACCGATCGCGCCATAGCGATCAGGTGAAGAACGGCATTGGTTGAGCCGCCAAGAACCGTGACGAGCACCATGGCGTTCTCGAATGCTTCGCGGGTCATTATGTCCCGAGGCTTTAGGTCAAGTTCCAACAGATTTCTGATCGCGGCCCCGGCGCGAACACACTCTTCGAGTTTCAAAGGATCCTCGGCCGGCGTCGAAGAACTGTAAGGAAGGGACATCCCCAAAGCCTCGATCGCCGAGGCCATCGTGTTCGCGGTGTACATGCCTCCGCAAGCTCCTGGGCCCGGACAGGAATGCTGGACGATGCTCTTGCGTTGATTTTCGTCGATCGCACCGGAAAGATACTCGCCGTAGCTCTGAAACGCGGAAATTACGTCCAGCTTCTGGCCTCCGCTTGATCCTGCGCGAATTGTTCCGCCATAGATCATCAGCGACGGGCGATTGAGACGGCCCATCGCGATCACACACCCCGGCATGTTCTTGTCGCAACCGGGAATCGAAATGTTTGCGTCGTACCATTGACCGCTCATGACGGTCTCGATCGAATCGGCGATAAGATCCCGGGACTGGAGCGAGAAACTCATTCCGTCCGTGCCCATCGCAATCCCGTCGCTGACGCCGATGGTGTTGAATCGCATCCCGACGAGACCGGCCGCTGTAACGCCCTCCTTCACTTTGGCGGCAAGCGCCAGAAGATGCATGTTGCACGGGTTGCCTTCAAACCACATACTGGCGATGCCAATTTGCGGTCTGCTGAGATCCTCCTCACGAATCCCCGTGGCGAAGAGCATCGCTTGCGACGCACCTTGCGACTTCGGTTGCGTGATGTGTGAGCTGTATTTGTTTAATTGGGTCATAGTTATCTGCGCGACGTCAGGCAGACTCCGCCGCCAAGGAACAGACTATATCACCGTTTCGGCGGTAGGCAATCAATTGACCCCAATTCGATCACGCACCATAATGATGGATAGGCGTTGGAGTTCGCCGTAGAACCGCCCCTTGGGGAAGATGACTCCTACCTGACCCAAGTGCCAAGCCATCCACAGAAGCGCGGCAATACCGTGCCCTTTCGAAGCATACTATTCGAAGAACCCCAAGCCGGCACAAATCTGAACGGGCAGGAAGCACCTGAGTTCTTCACCGACCTGAACCTCGATCAGGTTGTTGCGTCCATTACGGCCGGTCGCGACGAATACAATCTTAAGCCCTTCTTCTACGCTCCATTGAGCAGTGTTGAGACGATCAATTATCGCCACGATGTACTGCGGGACCTTGAGAACCAGGAGCTTCTCGGATACATCCGGTCGTTCGCCCAAGAACTGCGGACGATGCGTGGCCATCTCGCTCAAGCAGACAAACTTCAGTACAAATACCAGAAGGAACGCTGGTTCCTGGACGCGGTAGATATCTATTGCAGCGCTATCAGCCGTCTAGGCCGTGATCTGACGCTGACAGATCCTCGCTCGCGCGGCTTCCTGGCCTTCCGCGACTATCTGACGAGCTACACCGAGTCCAGTGACTTCGGTTCGCTTCTTGCCGAAACGCAGAAGTTCCAGGCCGATCTATCCGGGATCAGATATTGTCTCCACATAGAGGGTAAACGCATCAGGGTCGGTCAATATGACTCGGAATCGGACTACGGCGCGGATGTGTTGCAGACATTTGAGAAGTTCAAGCAGGGAGCAGCCAAGGAGTACCGGTTCGATTTTTCCTCCGTGCCGGAGATGAACCATGTTGAAGCGGCCGTACTCGATCTGGTTGCCAAACTGTATCCCGGCGTCTTCTCGTCCCTGGATGAGTACTGCAGCCGCCATCGCGGGTATCTCGATAGCACAATCGGCGCGTTTGACCGGGAAGTACAATTCTACGTCGCGTGTATTGAGCACATCGAACGCTTTAAGCCGGCAGGGCTGCCGTTCTGCTATCCCACGGTCACCGACCGATCCAAAGAAGTCTACGGACGTGAGGTATTTGACCTTGCCCTGGCCAATAAGCTCATCCGCGAAAACGCACCCATTGTAACGAACGATTTCGCGCTAAGGGACCCGGAACGCATATTGGTGGTGTCTGGACCAAACCAGGGCGGGAAAACAACCTTCGCCCGCACTTTTGGACAGCTCCATTACCTGGCCAGCATCGGCTTTCCCGTGCCAGGCAGGGAAGCGAGGCTCTTTCTCTTCGACAGACTGTTTACTCACTTTGAGAGGGAAGAGGACATCCGAAACCTCAGCAGCAAGCTGGAGGATGATCTGCTCAGGATTCACCGGATAGTCGAACTGGCGACGCCCAACAGCATCCTCATCATGAATGAAAGCTTTGTGTCCACGACGTTGACTGATGCGCTGTTTCTCAGCAAACAGGTAATGCAACAGATCATTCAGCGAGACATGCTCAGTGTGTCGGTGACGTTCCTCGATGAATTGGCGTCGCTCAGTCAAACCACCGTAAGCATGGTCAGCACGGTGGATTCCGAGGATCCGGCACGCCGAACATTCAAGATAGTCAGAAGGCCTGCCGACGGCCTTGCCTACGCCGCGGCGATCGCTGAGAAGTACCACCTCACCTACGCAAGCGTGAAGAGGCGTATCGCGCCATGAAAGCCTTTCTGATGCACAGCAATCGGGATTTTGATCTGAAAGGGGAACTACCTCCGAATGCAGCGGAGTTGACACAAGACCTGGAGCTTGGCACGCTGTTCGGCGCGATGAGTGTTGGGGACAAGTTCTTGCTCGAAGTGGCGAAGAAGGCCGTCTTGGCGAGTCTTCGTGAACCGGAGGCGATCCTCTATCGCCAACACATCCTCACCGATTGCCTGGAGCGGCCTGACATTATCAGGCCGATGTACGCCATTGCCGTGGAGGCTATCGAGCGCGAAAGGAAGGTCTGGGGTGGGATGTTCTCGAGACACCCTGAAGGGCTCCTGCGCCGGTCCGTCGAGGTGCTTGAGATGTTTGTAGGCCTGCTCAAAAGGCTAAGAAGCACGGCTGACGAACATGGCGCCAAATTTCGTTCCGAAGGCTTTACCAGACTCTTCGCCATGCTTGCCAAGGAGCTTGACGACGATTACTTGAGCATCATCGAGGGCCATCTACGACGCCTTGCATTTGGAAGCGGCATCCTCATGAGTGCCGAACTCGGTGAAGGCAATAAAGGTGCTCAATACGTACTTCGCAAGCCAGGGAATACGAGACAGAGCTGGATGGAGCGGATTCACGACTGGCTCCCTTTCAGAGACCGCTCCAGCTATGTCTACCAAATCGATGACCGCGATGAAGCTGGCTTCAGGGCGCTGTCGGAGCTGATAGGCGGGGGACTCAGTCATGTTGCCACCGCGCTCGCTCAGTCGACCGACCATATTCTGAGCTTCTTCAAAATGCTGAGATTGGAACTGGGCTTCTACGTCGGTTGAACAAGCGGACAAGATGCTCGGAGATATCGAGGCCGTGCTCTATGCCTCGAAGTCGAAGTCCGCGTTCCCAAAGTTCAAAGATCCGCTCTCACCCGCTCAGGTCAAAGTAGTGGAAGATTACCTCGCACGAATCCGTGCCCAAATGGTTCGTGTTGTGGAAGGTCAGGGCATCCCGGTACGGCCACAAAGAATGAGCGGGAGACCCATCTTTTGTTTTACTCGCGTTCATCAGCGTTTATCTGCGGCCAAGCGTCTTTAGTTTTATTCGTTCATACACGTTCATGCACGGCCATTGTTCTTAAGCTATCCTCAAACCATGGGCACTCGCTCCGCCATGCCCGTCGACCAATACCTGCACACGAGCTTTCCCGGCCTCGACCAGGAGTTCCGTGACGGCGAGCTAATAGAACGTTCCGTGCCGGACTACCTCCACTCCAGAACCCAGGCTCTACTTATAGTCTTCTTCGAAGCCCTGCGAAGAAAGCTCTCGCTCACCGCATGTCCGGAACTCCGCCTGAAATTACGCGAAGGCCTGTACCTGATCCCGGACATCGCCGTCTTTCACCCGGAGCCGCCGCTCCCGCTCATCGTGATCGAGATCCTGTCACCCGACGACCGTCTGGCGGTAGTTCGGGAAAAGCTGGAAGAATATCGAGCCTGGGGCGTAAAGCACGTATGGCTGGTGGACCCCCACTCGCGCCGGATGTATTCCTGCGAAGCCGGCCTGACCGAAGTCCCTTCGCTAACCGTCCCCGAACTCGAAATCAATTTGCTGCCAGAATCTATCTTCGAATAGAAAAGGGAGAGGTTGTAAAAGGTAGGTCGGCTGCGCCTCCCATCTTTTGTTTTACTCGCGTTCATCCGCGTTCATCTGCGGCCAAAACTGTTTTTCAGTAAACTGAAATCATGCTGACGGACTACATCCAAGCCGCCATGCGCCACGCCCATTACGAGATCATCGACGATCCCAAGCCCTTCTTCGGCTCGATCCCGCCATGCGAGGGAGTCTGGGCAAATGGAGAAACCCTGGAATCCTGCCGCGAAGAACTCCAGAGCACATTAGAAGATTGGATCGTTCTAGGCCTGCGCTTGGGTCATCCCATACCCGTGATCGACGGCATCGCCGTAGCAAACGAGAAATTACAACCCCTCGATGTGTAACCAGGACTTTGTCTAAACTTCGCCCGGTCTCCCAACGGGAACTCGTCAGGAGACTTCGAGAACTTGGTTTTCAAGGACCCTATCAAGAAGGCAAACATCCGTTCATGACTCGACGAGAGCGCCGTGTGACAATCCCGAATCCTCACGAGGCAGACATCAGCGTCGACCTTCTCACAAGAATCCTGCGCCAAGCCGGGATCTCACGCGACGAGTGGGAATTGTGAGTTTGTGTTATTCGCGTTCATCCGCTGCCAAGGTTTATCATCAAAGTATGGAATCGATCTCCCTTCGCGGACACGTCACAGCCGACGGCACGCTAGAGCTTCGAGTACCGACCAATCTTCCCGAGTCCGACGTCGAAGTCACCGTCCTCGTAGAACCGCTGACGGCGAAGCAGGATCTCGAAGCCTCTTACAGAGAGTTGGCTGCCGATGAAGCGCGTGAACGGGAAGCGCTGGAGTGGTCCGAAGGCGTCATCCCCATCCTTTTAAACACGTCCTTCAACGAAAACGAGCCCATAGTCAACACCCCCGCCCAAGCCATCGACTGCTTCCAAAGAACCCGAATGGACGCCCTAGCCATAGGCCCCTTCTTCCTATGCAAGTAGTTTTCATTTACGTTCATTCGCGTTCATTCGCGGCCGATTGCTTTGTTTGAAATCGAAAAAGGTAGGTCGGCTTCGCCTGTGCGGCTCATTCGCGTTCATTCGCGTTCATTCGCGGCCGATTGCTTTGTTTGAAATTGAAAAAGGTAGGTCGGCTGCGCCTCCCGTCTTTTACTTGATGAGAAGTTTCGTTCTATGTCGGCACCTAACCAAAGATGGATACGGACGACCTGGTGCTACAAGCAGTCTTCGAAGTCGCCAACACGTTAGGCGCCGGCTTCCTCGAGAAGGTCTACGAAAGAGCGCTTCTACTAGAGCTGAACCTCCGAGGCCTCCGAGTACAATCACAGGTCCCATTCCCAGTGACCTACAAGAATCATCCAGTAGGAGACTACATCGCCGATATCCTCGTCGAGGACATTCTCATCGAACTGAAATGCGCAGACCACCTCACTAACGACCACATGGCGCAGTGCATCAACTACTTAAAGGCGTCCGGCAGAACCCTCTGCCTTCTAATAAATTTCCAGAAACCAAAGGTGGAATGGAAAAGGATCGTCCTGAATCACCCCTCTTCATCCAACCGGCAATGCGCCCGAAGCACCGGATCATAGTCTTTTACTGTTTTATATTCGCGTTTATTCGCGTTCATTCGCGGCCTAAATTCCGGGCAGTCTTTCTTTTGCATATTGCCGTTCACTCCGGCGCCCACCGGAGCCCCCACGCCCGTAGCATCCACCACCAGCCGGCTGCGCCAGGCCAGCTCCGGATGCCACAGGATCTCGCTCACCCGCGCCACCACGTTCACATAAGGTGTCCCCAGCGGCATCCGCTCCAGGTGCCTCACCCGCATGCTTCGAAACGTCGGAGGCAGAAACGCCAGCCGCTCCTCATCGCGTTCTACTACCGCCACCGCGCTGAAATCCTGTTTTTGCCCCAGATCCAGGCCCACGAAATAGTGGTTCTCCGTCATCCAGAGCCGCCATCACCAGATCCCGCCCGAACATCTGGTGTCCCTCGTCGATGAATTCGCACATGTACTCCTGCCGGAACCACCGCTCTCCCATCTGCCTTCGTTCTTCCGCCAGAAACGTGTCTGCGATCCGGGGACACTCCGTCGCCGGCACCGCCGTCCTCACCCAATCCTCGCTTCCTCCCGCCCAGTTTTCGTAGAAGAATCCCCGCTTCCCGAACGGAGTGCTCAGCAGCCACAGGTCACCCTTGCCCACGGCCAGCATCGGCCGGAGGGCTTTGTAGACGTCGTCATCCACGCGGCTCGCTTCGTCGATAATCAAAAGGCTCACCGCCGAGAATCCGCGCAGAGTAGCTTCCTTCCCTGGGATTCCGACAATTCTCGACCCATTCGGAAATCGGAGACTAATCCGATTGCTCCCATCCCCGCGTCTCCGCAGCCCGAGCTTCATCATGAAATCCCGAGCCTTCCAAACCAGCTCCGCGCTCTGTTTTTCGGTCGGACAAGCCACCACGACCAAACTCTTAGCCCGAAAATAAGCCCGATGAACCGCCATAACCGCCGCCACAGTAGATTCCCCCACTGCCGAGAGCAGCAAACCATCCCCCTCCTCGTACCCGCCATCAATAGCTCTTCCTGTCGAGAATCCGCAGTGAATCCCAACCGGACCCGTGCAAACTCGACCACACTAAGCGCAGCCTGTCGCCTCTTGCTGTCAAGAAAAGTCCACATCCGACTTAATTTTAGGGTTGATCCGCGTTCATTAGCGTTCATCAGCGGCCATAAACTCTTAAGCAAATGGCGAATACACCCGAAGGCAAAAAGATCTCCGCCCGCAACAGCACCCGTCACGGCCTCCTGGCCCAGACGGTAGTCCTCGAAGAAGGATCCGCGGCCCGCTTCATGGACCTGTTCGCCTCATATCTGGAAGAATACAAACCCGCCACCCCATCCCAGGTATCGCTGGTCGAAACGATGGCGGTCGCCCGCTGGCGACAATTACGAGTCTGGGGAGCCCAGAAAACCGCGATGGATCGAGACATGGCGCTTCAGGACCCGAACATCGGACCCGCATCCGTCCGAGCCCTCCTGGCGATGGAAGGCATGGAACTCCTATTACGTTACGAAATCGCCTTCGACCGCCAATTCGCGAGAGCCCTGACCCGTCTTCTTGCCCTTCAGTCCCATCCTGCGTCCAACGAACCCTCGCCGTATCACCCAGATAGCCCAGCCGGCCAAACCTGGAAAGATATTCCCACTACGAAACGAACTGAAGAATGAGTTGTCTTATTCGCGTTCATTAGCGTTCATCAGCGGCCTAAACTTTTGGACTACGTCGCAGGAACTACGCCCTCTGGAGAATTGTCCCGGCCGTCCGTTAATGCTAACGTTCTTGCGGAGGTTTTTAGACAAAATGTCCACCCGATTCCTGCCCATTCTAGCCATTTTCGCCTTTTCCGCCGTCGCCTTCGCGCAATTCGGCCAAGAGGCGCCCTATCAAATTGGTTATGCTGCCAACTTGAACATCGGCGACTCCGTCGTCAACATCAGCAACAGCGGTATTCAGGGCGGGTTCGGGCTCTCCGGCACCCCCGCGCACACCACCCACGGGAATATCTGCGTAAATGTGTATACGTTCGATCCTCAGGAGGAGGAAATTGCCTGCTGTTCCTGTCTGGTGACCCCGAACGGGCTCTACGGCCTTTCCGCGAAGAATGACCTGATCAACAAGACGCTCACTCCAGCCGTTCCGACCTCGATCGTGATCAAGCTGGTTGCCTCCGAGCCGGCCACGGATACTACGGGCGGATATACGATCTGCAATGCGAGCGTGCTCCAACCGAACAACTATGCGAATGTTCCCTATGACAGCACCGTTCCTTCCGGTCTGGCGGATACCGGTGCGGGCTCTTTAGCGGTTGGCCTGCGCGCTTGGGGATCCACGCTGGAGCCGGCCGCGGGCGTTGCCACCTATGCGCCCGTGAGTGTCACTTTCTTGAATAACTCGGATCTGGGAGGAGGCACCACCGGCGTTTTTCCTTTTAACGAGGAACTGGTCCAGCTCTATACCATCTGCCGGTTCATCCAGGTGGAAGGAACCGGGTACGGGATTTGCGGAGGCTGCCAAGTCGGAGCGCTCGCCGGCCAGAAGCAGTAGGACTCCTGGACCTTGACTGCCAGGCGAAGCCGGGTGTATTCTGGACCGGTACCGGACTTCGCCAAGGAGGGATCGGGCATGGCTAGTTTCGTCGATGATGCGGCTCGAATCCTCGCGAGCCCTGGTTCGTCGCGGCGCAGCGCCGTTAAGGCACTCGGCCGCGTTTTCGCGGGGGCGATGCTTGCCGGCCTTGGCATTCGAACTGCGAACGCCCTGGCACTTTGCGGAAGCCCCGGCGGAACTTATTGTGCCCAACCCGGGACCATCTGCTGTATTGGCAAGTGCATCGTGTGTGCGGGTGGCATCTGCTCCAACGGCCGGTGCTATGTTACGCCGTCGTAACATAGCTGGCATCCCCGCCCGTGGTCGTTCGCCTGTTTTGCCTCACCCTGTCGGCGGCCGCGCTTGCCTATGCGGTTCTCGATAAAGGCGGCAGAACGGCCATCGGCTGGAATGCCTCGCTGCTGGTTTTCGGCATCGCATCCGCCATTTATTTTTTAAACCGTAAATTTGCTTCGTATCCATTTCTTTTGTGGGCCATCCTCCTCCCCCCGGCCTACGTCGCCCTCCAGCTCGTTCCTCTTCCTTTGCCGCTACTTAGGCTCCTCTCCCCGGCCAAGGCCAGCCTGCTCGACCGTCTCGCGCCGCTCGCTCCCGTACCCTCCTTCGCCCCCCTCAGCATCGATCCGGCGACCACCATTGCCTACCTCGTCCGGATGCTCGCCTACAGCCTCGCCATCCTCGTAATAGGAGACATCACCTGGCACGAAAGAGACCGTCCATCCTGGGCGCCCGTGATCCCTCTCATCGCCATAGCCGCTCTAGAAGCCGTCCTCGGAATTGTCCAATCCACCAGCGGCTCCCGCGCCACCGGCACCTACATCGACCGAAACCACTTCGCCGGCCTCCTCGAGATGGGTTTGCCCCTCGCCGCCGCATACGCCTTCGCCCAATTCAGAAAGCCTCTTCAAGCCTCTCTAGGATTGGCCGCCGCCGCGGCGATGCTCGCAGGACTCGTCTACTCACTATCCAAAAGCGGATTCGTCGCCGGATTAGCCGCTCTCTTCACTATGGCCGCGCTATGGATCGTTACAACTCTCCATGGCGCTCGCCGTTGGATGTCTGTCGCAGCCATTACGGCCCTGTTTGTCTTGGTTTTCGTGTTCTTCCCCACCGACCAACTGGTCAGCGCTTATGGACACGATTTCGCAACCGACACCACCGGCGAAGGACGTCTGCCAATCTGGAGTGATTCTCTAAAGCTTCTCCACGCTTACCCTGTATTCGGTTCTGGACTCGGCACCTTTGGAACCGCGTTTCAGAAGTATCAAACCGCCCTCGTCGAGCTGTCTTTCGGGTTCGCGCATAACGATTACCTCGAGTTAGCGAGCGAACTCGGCGCAGTTGGTTTCCTGATCTTCGCCTCACTCGCGTTGTTCGCCATTGTCCAGTCAGTTCGCGCCGCTTTCAGCAACGATTGGAACACACGGTTAATCGGATTAGGATGTGTTGGTTCGATAACCGCCATCGCAATCCACAGCTTTACGGAGTTCAACCTCTACACTCCCGCAAACGCCCTGTTTCTCGCGTGGATTGCCGGAATCGCACTCTTCTATCAATCTGCACCGAAGTGTACAATTCGAACGGTTCCACTTCTCTTCGCGTTGGTGCTCGTCACCTTCGCACCCGCGTGGATTTTTTTTGAACTAAATTTCAAAAATTCTCCCGTCGCCGAAAAATTTTGCCGCTTCGGCATCTGCGACACGTATGCTGTTGTAGCGCCAGGGGTTGAGAGCGACCCGGTTGCCCCGAAACCTCCCGCCGAGCTCCTGGAAGCCCTCCAGAGAGATCCAGGGGCTCCGGATCGGTGGTGCGACCTGGGAGAGGCGTTGTTCAAAGCTGGGCGCGTGCAGCAAGCCCGCTATTGCTTCTCGAACGCCCTGGCGCTCGGCCCGGAAGTCCCTCAGATTCTTATCCGTAACGCCACCTTCTACCACGCAATCGACGAAGACGATCGCGCCCTGAAGCAGACCTCGGAGGTCCTGGAAAGATCGACCGCCTACGAGGACTACACCTTTGATTGGTATCGAGACCAGAAGTTCAGTCCGGAAACCATCCTAAGTCACGGCCTCCCTCCGGGCGCTCACGCGGAACAAGCGTATCTTCGTTACTGGATGAATCTGGGAGACGTCGAGAGCGCCAGCACCGTTTGGAAGTCGATGCTGGCTCATGACTATCCGGATGCCGCCACCCGCCGCGATTATGTCAATTTCCTGTTCAGAAGCCAGCGGTATCAGGAAGCCGCAACTGCGTTTGCGGCTCCGCCAGGTGTCTTCAACGGTGATTTCAAAACTGAGCCATCCGGAGTTCCGTTTGATTGGAATGTAGGATATCCGGACGTAGACGAAGCCATCGAATCCCACTCTTTTCGGATTCACTTCACCGGAACCAAGAACGTCGATTACGCGCATACCATCCAGCAAGTATTCGTAACCCCGGGCGTTTACCGTTTCACGGCATTCATCCGAACCCAAAGCATCACCACCGATCAAGGCATCGCGGTTCAGATCCTGAACGTCAAAACGGATCAATTCGTCGGAACAACCGATCGGAAGAAAATCGAACTAACCATCCGGGTGCCGCGCGAAACCAAACTGCTCGCAATTCAATTGGTTCGGCATCCGAGCAGAAAATTCGACAACCAGATCAGCGGAACCGCGTGGATCGATCACGTCAGTTTGTCAAAGATCTTATGAATATTTTTTGCTCGTCTCGCGATTTTTCCTCGCCGCAATTTTTTTCATCGCCGCAATTGCAAAATTCGCCGATCCCACCGGATCCCGCCAGTCTCTGACTGAATTTCGGAGTGCCCAGATTTTTGCTTGCTCCAGCCGACGGAAAGTGTACCTTCTGCGGCAAACCAGCGATTCACTTGATCCAGTGGCCGGACGCGCCCGCAGCGTCTCCGTTCTGTGTTGAGCACTACGTAGCGGAGGTTGCGGGATTCGAGGTGCTGATCAGGGAGGCTCCGGCCACGCCACAATACCTCTAGAAACGCGCGACGCCCATGATGCAATCGCGCAGATGTCCTCAGATGTCCATAAAATCTCAGTTTTCCAGGCGGGCTATAGCGTCGGAGGATCCCAATAAGATCTTGTGAATCAGTAGAATAGCGAGGAAGCCCGGAAGGAATACCTCCTC
>JBEKBK010000245.1:0-14258 GCA_050015435.1 Bryobacteraceae bacterium
GTCGCGTATCACAAGGCCGACAAGGCTATCCAGAATATCGTTGCCCTGCTTGCTGCGGCGTGATGTTAGCTGCCAGAATGTTGAAGCATTCTTGTTTACAATCTCTGACCTAAGAATCTATAATTCGTACATGGTCAAAGCCACCGAAAAGATTTGGCACAACGGACGTCTTATCAAGTGGGACGACGCGAAGATTCATGTTCTCTCGCATGTCACCAGCTATGGCAGTTCCGTTTTTGAAGGCATCCGCTGCTATCACACTCCGTCTGGTCCAGCGGTATTTCGCCCCAAAGAACATATGCGCCGCCTGCGGGATTCGGCGAAAATTTACCGCATCGAGATTCCCTATTCGGTGGAGGAGCTTTGCTCCGCCATGCTCGAAGTGATCCGCGAGAACAAGATGGAATCCTGCTATGTTCGCCCGCTGGTGATCCGCGGGTACGGCGATGTCGGGGTCATGCCGGGAAAAGACAATCCGATTGAAACCTATATCGCGTGCTGGGAATGGGGCAAGTACCTGGGCGCGGAAGCGATGGAGCAGGGTGTCGATGTGTGCGTCTCTAGCTGGACGCGCATCGCGCCCAACACGCTGCCCGCGCTTTCCAAGGCCGGCGCGAATTACATGAACTCGCAGTTGATCCGCATGGAAGCCGGGATCAATGGTTATGCCGAAGGCATCGCTCTTGACTCGTCGGGTTATGTGAGCGAAGGTTCGGGCGAGAACGTGTTCGTGGTGCGGGATGGCAAAGTCATGACTCCGCCGCTCGGAGCGAGCGTTCTGCCGGGGATCACGCGGGATTCGCTGATCCAGCTGGCGCATGCGCTGGATATTCCGGTAGCGGAAACGCCCATCCCAAGGGAGCTACTGTACATCGCCGACGAGGTTTTCTTTACCGGAACCGCAGCCGAGGTGACGCCTATCCGCTCGGTCGATCGCATTACGGTCGGCAAAGGCAGGCGGGGTCCCATCACTGAACGGCTGCAGCGCGAATTTTTCGGCATAGTCGAAGGCCGAACACCGGACCGGTTTGGCTGGCTGACACCGGCGGCGCAGACGGTGGGGACCCGCTAAATAGCTGCCTGGCAGAATTCCGCGGGAACCGGCGCCAATAGGCCACCTCCCCCGAGACTGGCACACTGGACCGGTTCCTGCAGAAATCTGTCACCCGTTGTATCACAGGACCGGGCTTTTGTGACCCTTGCTTCAACAGCTATTTCCCGATTAATTCCATGGAGTTAGGCCGGCCTTTTGTGGGTATTGTGTGGAAAAACCAGGACGCTCATGAAATGTACCGGTAACAACGTCTCCACGCGCGAGCGGATGGAGATCGAGTTCGCGGCGGTCATCGATCACGTGGATCCGGCATTCGACGGCGGTTTCGACGATCAAATATTTCTCGCGCCCGGCTTTATCGATCTGCAAGTGAACGGGTTCGCGGGAGTCGATTACAATTCCGCAGCGGCGCCGCTCGAAGAGATCGGGCGTTCAATCCGCGCAATGTTTTCGACTGGAGTGACCCGCTTCTTTCCAACCGTTATCACGGGTGCGCCGGAGGAGATGCTCGGCGCTCTTCGAAATCTCGCCAAAGCGAAGGAATCGCTTCCGGAGGGCGCCGCGATAGAGGCGTTGCATATCGAAGGCCCGCACATTTCGCCGGAAGACGGCCCGCGCGGCGCGCATCCAGCGCGATGGGTTCGCCCACCGGATCTTGATGAGTTCTTCCGCTGGCAGGACGCCGCACGCGGAAACGTGCGCCTGGTGACTCTGTCGCCCGAATGGCCTGGCGTTTCCCGTTACATCGAACGGCTATCGAGCGAGGGAGTGGCGGTAGGTATCGGGCATACCGCCGCAACCAATCAGCAGATCGGCGATGCGGTCAGCGCGGGAGCTACGCTTTCGACACACCTTGGCAATGCCGGGCCTACTCTAGTGCCCCGGCGCGAGAATTATCTCTGGGATCAATTGGCGCAAGACCGTCTGGCCGCTACATTCATAGTCGACGGCTTGCACCTCTCCGATTCCTTTCTTCGGGTCGCGCTTCGCGCCAAAGGCGTCGAACGCAGCATCCTGATTACCGATGCTGCCATGCCGGCAATGTGCGCGCCGGGGCCGTACCGGCTTGGTGAAGTCGAGGTCGAGTTGCGGGAGGATGGGCGCGTGGTCCTGCGCGGCGGATCGAGACTCGCGGGATCGAGCCTCAGGATCGATCGGGCCATTGCGAACGTTATGCGCATTGCACGCTTGGGTCTGACGGAGGCGATCACCATGGCCACGATCAATCCAGCGCGCGTAGGGCGAATTTCTGCGCGCCAACGCGGGTTAACGCCGGGCGAGCGCGGGGATCTGGTCCGCTTTCGCGTCACAGACGGACGGGTTGAGATTCTCGAAACTTATCTGAGCGGCCGTCGCGTTTTCGCCGGAAAATCTTCAGCCGCAGATTAACGCGGATGAACACGGATAAAACAATTCCTTTCGATCTGCGTTCATCCGCGTTCATCTGCGGCGATGAGTGCTTGAATCAATCCAGCTGTCGTGTGCAAATTTGCTTCGACCGTTGGTTCCACTCCATATTCGCGTAGCGTCGCTGAGGTGATCGGGCCAATGGAGGCGATTTTCATGTTCTTAAGCACTTCCCGGCCCGCTGCCTGCACGAAATTCTTGACGGTGGATGAACTGGTGAACGTAATCCAGTCCGGGTCTCGCAATAGCACTTCGCGTGCCCGCTCCGCGGCGTTCTCCGGAATCACCGTCCGGTAGGCTTCCACGACGTTGACGGTCGCGCCGCGGCGAGTCAATTCCGCGGGAACCAAATCGCGGGCAACCGCCGCGCGCGGCAGCAGAATCTTTTTCCCGGCAAGATCCTCGGAGGCGAAAGCGCTCACCAGGCTCTCGGCGACGTACTCCTCCGGCATCTTGTCCACTTTGAGATGCAGAGCTTCTACCGCGCCGCGAGTGGCTGGACCGATCGCGCAGATTTTGGCTCGAAGAGAGCGAAGATCGAATGCCGAGCGGTCCAGGCGATCCGCGAAAAACCGGACGCCATTGACACTGGTGAAGATCATCCAATCGTACGTGCTGAGCTCGGCAATCGCGCGATCGAGCGGCTGTGGGTCGGCGGGTTCTCGAATCTCTATCACCGGCAACAGAAAGGTTTCGGCTCCCAAGGCCTCCAATGGTTCGGCAAGTTCCAGCGCCTGGTTGCGATCCCGCGTCACGATGATGCGGCTCCCGAACAACGGCAAGCGTTCATACCAACTGAATCGCTCGCGTTGCCCGACCACTTCGCCAATCACGATGGTAGTGGGCGGCTTTAGGCTAGCGTCCTCAAGCTTGCCAGGAAGGTTTTGAAGCGTGCCCACGATGGTACGTTGATCGGGTCGCGTGGCCCAGCGCACGGCCATCGCTGGAGTATTCGCCGCACGGCCCTGCTGGATGAGCTGGCGCGCAATCGCCGGAAAATTGACGAGGCCCATGAAAACCACGATCGTCTCCACCGCGCCGATTTTGCTCCAGTCAATCGACTCGACGTCATGGCCCGTGACGAAAACCACGGCGGAGCTATACTCTCGATGCGTGAGCGGTACGCCCGTGTAAGCGGCCAAGCCGAGCGGCGTGGTGACTCCAGGCACGACCTCGAAAGGAATGCCTGCGGCCGCAAGCGCCTCGATCTCTTCCCCGCCCCGCCCGAAGATAAACGGATCGCCGCCCTTCAGCCTCACGACGTTCCAGCCGCGGCGCGCGCGTTCGACCAGCATCGCGGCGATTTCGTCCTGGCTGAATTCACGCTTCGAGCGTTTCTTACCCACATACAAGCGCTCGGCATGCGGAGGCGCCAGGTCAACCAGACGCTCGTTCGCGAGATTGTCGTACAGAACGGCGTCAGCGTGCTCGAGGATCTTCCTTCCCTTGACGGTGATCAGCCCCGGATCTCCGGGGCCTGCGCCCACCAGGTACACCTTCATGCGGCGTAGACTTCGTTGAGGATCTCGCGCGCGCCTTTGTCAAGAAGAAGCCGGCCCACTTCCTCGCCGAGTTTTGCAGGATCGGCCGCGGCTCCAGAGAGCTCCGCACGGATCAGGCGTGTCCCGTCCGGCGACGCCACAATGGCGCGCAAGTGGACGTTTTGTCCATCGACTGTGGCGTGCCCGCCGATGGGAACCTGGCAGCCGCCGCCGAGCGTCGCCAGCAGCGACCGTTCGGCGGTAACGGCAATCCGGCTAGCCCAATGCTCCAGCCTGCGGACCAACTCATGAGCGGGACCGTGATCGTCGCGGGTCTCGATCGCGAGCGCCCCTTGGCCCACGGCTGGACACATAATTTCGACCGGGATCAGCTCCCGAATTCGATCCTGCCAACCCAGCCGCCGGAGTCCCGCGGCCGCCAGCACGATCGAGTCGTACTCGCTCTCGTCGAACTTGCGAAGGCGCGTGTCCACGTTTCCGCGTAGCATTTTGGTCGTGATCCCCAGGCCGAGCGCATACAACTGGGCCGAGCGCCGCAGCGAGCTGGTTCCGACGACTGCGCCCGGTCGCAGCTCAGAACGCGGACGCCCGATCAGCGCATCGCGTGGCTCTTCGCGCTCGGGAATCGCGGCCAGGGTCAGCCCGGCTGGAAGGTCCGTGGGCATATCTTTAAGGCTGTGTACCGCCAGATCTATGGTTCCGGCTAGGAGAGCTTCTTCAATCTCCTTGGTGAAGAGACCTTTTCCGCCGACTTGGGCCAGCGGGACGTCGGTGATCTTATCGCCGGTAGTCTTGATAATTTCGATCCGAGTTTCCGCGCCAAAACTACCGAGATGAGCGGCAATATGCCGGGCTTGCCACAGCGCAAGCTGTGAACCACGCGATCCGATGACGATCACCCTTCCCCCAATCGAAACAGTTTGCGGATCATGCTGACCAGATGCACGCCCGCAGGATCCGACGCTTGCCGCCGCAACTCGGAAATAGGCCCATGCGCGATCTTGTTGATGATCCCCCTGGTGATGGCCTCGATGGCCTCTTCCTGCTGCGGTGTCAGTGCGCCGAGTTTGCCGCGCAGACGCTCGATTTCGGCCGAGCGAAGATACTCGAACTGTTCCTGGAGGCTGACGATGGTCGGCGCGACGTCGCGGGTCTTCAGCCGCGCGAGCATCCGCTCCACTTCTTCGCGGATGATGTCTTCGGCGCGCACGGCGACTTCGATCCGGCCCTTCAGATTCGAATCCACGACCTTCTGCAAGTCGTCGATGTCGTACAGGAACACGTTGTCCAGCTCATTGATGGACGCTTCGATGTTCCTGGGCACGGCGATGTCGATCAGGAAGATGGGACGATTGCGCCGGCGTCCGAGCACGGAGGGCATCTGCTCTCGCGTCAGGATGTAGTGCGGCGCGGCGCTGGAGGCCAATAGGATGTCGACCTCCGGCACGATCTCGAAGAATCTCTCATAGTCGACGACGCGGCCCTGGAACTCTTCGGCCAGCGCTTCGGCCCGGGAACGGGTGCGATTGGTTACCGTGATGTTCGACGCCCCAGCCCGCTTCAAGTGGCGAGCGGCGGACTCCGCCATTTTTCCCGCACCGACCAGAAGCACATGCTTGCCGTTCAGAGAACCAAAGATCTCACGGGCCAGTTCGACCGCCGCGTAACTCACGGACACCGCGCTTTCGCCAATGTCCGTCTCCGAACGCACGCGTTTGGCGACATTGAATGCCCGCGTCATGACCAGATCCAGGATCCCGCTGATGGCGCCGCATTCCCGGGCAACCGCGTAGGCCGTCTTCATCTGTCCCAGGATTTGCGGCTCGCCCACGATCATCGAATCGAGGCTCGAGGCCACGCGGAACAGGTGGCGAATCGCCTCGGTTCCGTCGTGGCGATAGAGGAACGGCGAGACCCAGGATCGCTCCACCGACCGTGATTCCGCCAGAAAGTGCTCGACACTCGCTTCCGCGTCGGTCTTCTCCTCTGCGGCAACCGTCACTTCCACGCGGTTGCAAGTCGAGAGGATCATCCCCTCGAGCAACCCCGGACGCTGCTTCAGATTGCCGAGCGCCTGGGTGAGCGCGTTCGGTTCAAACGCCAGCCGCTCGCGAACCTCGACCGGGGCCGTGCGGTGATTGAGCCCGGTGACAAAGAGTCTCATGGGCTTAGGGCAGGCCTCAACCCGATGTGGGCTACCCACGTAAGCGCCGAACATCCCAGCACCGCAAGCGCCATAAGCGCCGCTTTCCGTCCCCGCCATCCCGCCGACGCGCGGAGAAAAATCATCAGCAGGCACAGCAGCCAGGTGAAAAATGACAACTGGGTCTTCGGGTCGGTGATCCAGCGGGTACCCGATTCGATCGAAGCCCACGTGATCGCGAAAACCACGCCGAGGGTCAGCAGGACGAACCCCAGCCCCATCGACACGGTGATCAGGTTGTCGAGGGTGGCGAGCGGAGGAAGCTTCTCGAGGAATGTCGCAGCCTTTTTATTCTTCAACCTCCGCTCCTGGATCAGATAGAACACCGACGCCACGAACGTCAGGAGTAACGCCGCGTAACCTGCCAGCACCAGCAGGATGTGGACAATCAACCAGGTATCGCGGACGCCGACGTTCGGCCAGGAAGCCACCGGGTGCTCCAAAGCAGCCACCAGCGTCATCAGAAACACCAGGGGGAACAATGCGACCGCGGTGCCGACGAAGTGATAACGCCACTCCACGAACAAGAACACCAACGCGATGAGAAACCCGCACAAGCATAACGTCTGGTAGAAGCTCTCGATCGGTAGCCGGCCGTAGGCCATCGACAGTTCCACCAGTGCCACGGCGTGAACGACCACTCCGATCTTGAAGGCTCCCAGTGCAACCCGATACAGATTTTGGCGATGGCGGACGACCGCCAACATCGAGTGCAGCAGCCCCACTGCGTACAGACAGGCCGCGACCCGAAGCCACAAAATGCTGGATTCTTCCACTTCCTTAATTCTACGCTGGTTAGCATGAGCACATCGCTATCGAATCTGGTTTGTCTGGTCACGGGCGGAACACGCGGAATCGGCCGGGCCATCGCCGAGATGCTGGCCGTGGAAGGCGCCCGAGTGGCAATTTGCGGCCGGCGGCAAGAGGCGGTCGATCAAGCTGTTGGAGAACTCTCGGATATCGCCGGTAACAGTGGCGGTAAAGTCAAGGGCAAAGCAGCCGATGTAAGAAGCTATGAGCAGGTGCGGGAGCTTTTCGAGTTCGTCGACTCGGAGTTTGGCGGGCTAGACGTGCTGATCAACAACGCAGGTGTCGGAGTGTTTCGGAATATCTCGGAACTATCCGTCCCGGAATGGAACGCGACGATTGACACCAATCTGACCGGCGTTTTCTACTGCTGTCGTGAAGCTTTGTTCAGATTCGCAACTAGAGGGGCCGGTTACATCGTCAATATAAGTAGTCTGGCTGGCAAGAATCCCTTCGCTGGTGGGTCCGCTTACAACGCCTCGAAATTTGGCCTGACGGGTTTCAGTGAAGCGGTCATGCTGGACCAGAGGAACGAGAACGTGCGCGTGAGTTACATCATGCCGGGTAGTGTTGACACCGAGTTTGCCGGTTTCGACGCGGGTTCCGTTTCAGACTGGAAAATTCGGCCCGAAGACATTGCCGAAATTGTACGAATGCTTCTCAAGATGCCTGCGAGAACGTTGATAAGCCGGGTAGAAGTTCGACCGGCGAAGCCGAAGAGATAAACAGTGCGAAAGAATCGTACAGCAGCGAGGAACATCTAAAAGAATGGCATTCGAGTTGCCTGAACGTTTGTGGAGCGGGACGGGGCGTCACATCGCCCCACGTGGTTTCAGAAAGGCGGTAGATAAAATGGTACGGCTAAACACTCCGTTGGATCCGGGCAAAACCGGGCGAGAGGCGCTGTCGCTGGAAACGAATCTGCGACGCATGATCATCGGACAGGATGAGGCGGTCGAGCAGATCGTCAACATCTATCAGATGCATTTGACGGGAATGAGCGCGCCGGGACGTCCGATCGGTAGTTTCTTGTTCCTCGGGCCGACTGGCTCCGGCAAGACCCGTATCGTTGAAGCCACGGCCGAAACGCTGCTCAAGAACCCTCGCAGCGTCATCAAAATCGATTGTGCCGAGTTCCAGCACAGTCACGAAATCGCAAAGCTGATCGGATCTCCTCCCGGATATTTGGGGCACCGGGAAACACACCCCCTGCTTTCGCAGGAAGTGCTCAATCAGTATCACACTGAAACCATCAAGCTGAGTTTTGTGCTGTTCGACGAAATCGAGAAGGCCTCGGATTCGCTCTGGAACCTGTTGCTGGGCATTCTGGATAAAGCAACGTTAACTCTGGGCGACAACCGCAAGGTGGATTTTTCGCGGGCCATGATCTTCATGACCAGTAACCTCGGCGCCAGTGAGATGAGCAGTCTCATGAATCCGAAACTTGGGTTCCTGGCGCAAAGCGATCGCGACAAGGCGAACCTGGGCGTCATAGACGAGAACATGAGCGGTAAAATCGCTCGAAGCGGGGTGGAAGCGGCGCGTAGAAAGTTCACTCCTGAGTTCATGAATCGGCTCGACAAAGTAGTTACGTTTCAACCGCTTGGCTCTGAGCAGCTCAAAAAGATTCTGGACATCGAGTTGAATCTGGTGCAACAACGGATCTTCAATACCGCAGCCGAGCGTGCGTTCGTCTTCACTCTGTCGGATTCGAGTAAGGGCTTCCTGCTCGAGGAAGGCACCGATCTGAAGTACGGCGCGCGGCACCTGAAGCGCGCAATCGAGCGGCTCCTGGTTCACCCGATCTCTAACCTGATCGCCACCGATCAAGTCCGCGGCGGTGACTGGATTCGAGTCGACTTCGACGATAACTCTCGTTGCCTGTGCTTCGCCAAGGAAGCTGAGGGTCTGCCGGTGGCCGATATGGCGCGGCTAGTCGACACTTCAGTGACGATTCCGGCACTTACAATGGCTACCGGCGCGTCCGCGGAGCCGGTGAAGATACAGACGGCCCGCAGTTCGAAGAAGGGCTAACCGGACCAGGGGGGCCGGTCGCGGACGAGGGCGTCCGCCCCATGGCTTTAGGCTGCGCACTCTCCGCGGCCAAGCTGGAGCGAGTAATCGATCTCGTCGCCCCAATCCACATAGATCTCCGGAAAGAGCTCGGCTGGTTTTACCAGATCCGCCGTCAGTTTGCGGAAGACCTCCGCTTTGTGCCGTAAAACATAGGCACGAAAGCTTTCATTCTCCTGCCGGTTGTCCTTGAAATGCGCTAACACGCGCTCCACCGCGACGGGTGCGAGCCGGGCCGGAAGGCTTTGGATCGCAACACCGAACTGATCGTAGGTGCCTCCCAACAGCATCAAATAATAGGGGATTTCTCTGCCATCGACCTTGCGTGCATTGCCGTAGAATCCGATATCGCCTACCCAATGCTGGCCGCATGAGTTCGGACAGCCGCTGATGTTGATTCTCAAGCGCCGCACGAGGGGATCCGAATCATTCTTGACGCGAGCCGCAACCGCCGCGCCCAAGCCCATCGCTTTGGTCAGCGCCAGATTGCAGCTATAGGCGCCGGGACAGGTAACGACATCGCCGATCTCGTCTACCCCGGCCTGACCCAAGTCCAGATCCGACAGCGCCCCGAATACTCGCTTCAACGCGCCCACCGGCACGTACGCGAGCGCGACGTTTTGGTTCATCGACAAGCGCAGGCAGCCGTCGCCGGCCTGCTCCGCCAAGTCGGCCAACCCCCGCATCTGATCACCCGTCAGATTACCCTGCGGAACCGTGGCGGAGACAATCGCGTAGCCGGCTTGCTTCTGCGGCTTCACGTTCGTTTCACGCCATCGCCCGAAAGCCGTGGAGGCCGGCTCGAATACGGGGAGCAACTCGCCGGTCCCGTGCGATGGTGCAACTGGCTGGAATCCACCGAAGCCTTCAGGGACCTCGTCCGGCATGGCGATTCCGCCGTTGAGCAGGATGTCCTGATATTGCTCCTCGATCGCGTCGCGCAGCCATTCAAATCCACGCTCGCGAAGGATGAACTTCAGCCGGGCTTTATTCTTGTTCTTCCGGTTCCCATGGACGTTGAAAATCCGTATCACCGCTTCCACCCGACTCACGACCCGCTCGGCCGGAAGGAATTCATCAAGGAGGCGGGATTCGGTCGGCAAAGGGCCCAATCCGCCGCCGACGGTGATACGGAACCCGCGGACTCCATCCCGGATCACGGCCCGCAGACCTACGTCGTTAATCCCGGTAGCGATGCAGTCCTCAGGGCAGCCGGCAAACGCCACTTTGAACTTTCGGGGCAGGTTATCGGTCAGTTCCTTATGGAGGAAAGCAAATGCCAGACGTCTCGCGTAGGGCCGAACATCGAACGGCTCTTCGGGATGCACACCAGCAAGCGGGCAAGCCGTCACGTTTCGAACCGTGTTATAGCAGGCCTCGCGCGTGGTTAACCTCATGTCCGCTAAGAGGTGCAACGCATCCGGAACACTGCGCAAGTCCACGAAGTGATACTGCATGTTTTGCCGGGTGGTGAGGTGTCCTTTTCCACCCGCAAACCGGTCCGCGACCTGCGCCATTTGACGCAATTGATCCGCCGTCAGCAACCCACCTGGAACCTTGGTTCGGATCATCTGGACGCCAGGTTGCCTCTGTCCATAAATGCCGCGGCGGAGCCGGAAGGGACGGAATTGATCGTCGGTCAGCTCGCCGGCAAGGAACGATTCCGCCTGTTCCCGGAACAGTTCGATATCGCGGCGAACCGTGCTATCGTACTCCTGTTCTTGAACTTGCAGTTCGCTGAGGATATCTACGGTGGCCATAAGCCCTCTTGTCTATAGAGATTATCATACTTCGATAATCGTTGCAAGAGCCGCTTGACTTGTACCAATTCCCGAAGGCTCGTTTTTCAACCGTGACGGTCAGGAGACATCCATCAGCGGAAAGTTCGACAATGGCTCCCTGCCGTTGAACCTCGAAGCTGAGAGCGCCTGTATGTGAGGAGGGCGGGGCTCGACGAATTGCGCGGCTATTAAACCTGAGCTTCGGAAGGCTTGGCCGCCAATCCGCGCGAGCGCCGGCGGAAAGTCTCCCAATGCACCCGCAACCGGTCCAGGTACAAATATACGACCGGGGTGGTGTACAGGGTCAGCGCCTGGCTGAACATCAGACCGCCCACGATTGCGATGCCGAGCGGGCGGCGCATTTCGGATCCTTCGCCATGACCCAGCGCCAGCGGCAGACCGCCGAGCAGCGCCGCCGTAGTGGTCATCGTAATCGGACGGAAGCGCAGAACACAAGCTTTAAAGATAGCCTGTTTGGAGGGAAGACCTTCGTTGCGCTCGGCGGCGATCGCGAAATCGATCATCATGATCGCATTCTTCTGGACAATGCCGATCAGCAGGATGATGCCGATCAGCGCGATCACATTCAGTTCGTTGTGGGTGACCATCAGCGCCAGGATTGCGCCGACGCCCGCGGACGGAAGCGTTGATAGGATCGTGAGCGGATGAATGAGACTCTCATACAACATTCCGAGGACGATATACACGGCTATCAGCGCCGTTGCGATCAGGATCGGTTCGCTCGCGAGAGCGTCCTGATAGGCCTGCGCGGTGCCCTGGAAGCTCCCATGAATGGTTGATGGCACGCCGATCTCCCGTTCGGCATCTTCAATCGCGGGAACCGCCTGACTCAACGAGGTCCCCACCGGGAGATTGAACGAGATCGTCACGGAGGGAAATTGTCCCTGGTGATTCACTGAAAGCGGCGTATTGCTTGTGATACTGATTCAACTGCGTATAAATAATCGAGACCTGCCGCTGCCCGAAGGCGTCATACAGCGTGTCGTCGACCATTTGCGCGGAAATCCCCATTCGCGATGCGGTCGGCCGGTCGATCTGAAGACCGGCGGCCAGGCCGCGGTCCTGCTGGTCGCTGTTGACGTCCGCAAGCTGCGGTAAGGTTCGCAGCTTCCGGTACACCTGCGGGGCCCAGTCGTTCAATTCCCTCACGCTATCCGACTGCAGCGTGTATTGGTATTGCGCGCCGCTGTTGCGCCCGCCAATCCGTAGATCCTGTACGGCCTGCAAATACAGACTCACTCCGGGGACGCTCAACAGCTTCGGACGAAGCCGCGCGATAACCTGGTCCGTGCTCACCTTCCGCTCCTTCAACTTCTTGAGCGTGATGTTCATGCTGCCGGTGTTGATGTTTCCGCCCCCTCCGCCCTGGCCGCCGACCTGCGCGTTCAGATTGTCCACTGCGGGATCCTGCAAGACGAGATTTACAAGCTGAGCGGCCCGGCTCTGCATCGCCTGGAAGGAGGTAGCCTGGTCCGCGACGATGCTGCCGTTGATTCGTCCCTGGTCCTGTTGCGGGAAGAAGCCTTTCGGTATGATCACGTACAAATAGACGCTGAGCGCGACCGTGGCCAGAGTCACCGTAAGCATGACGGGCTGATGCTCCAATACCCACCCGAGGGTTTTTGAGTATCCTCGCCGCGATACGTCGATAATCCATCCACTGAACCGGTACAGCGGGCCATGATCTTCCTCCGGCCGCGGGACCGGGAGGCGGGCGCACATCATCGGGGTCATGCTCAGCGACATTGCGAGTGACAACACGATGGCCACTGAGATCGTGACGGCCAATTCGCGGAACAGACGGCCCACCAGCCCGGCCATCATCAAAATAGGGATGAACACGGCGATCAACGACATGCTGATGGTCACCACAGTGAAGCCGATTTCGGCCGCGCCCTTCAGTGCCGCCTGCAACGGCGTCATCCCGCGCTCCATGTGGCGCGTGATGTTCTCAATGACCACGATCGCGTCATCCACAACGAATCCCGTGGCAACCGTCAAGGCCATCAGCGAGAGGTTGTCGACGCTGTACCCGAATAGGTATAGGAGGCCGAAGGTGCCCACGAGCGAGGTGGGAACCACCACAGTCGGGATCAGGGTAGTCGGGATGCTGCGCAAGAAAATGAATACCACCATGATCACCAGGCCGATGGACATCGCCATGGTTTGCTCGACGGTCTTGACGGAATCGCGAATGGTCGTGGTGCGGTCGCTCAGGATCGTGATGTCCATGGAGGCGGGCAGGGAGGCCTTCAACTGCGGCAAAACCTGCAAAATACGATCCACCGTATCGACGATATTCGCGCCCGGCTGCCGGTTGATGCGCACGATGACCGCCCGCTTGTTGTTTACGAATCCGATGTTCCGCAGGTCCTCGACGGAATCCACCACGTCGGCGACGTCGGAGAGCGTGACCGGCGCTCCGTTGTGGTAAGCCACCACCAGCCCGGCGTAGTCGCGGGCTTTGGGCAACTGGTCCGTAGTGCCGAGAATCCAGGCGCGCGTTCCGTCATTAAGCTGCCCCTTCGGGTTGTTCACGTTGGCCGCCATGAGGAGCGTGCGCACATCCTCCAGACCCAGGCCCATATCGTTCAATTTCGAAGGATTGACTTCCACGCGCACGCCGGGCAAGGCGCTGCCGCCAACGTTGACCTGTCCCACGCCGTGAACTTGCGACAGCTTCTGGGCCAGGATGGTGGACGCGGAGTCGTACATCTGGCCGGTCGTCATGGTATCCGAAGTGAGCCCCAACTGTAAGATGGGGAAATCCGCGGGATTATATTTTCGCCAGAAGGGGTTGCGCGGCAGATTCTGCGGGAGCTGGCTGCGCGCGGCATTGATCGCCGCCTGCACATCGCGGGCCGCCGCGTCAATGTTGCGGTTGAGATCGAATTGAAGGGTAATACTGGTCGAGCCGAGGGTGCTCGACGACGTCATCTCATTGATTCCGGCGATGCGTCCGAACTGCCGCTCGAGCGGAGTCGCCACGGAGGACGCCATAGTCTCAGGACTCGCGCCGGGCAGACCAGTCGATACGAAAACCGACGGAAAGTCCACCTGGGGAAGCGGCGCAACCGGCAGGAAATTGTAGGCCACCGCGCCAGACATGGCTAAGGCAGCAGTCAAAAGCGTTGTGGCGACGGGCCGTTCTATAAAGGGCGTCGAAATGCCCATACAAAATCTTAGGGATCAGATTACCACGAATACCGAGACTTTGTTGCAAGAAATTGATTTAGCCGGCGCGGGCATGGTACCGGTCCCGTCCGGGGTTCAATCCCCAGACGGGATGGAAGTTTGTTCAGGACCCTGGTATTCGAAGCGGCGAACATTATTCATGCACTCCGCAAGAGCGCCCGCCAGCGTGTTGCTCCATCCGCTGGGTTGGAACTTGGCGGTTTTCTGATTCAACT
>JBEKBK010000246.1:0-11749 GCA_050015435.1 Bryobacteraceae bacterium
AGTCAAGAAACTCCGACTCCCTTTACTGGCAACCCGCGAGGAAGTTGATTCGAACGATCTCAGGAGCCTCTTGCAATTCCGCGGCATTGCCAGTAATATCGAATGCATCCTTTTTTGAGGCTGCTGAAAGTGTCAATGAGCCGCCTGCTTGATGCGTCAAGTTGGAATTTCGGGCGCAAGGGACCCGTTAAAAGATGATCTTTCGCGAAAATCGGATTTTAGCCTACGCCGCGATGGTCTGGTTAACAGCCATCCTTGGAGCGTTGCCCGAGTGCCACGCCCAGGTTTCGGAGGGCTTTCACGCATTTACCCTGGGTGTCGGCGCGGGAATCGCCCCTGTAGAAGGACAAGATCGAAAAAGTCTCGACAGAGCCTTCGATATTCAGGTCGGTGGCGGATACGCCTGGTCCCGCAAGTCCGAGTTCAATAACGCCGGCGACCCTATACTTCCCCGCTGGTTTTTCTTGTTGAAGGGCAACTTTAATTTCGACCAATCCGACATCAAATCCTCGGCCTTGCAACAGGCGATTCTTTTGAACCCGCAGAATACGTCGCTGTTGTCGGCAACATCCGGAAAAGCGAAATTTTACTTTACAACCCTCGATCCTACGGTGCGGATCGCGATGGCCGGCCACTTCAGCGCGTATTTTCTGGGCGGTTTCGGTTGGTTACGGCGCACCATTGAATTCACTGGTGTCTCCAGCCAGGGTGGGCTGCTTCAACCCAACGGTCCGGCCGTTTTTGGACCCAGCGGGAATTCCGGAGTTGTCGATGCCGGGGCTGGGATAGATCGAGGGCTGAAGCGGGATGGGGGAGGCTTCAAAATCTATATAGAAGCGCGGGTTATCCACGGACTGGCAAATAACAGTGGAACAACGCTAATACCCCTTTCAGCCGGTGTCCGGTGGTGATCGGATCTTTTATGGAAGGACTTAACTGTGCCGACACGTAAAGCGCTTCCTCGTTCCCTGGCTGTCGCCATCTTGCTGGCGTTCTCTGTTGTTGCGAATGCCCAGTTCACGCCTGCGCCGAACAGTCCTTTCCCGGCCGGAGCAATGCCCGACGCCGTAGCGGTAGGGGACTTCAATGGGGATTCTTATCCCGACCTTGCCATCGCAAGTAGCACGAGCAACACGGTAACCATCCTGACGGGTTCCAAGACCGGTGCGTTTACGCAGGCTTCGGGCGGCTCGTCGTTCCCAGTCGGGTCGCGGCCGATCGCCATCGCAGTTGGGTACTTCAACGCGGACAATATTCTGGACTTGGCCGTCGCAAATCAGTCCGACAACACGGTCAGCGTGCTGCTGGGCGACGGGA
This sequence comes from Bryobacteraceae bacterium, assembly GCA_050015435.1. Lineage (GTDB taxonomy): Bacteria > Acidobacteriota > Terriglobia > Bryobacterales > Bryobacteraceae > Palsa-187. Next base: position 1,318 of record JBEKBK010000246.1, read on the forward strand.
AGGGCGGGTTCACTCAGCCGCACAGCCCGTTCCCGGCGGGAACCAATCCGAGTTCCATAGCGGTGGCAGACTTCAACGATGACCATATACTCGATCTCGCCATTGTCAATCAGGGCAGCAACATGGTTACAGTGCTGCTGGGTGACGGAACGGGCGGGTTCGCGCAGGCCCCGGGTGGCTCGTCGTTCCCGGTGGGGTCGCGGCCGGTTTCCATCGCAGTAGCGGACTTCAACCTGGACACCTTTCCGGACTTGGCTATCGCAAATCAGCTCGACAACACGGTCACTCTGCTTCTGGGTTCCAAGAACGGCGCATTCACGCCGGCCCCAGGCAGCCCGTTTCCACTGGTCCCGACGGGTCAAAGTGGACTGGGACTCGCTCCTGCTTCCGTAGCAGTGGGGGACTTTAATCGGGACCTGCTTCCGGATCTCGTCGTCGCGAATCAGGGCGCCAACAACGTGTCGCTGCTGCTGGGCAACGGGGAAGGCGGCTTCACTCTCGCCACGGACAGCCCGTTCCAGGCAGGCACGGAACCCGTTTCCGTGGCAGTCGCAGATTTCAACGAGGATGGCATACGGGACCTCGCCATCGTGAATTACCAGAGCGGCAACGTTACGGTGCTGCTGGGCAATGGGACAGCGGGGTTCACGCCGGCTGTGAGTAGTCCGTACACGGCGGGATCATCACCGGTCTCGGTGGCGATCGGCGACTTCAATATGGATGGCGCGCCGGATCTTGCCATCGTCAATAAGGGCAGCAACACAGTCGCCGTGCTCCTGAACAGTATTTCTAGCCCGGTGGTCGTTTCGGCCGCCAGCGGATTAGCTCCTGTGGCACTCGGCTCGATCGTCAGCATCTACGGCAGCAACTTGGCCATCACGGCAACGTCGGCATCGACGCCGATGCCGCCCTACACCCTGGGCGGAACCAGCGTAACGATCACCGATAGCACCAAGGCTCAAGCTTCCCTGCCCTTGTTCTATGCCGGTCCCGCGCTGATCAACGCGCAAATCCCGGCTTCTGCGGCTCCGGGTAAGGCGACCCTTACAGTTTTCACGGCCTCCGGCAACCAGTCTCTTCCCGCCGTCCTGACCCAGGTCGCGCCCGGCCTGTTCTCTGCGAATGAGAATGGCCAGGGCGTGGCCGCGGGGCAGTTCTTGACAACCTCGGCCAATGGATTTCAGATAGTCACCGATGTGTTCCAATGCTCGGGAGGACCGAATACTTGCATCACCGTTCCTCTAAACGTCAGCGCGGGGAAAACCATGCTGGTGCTGTATGGAACCGGTTTTCGCAATGCGCCGCTGGCCGCGGTTAGCGTGATGGTCGGCAGTACGATGTGTACGCTCAGCAGTATGACGTGCCCGATAACATATATGGGCGTTGGGAGCAATTCCACGGTTGATCAGGTGAATGTGACGCTTCCGGCAAGCCTGGCCGGCAGTGGGCTTGTGCCTGTGAGTGTTTCGGTGGCGGGGGTGGCGGGCACGTCAGGAACGCTGTCGAACAGCGTGACACTTTACATCCAGTAGGAAGCGGTCACGCACTCCCTGGGAATTCTTTCGGCCGCCGATCAGAAGTCATGCATTTCGCTAGGCTGGGGCTGTTCAGAAACACGAGCAATTCTGGTTACGCATCAGAAATGAAGACATGTTGCGCAGTTTAAATTTATTTGACGCTCCGCATCCTGACTTTATCGAGGAGCTGAGCAATTGGCCTGAAAGCGACTTGCGCCGAGTGCTGCGACCCCATTGGGAGGATCCACAAGGTATTCAGAATCCTGCTGAGAACGAGCAGCGCGAAAAGTTTGACGCCTTGCTCGGGTTTCTGACATCACTCGAGTTGGCGTACTCGACGGGATACCTGACACCTGTCGAAATCGGCGCTAGGGTGACGGCGCCCGTTCGAAAGTTACTTCTTGGATCTTGGGCAGTGGCGCGGTTCATCACTGCCTATGACTACTTCGGCGTAAGGTTCCTGGCCGCTCGCCTGGGGATCGGTATCCAAGGCCTGGCTCCGATGAAGGGACCACCGCCACTTGCTCCCGAACACGCCACTATCGAGGCGTTTCTTGCCGACACGGATCTTGCGTTGAACAACTCGGATGTTCAAAAGTTTCAAAAGATGCTCGACGGCTTCTCGATGTGCGACCGCGAGGAAGACGCGAGTGCTTGGGGCGGGGCGGAATTCGCGAAATGGCTGAAGGGCCGGACGATGGGAATCGACCCGCGTTGGATACAGGGTTTCGAAAGAATCCGCACACAAGCGATCGAATGGTGTACACGCCGGGCCGGTCTCTACGAACGGTACGACCTTCAGTATCAGACTCGCTTTGCCGTTTACGACTTTTTCTGGATCATGAAGCTCTTCGGGGCGGAAGTATCCAATTCAGGATTTGTGACATTTCCTCGCGACGAATGGTTCGGGCGGCTCGCCAAGAGTGACTCCGAGAAGAAAGCATTGCATGCGGCGCGGGAGGTGTTTTCCGAGGCGGGAAGCCTGGCTTGTACGTGGGTTCGGCAAGAGCCACTAGAGGTCCCGGCTAATGAGCCAGCTCAATTGTTGGATTGGCAGAGTTCGTACCTCGCTGAACTGCACCAGATTGCGAGGATTCGGAGACTTCGAAATGGCCAGCCGCCCGTATCCGCCGCTCCTCTGGCAGCCTCTGAAGAGTTTACCAACGCTGTAAGAGTACGCCGGAATCTTTTGGGGCTGGCGTTCTCTGGAGGTGGCATTCGTAGCGCGACCTTTAACCTTGGAATTCTAGAAGGACTGAGGGATCAGGATCTGCTGCGACGCGTAGACTATCTGTCAACGGTTTCCGGCGGTGGCTACATTGGTTCTTGGCTCGTGGCAAATGCGCGGCGTCGTCCTTTTTGGCTCGGTAAAGGGGCTGACTGGCGGGACTCTATCGAGTACTTGCGAAAGTACTCGAACTATCTCTCTCCTCAACTCGGTCTACTCACCGCCGACACTTGGAACATCGCCACCATTTGGACCCGCAACACAATTCTCATCCAGTTGCTGGTGTTTTTGATGATCGCAATGGTCTTGCTGGTACCGCATTGTCTCAGGCTGATATTCGAAGCCGTGGCTGGTCTTGAAGGTCTGCTTCTGCCCGTTGCTTTCGTGCTATTGATTTGGGCCGTTGCGACGATTGGTACGAACCTCAGGCAGCCTAAGCGCAAGGACGGATCTTTTCCGACGGACCAGGGCTCCACCCAACTCCTCGCGGTGATCCCACTTTTAGGCGCATCGTTCTTGTTTGCAGCAAAGATGTGGGACCAAAGTGGTTCGTGTAGTGTTAGTAGGCCGACGTACTCAGCGTTATTGCTTCATGCGTGGCAACCATGGTGGCCGGCAGGCTTAGTGCTGTTCGGGTCTCTGTGTTGGCTGAGCTGGGAGACATGCACGAATTCGAAACACCGCTGGTTTCCCGCTGGGATCTGCGCTGTAGTCAGCCTGGCCGTGCTATACGCGGAATTCTGCGGCGTGATGCTACTGCTGTTGAATTGGCGTGACTTGTCTTTGGATAACCCGGCTTGGGAAGGTGGCGTCTGGTATGCTACGGCCTTCGGGCCAGTCCTGGTCCTCCTGTCCTTCACGTTAACCCTTGTCGTACTGCTTGGATTACTTTCGAGAACGTCCGACGAAGACAAGAGAGAATGGTGGAGCCGACTGGGAGCTTGGCAGTCGATCTATGCCGCCGCCTGCTTATTCGTGGCACTAGGAGGGCTGTTTGCTCCCCTGTGGGTTGCGACCGCGATGCAACACTGGAAAATCTCGTTCACCGGCGCGATCGGATGGGCGGCCACGACTATTGGTGGTCTGTTGGCTGGAAAAGGAGCATCCACGGGAGCGAAAGGGGACATGACCTCAGCCGAAAAGGCCCAGGAATGGTTGGCCCGCCTCGCCCCGGTCGTGTTTATTATTGGCTTGGTTATGGGATTGGCCAGTGTGCTTCACGCAATCCTGTTGTATGTGAGTCCAGGCGACTCGCGGACGGTCGATGTTCAGGACTATTGGAAGAATTTCGACACGATTCCCGGTTGGCTGGTGTGGTCCGTGCTTGGTGGAATATTACTGGTGTCCATCCTGTATTCGCTCGCACTGGACGTCAACGTATTTGGTCTGAACGCGTTTTACCGTAACCGGCTTGTGCGTTGCTACCTGGGAGCGACGCGCGACAAAGATGAGCGTAAACCACAGGCGTTTACGATGTTCGACGACGACGACGATTTAAAGCTGACGGATATTCTGGACGACTCAATCCTGACGCCGTACACCGGTCCGTTCCCAATCATAAATTGCGCCCTGAACCTGGGAGGGTCTTCAGATTTGGCGTTGCACACGCGCCAAAGCGATTCCTTCACGTTTACTCCGTTGCATGCGGGCTCGTGGCGGGACAAGGTTCGATTTGCCCCTCTGGAGCACGGAGGGAAGGCCTATTACGGAGGCGAATCCCGCACGCCCAAGCTTGGCGATGTGCTTTCAGTATCGGGAGCGGCGGCTAGCCCCAACATGGGTTACCATACCTCGCCACTTGTAGCGTTTCTGCTGACTGTCTTTAATGTTCGGCTCGGTTGGTGGTTTCCGAATCCCAGCGGGCCCGCAGTCAAGCACGGTTCGCCATGGCTCAGCATGGTCCCCCTGGTGCAGGAACTATTCGGACTGGCCGGTGAGAATGCTGGGTTTCTCAATCTTTCCGACGGCGGGCACTTCGAAAACCTCGGCATCTATGAGCTAGTGCGGCGACGCTGTCGTGTGATCATCGCATCTGACGCAGAGTGCGATCTGGACCTAACGTTCGAAGGCCTAGGTCGGGTGATCCGCATGTGTGAGGCGGACTTCGGTGCAAAGATCATTATCGACGTATCGTCGATCCGCAAGAATCCGGAAACCGGATTCAGCGCAAGCCACTGCGCCGTCGGTCGAATCGAATACGACGATGGCACGTGGGGCAATCTCATCTATATGAAGGCGTCATTAACGGGCGATGAGGAAACCTCGGTCAAGCAGTACAAGAGTTCGCATCCCGACTTTCCACATGAGACAACTTTGGATCAGTTTTTCACCGATGACCAATTCGAAAGTTACCGGTTGCTGGGGTTAAACGTGGCCCAACGAACCTTCCGCGACGTTGTCGATCTGAGCGCCGATGTTGTCGAGATCGCTAGGGACTTAGGGTCGATTTGGGCACCGGGCCTTGCGGCAGACGGCAAGTTTGTAGCCCATGCAGAAGCGCTAAGCAAGCTCTGGTGGGAGTTGCAGGTAGATGCAGAGTTACAGTTCTTGGGCAAGGAGCTTTTCTCGGGTCTTCCGACTGAGGACGTAAACGCGAACCAGAAGAAAAGAGCGTTCTACTACTGCAGCCAGGTGATCCAATTGATGGAGGGCGTATACCTAGATTTGCGGCTTGACGACAATTGGGATCATCCTGACAATGCTGGGTGGAGGGACCTGTTCGAACGCTGGGCTGGATCAAAAACGTTTCACGAGATTTGGATAGAATCGCGATCAACGTACGGAGAGCGTTTTCGCCAGTTTTGTGGTCGGAAGCTGGAGTTGCCCTTGCAAGAAAAAATCTAGGTTTGCAAGGTCAACTTCGGCCGATTGATATGAAGGCCAAGTTTCACTACACTCCGTCTTTTCCTTGTCGCAGGTTTACGGAGTCATTTGACTTACGATTCCAATGTTTTGCGCGCTCGACCCTCTTGAGTTAAAAACGCTCTTGAGGTCGCCCGACGGGGTGGCCCGTCAGTTGTTTTTTACGACTTTCATTGCAGCCGACAACCCTTCGTACTGAGTTGACTTTTAATGTAAGCTATGCCTAATCGACCGAATTCGCGCCACAAGTGGCGCTCGGCGACGGAGTGCAGACGCCAGCAGGCTGTGCATTGGAGAGGTTATGTATTTGCCAGGATTAAGCAGATTGTTGCAAATCGCATATTTTGTTCGAGTCGCGCTGATCACGCTTATCTTTTTGCCCCTTTTGGGCTATCTTTCGAATGGCCCTCTTAGGCCGTTCCTGGAGGGAGTATTCAGCCAGGAAGACAACTGGTGGGGAATGGTTATGGTGGCGATGGTGGCCTGCCTCACGGCCGCCGCGGCCGTCACCACGATAAATTTAACGCTGTGGTATGGCGGGCAGCGATTCGACTTGGCGTTTGCTTTAGATCCGCACCGCTATGCCCTTTGGATTTTCTTCGCTGGCCTTGCTTCGGCGGCTGGAGTATTTGTTTATGTCTGCCTCCTTACGGCCATGCGGGCAACGGCCGAAATACTGGCCGGCCTCGTTGGATTTTTACTTTCTGCCGCGCTGGTGTTTTCTGCGAAATTCATCCAACTGGTTCTTACGGACCCAAAAGTCACGCCCACGCCACCCCCTTATCTGGTTTTCCCAGCGGATAGGCTTCCGTTGTTGGGAGCGTGGTTCAACAGTATCTACTTGAGACCACCTAGGTCCGCAGCGTCGTTTATCAAGATGATTTTTGCCGCGCTCGCCAGTTTGGCGCTTCGTCTTGTGGCTCTGTCTTCGTCTGGCTACCTCGTGCCGGGGCGTAAGAAGTTAACATTGCTCTCTGGCCACGTGTTTGCGACTTCGCTGGCGTTCCTCTCTCTGGCCATGTACTGGTTGATAGGCGATTTAAAGTATCGTTATGTCGGTGTTCGCGCGCCCATACACGTCCCGTCGCTCGCTTATGTTCTGCTGTTTATAATGGTTTGCTGCTGGCTGTTTTCGGGACTGGCTTTCTTTTTCGACCGGTTTCGCTTCCCAGTTTTGCTGGCTTTCGTGCTACTAACGTCGGTCACTGACTGGGTGCCTCGATCAGATCATTTCTTTGAGTCGATAACGAGATCCCCTACCGTTTTGTCTGATCCGGCCACGATTCTGGAAAAGCGGGTCTCTACCGGCCACGTGCCGGTCCTGGTTGCCGCTGCGGGTGGCGGCATTCAGGCCGCCGCGTGGAGCACGCAGGTGCTGGCCAAAATCGACCAGGAATGCCGGCAATGCGATTTACCTCACTCGCTCACATTGCTCAGCGGCGTATCCGGCGGTTCGGTCGGAGCAATGCACGTGGGAGCGGTGTTCCCTGATCTAGCCGCGGCCGCGCGGAATTCCGCTAAATCCAGTTTGGATGATATTGCCTGGGGCTGGATCAACCCCGATGTGCGGCGCACGATACTACCCTGGCTTGTGGACCAGTACGTGGATCGCGGTTGGGCACTGGAGAAGTCTCTCGAGGGAATTGTAGATGGCGAAGCACCGGCCGGCGCTTCGGGCGTCAAATTGAAGGGCATTCGTCTGTCGAATTGGGCGGGAAAGGCGGGCCGCGATTTCCCCGCGTTTCTATTCAACGCTACCATGATTGAGACCGGCGCACCTTTGATTTTTGCCACCACAAAATATCAAGGCCGCACGGCCCCCCCGGCCGGAACTCCAGCTCCGCAGTCCTTCTTTGCCGTCCCCCAATACCAGGGATCGGAGGTATCGGTGGTCACCGCGGCCCGTCTGTCGGCCACCTTTCCGTACGTATCTCCCGCCGCCCGAGCTGGGGGTGGCTTGACGAAGCAACCCTCCTGGCACCTAGTGGACGGTGGCTACTACGACAACTACGGACTAATCACGCTAATGGACTGGCTGAATGATGCACTGATTCACGGGCGGGCACTTCCCAATAAAATTGTCATTTTGAGGTTGGTTGCCTTTCCGCCGGATCGCGATCCGAATCCGGAGACCAAAGGATGGGGCTTTCAGTCTTATGCTCCGCTGAAAGCCTTCCTGAGCGTCCGCGAGACCGCACAGGCGGATGAGTCCATTGGCCAATTGAAGTTGTTCGAGGATTTTTGGGCGAAGTCCGACAAGAACACGAAACACATCACGATCCAAGACTTTTTGATTCAATACCCTGGCGGGCTTGGGGGTCCGTGCAAGGATCCGCCCCTCTCCTGGAAACTGACCAGGCAGCAACAGCAGTGTATCGTCGGGGACGGAAAAGGAGAGGCTTGGGGAGATCAGGGGCTCAATCGCACCATCAGCGAGGTCATTCAATCGCTAAAGTGAACAGCATAAGACGCCGTTCTCTTACTGCGAGCTGGTATCTCGGTGGCTGTGCTCCGCTAAAAAGTTAACCACGGGCGAGAAACGGATGATATCCCTCGGTAAACTGGATCTCTTTTGAATCGGCCGCCGTTCGTCGGGCTTCGAACACCGCAATCTATAGACCAGATGCTAAAGATACTCAAGCAGACACGCGCAGCGTACGGTGTTGCGAACAGTCAGATATTGTGCAACAGGCGAACTTGTTTCCCGCAGGTCTCCTCTTGCATGGTTTAGCGAAAGCATCAGGTGCTTGATTGCGCCGGGCTCGTAACCGCCGAAATGTTAGATGTGCAGGTCGGGGATCTCATTCCGGCGCACACGAGGCGGAGGTGCGCCGGTGTTAATGCTAGGCGACTTCAACGTTGCCACTCATGCGTACCCTGGAACCATCCACGATAGGACTACGGCGGCGTTATCGATGCCAACTGATGACGACCGAACTCAGCGCGCCTTTAAGACATGTTTTCGCGAAAAAGAATCCGAGCGTCTGGTTTCACGCGCGCGTATTGATCCCGTCGAACCCGGGCGCTTCTGGCTTAGTTGGGGAGCACAACAGGCAGATTGATTCACGACGCGATCAGCGACAGGTCGGACCAGGGAGGCGTGAACAGGCAAATCCGGAATGCAACTTGTAGGTTCGTCCATCCCCGCCGCTTACGCTGACCACGAGATCGCACGGAATTGACTGGAGCTCGGGAATAGTCTGATCTATGGCGGCCATGACTCTCTGATTCGTGGGGCGCTGCGGACCAGCGTAGAGCATGAGGCGCAGAGATGTCGTCGATGTCGGCTTCAACTCCACCGTCGGTATCGCCGCCTCCCCAGCCGCGCACGTGGAGGGAGCTTGCCAGTCCGCGGGACCCGGAGTTACCCCAATCATTACGGGCGGCGCGATCTGCCGTTGGAAAATCAGGTTAGCATCAACAATTTGAGCAGAGTAATTCGTAGGGTTGCTGATTGTCGCCTGCCAGCCTCCCGCGATGTCGTTCGGCCACTTTCCGATTTTCAGCGCAAATTGTGCAGCACATACACGTGTCACTCCTTCCCGGCAGAGAAAGTCCTGAATTTTGCTGACTTGGGTCAGAATCACTACGATCGCCGCGAGGGTGGCTCCGATCAGCAAAATCGAGCGAGGTGCGTTCGGTGCTGGCACAATAGCTCCTTCCAGTGCGCTCTTGGTCGACAAATCTTCGCTCGAACTCTAATAATTGTATCTCAAGACCCAAATGCGCGGTGCTTCCTGTGGTCCGAAAAAAATCCGTGCGGCTGGAAAAAGCTGAGTCGAGTATTTCGAGCGTGCAACGTATGCTAGCCTGTTTTCAGCGCGAAAGGCAGTTGCAAGCTATTGACTTCTGAGGTAATCAGCAGCTACAAAATTGACTACACGAGTGAATCTTGACTGCAGACGATGCGCCCCCAACTCATTGAGTATCCAAAGCTTGTGAAGCTCTGAATGTGGCGGGTTCCGATGCCTTGGGCACAGTGGCTCGGTCTAACACAATCAATAACTTAAATGCCAACACTTGTTGAAACTAGTGGGTTTGAACAGCTACAGCGCCTACGACGCGCACCTGCTATTGCGGCAGGTGACCGTCCGATCAAACCTCGCAGATATTTGAAAAATCGATAGAACGGTGGCACCTTCGACCGCCAAAGTGGTTGCTATCGGTTACAATTTTCTCAAAAGCCACATCGATGGGCGATTTCCTACGTTACCAGAATCGACTTGTTCTGATGAGGTTAGGTGGAAGAATTCAAGTGACGACCTCCTGCTCAAAGTGCAGTGGACCTGCCGCCGGAATTTCTCCTTCAGACCGCGGAGTTTCTCTGGAGGGTTGCACGCGAGCCACTGCTTGGATTCCGGCTCGAAATCGGTTTGGATGACAGTTAGGCTCCAGTTCCGGGCTGCCGACACCATCCCCAAAGGACTGGCTCTCCGATATGCGGCCTTCTCTCTGGCCGAACGGAAAGCCGAGTTTTGGGAATGATACGTTGGCACGCCCGAGTGCGAGCTTCCCCAAGCGGATACCCCACCGCGTCAGCCCGCATCGCTGGTCCAATCTTACGGCCTCTTTTGAGACGATCTCCTGCTGCATCTGGCGGTCCAAACTCAGATCCCCCAGAAGCCGCTTCAGCCTGATGTTCTCGGAACTGGCGCAACTCGCGCATTTCCTTTACGCCCATCGCAGCGTACTGCTTCTTCCATGTGTAGAACGAGGCCTGACTGACGCCAAGCTTATGGCATATGCCCGTCACATTCGCTCCACTCTTATACTGCTTCAGCGGGTGTCCGGAACCGCACGGAGGCAACCCGGCCCCGGCACACTC
>JBEKBK010000247.1:0-11680 GCA_050015435.1 Bryobacteraceae bacterium
TGATGAAAGGTCCGGATGATCTCCTTGAACTCCAGCACTTGCGCGCCCGCCTCCTGCACGCTCGCGTAGGATGCCTTAGGCGCAAAGAAACACAGTGGATCGTACCCCCAATAGTTCTTGAGCCGCTCACCCGTCTGCGGGTTCACTCGCAAGAGATGGTTCTCATTGAATTCCTGGACTGGCATCAGCTCTATGGCTGTCGCTCCGAGGTCCTTAAGATACGGAATCTTCTCAACCAGGCCACGATACGTCCCTGGCAAGGAAACCGCAGCGCTCGGATGAGCGGTGTAACCTCGGACATGAAGCTCGTAGATGACGGTCGATTCCCAGCAATGGCGGAGCGGCTGATCGCCCTGCCAATCAAAATGGGCGTGGTTGACGACGCACTTTGGCGCGACCGCCGCGTCGTCGGCGTCCGAGAAAGACAAGTCCTTAAGAGGAGATGAGGGATCATAGCCGAGGGCCGCAAGGAAGTCGAGGCCGTCAACCAGCGCGATCGCGGTTGCGTAAGGGTCTACCACGAGCTTATCCGGATTGAAGCGATGTCCTTCGAGGGGAGCGTATGTACCGGCGAAGCGAAATCCGTACAGCTGTCCTCGTTGGATCCCTTCTAGCCAAACGTGCCAAATGTCGCCAGTCTTGTTCCGCGCGGAGTCGAGCAAAATGGTCCGCGCCGGCACGGAATCGCCAGGACGATCGAAAAAATCGAGGCGGACGCCGGTAGCGTGCCGGCTGAAAATCGCGAAGTTCACACCAGTGCCACTCGCATGCGCTCCGAGAGGTAAGGGCATACCGGAGCGCACGGGTTGGACCTCGCAAAGACTCAGCAACCGCTCCAACTCGTCAAGTTCCTCGTCAGATGAGCGTGGTTCTCTGGGCATGCTTAGCGGACCGCTACAAGTTTACCAACGGAGCCAGGTATTCCTCGCGATACCACTCTCCCCGCCGATCAGCAGGAAGATTCGCGAAGGATGATGGGGATCGTGAAGGATCTGTTGGTGTGCGACGCAAAAGGTCACGGCGTCAGCCAGAGGCTCGCCGGGTGCAGTCCGTCCACGTGCCATGAGACACATTTTCCGGCACTTTGAGTGGTCATGCCTGGATTGCGCATCCGGGATCCCCACCTGGACGTATCACACCCGAATCGTACAAGTGCCCGTTAGAGGCATTACCGGAGCTAAAGAACACTACCTCTCCGCGGCGAAGACATCGACGTAAAAACCTCATAGAGAACCACGGCCGCCACGTCGAGACTCTTGGGCCACAATCCGCAATCGGCCTTTATCGGGCGGAAATCACTACGTCGAAGCTGCTGGAGGAAGCGGATTAGGATTCGGGCGGAATCAATCTTTCGACTCGGAAATTGCCTTCCGGATGCAAGTGTTCGCTCGCGTGCCGCCACTTACGGTGAGGAGGCGCTCGTTTCCCGCCCGGCCTTAAAAAGACAATGGAGGGCAGGTAGACCCTGCCCTCTCGGCGTTTCGATTCGTTGCTCTGCTGGCTGGGCCATCAGTCGTTTAGCCCCCACTGCTTCAACCTACGGTCCATTTGAACCAGGCGGTCATCTTTCCTGCATTCGGGTCGTAATACTGCATATACAGTGTGTGGGGAGAACTGTTCTGGTAGACCATGAACACAATAACTTGGCGGCCGCCTAGGTATTGGAATTCGGTCGAGTCCAAGGTCCAGCCGGCCTGCCAGTCCGGGTAGGTTTCAAAGCTACCGGCGACCGCTGCGCCGAACCCAGGTTGGGTGTTGACCCAGCTCGCGAGTTCAGCGGCAGGTGTAGTGGCGACTTCGTTATACGTGTAGTACCGGGAAGACGCTCGATCAGAGAAGCGTTACTTGCCAGCCTCGGCGCAGCGGCAATCCGTCCAAGAATTTCACCAGGAAGATCACGTAGTGCGAGAGGCGCCAATATTTGGTCCCCGCCTCGCTCATCAAGCACCGAGGCGACTGCCCGCTTCTGGAGAGTGGGACAAGACTAGCACTCGATTCGACGATCCATGGTCTCTATAAAAGCAAAGCAGGCGACAATGGATCGGATGGATCGATTCCGGCTAGAAGATCGTACAATGTTGGCGGGGCCGGCTGAGTTCGCGGTTTCATGACCGCGGCGTAGAGGGAAAAAAAACTGCCCGGTGGATAACGAATCAAAGCCTGCATCTGCGAGAGCAGGAACATCTCAGTCAACGTGTCCTCTCGACTCCGCCAAGCGTCATCGTGCCAGTGGAGTTCGCCCTCTCCAGGGCGGCGAAACCGTTTGGGGCGGGTGAATACGCCAGGCACGGAGGCTTTCACGGCATGTTGCACCTCGCTGGAATCCGTGCAGAGGAACACCGCGGCGTCCTGACCGAGCTTTTCCCGAGCCAGGGCGACGCACCGTCGGCATCGGGCGATTGCTTCTTCGAAGGAACTCCAAAAGCGCGTGTGTCCCATGATGTCCCCACCGTTTCCGTGACGAATGTGAAGACCAATCACAAGCCGGTCGCCAAACCCCTCCCGACGAAACGCCGCAACCGCCCCCGCAACCGATTCGACCGGCTGAAGGGCTTGAAAGAATTCGTGTGCGTCCTCAAACCGCACAACTCCATCGTTGATACAGGTGTCAAATATGACCACTGGTTCGGGGCGATCTTGGTTCGCACGGATGATTTCGACGGCGGCTTGGCGATCGGTCTCCAGCAGTTTAGCCGGCCGTGCGGTTGCCCACCGGTTCGGAGGTTTAATATTCCACGCCCAGGGGTAGCGCGGACTGGGCAGCCACAGTTGCATCAGAGTATCGTCCCCGATGAATGGCACGCCAGCCAACTGGCCGCGGTTTGTAAAACACAAGGGAAACCCATTGGTATTAGGGTTCGGGGCGAGAAACCCAAAGCGCCAGTCGGCAATCAGAGTGCGTCCGGTTGCTCGAGCGTAAAGCCACGAGGCTGCAAGGCAAATGAGGCGATCGCCGATGCCGGTCATCCGAATGGAAACAACGTACCTCGGACTCACCACTTCCGCCCCGACACCCATCGGTTCCGCCACCTGCCAAAAGTACCACGATGAGTACCGCGGCCAAAGCAATACGACGTCACAGCCCAGATAACCGTCGAACCTACCGCATCATGGGTTCCACCTCAGCCAATGCCGATCCCGCGAAGGCGCATCCGGCGACATGTAATACAACGTGCCAACGATCTCGTTCTTGCCGGTGAGCACCATGGTGAGCGTGGCGTCACTAGGAGCCTTGGCTGCTTGCCCTATCCCTGAAGATCCCAACTTCGCAAGGCCGAAGTCGAGCAGCTTGATGCCGGCTTCGGTGACGAGGATATTCGCGGGCTTCAGATCCGATGGGTGATGCCCTTCTTGTGCGCGTGGTCGAGCGCAGCGCGTATCTGCACCGAGTACTTCAGCGCGGCGTCAAATCCCCAGCTCGCAGACGAACACAGCATCATCCACCCGGGCGACGTGCTGAATATCCCGCAGGGGTAGACCGCTTTGTTGCATACGAGGCGCCACTCGCAGGACGGATGCGCGTATCTATTCCGCGACGTAGGAGGCATTTGAAAGCGTTTTCGCGAATTATTCCTGAGTGACGGCGTATCTTTCCATTACTTTTTCAAGTTCCGGGTTTGGCGTAAAGCCGAAGACCGGCAAAACACGCGGCTTTTATCGGACTTGATACTTCGCAGCGGTCTTTTCGTTCAGCTTGACGCCCAAACCGGGTCGTCCGGAGAGGCTGAGGAATCCTTTGTCGATATTCTCCGGCGGGTCAATCAGCTCGGCGCGCCAGGGAACTTCGCCATAGGAAAGTTCCAGAATCAGAAAATTCTGCATTCCCGCGCAAACGTGAGCCGCCGCGACGTTGCCCACGGGACTCGCCGGCCCGTGCGGCGAAACCTTGAGGGCCGCCGCCTCGGCGAGTGTCGCGATCTTCTTCAACTCCAGCATTCCTCCGCAATACTTCACATCGGGCATCACGATATCGACTGATCCGGCGTTGATGTATGGCCGAAACCCGCTCGCCCCGTAAATCAATTCACCACCAGCCGAAGGCATGGTTGCCTGGTGGTGGATCGCCGGCAGATCGGGAACCGGAGTTACTTCCTCCAACCAGAAAAGGTTGAGCGGCGCTAGTCTGCCGGGCAGTTCAAGGCCGCGTGCCCAATCGAATTTAGTGTGCGCATCCAGCAGCAGATCTCTCTCCGGCCCCAGTACCTTGCGAACCGCGGATGCCCGCCCGATGCCCAGCTTCGTAATCTCCTCGACCTTCGTGGCGTCGGACAAGTCGGCCGGCATATCGTCCCACGGAGCGAGTTTCACCGTGGTAAGCCCCGCGTCAACCGCCAGCGCAGCCATAGCGGCAAAACCGGCTGGCGTCCGCGGATCTGTGGAGCGGTTAATATTGGCATAATTTCGGATTGTGGTTTGCAGTGCGCCGCCGAAAAGATCGTATGCGGGAACGTTCAGAGCCTGGCCGACGATGTCCCACATGCACTGCTCAAGTGCGCTCAGCGCGCAAGCCGCGCTCGTGCCGCCAGTTGCCCCTGGCGTTGACGCGAACCACAAAAGTTTCGTACCCGGTAATCGCGATTCTGGCCGGATTACTTTGCGCGAAGGCGGAAAACCAAGCCGTGCCGGACGGCAACAATGACGCACCGAGAGCGGACAGCCAGGTTCGACGGGTCATGGTCCTGGTGGGTCAGCCCAATTCTATATCAGAAGAATGGCGAAGTGTCGCGCACAAACCGCGTTTCTGACATAAGCTAGGACCATGCGCCAGCACATTCTCTTTATAGTGGCGGCGATTTTGTTTACGGCCAATCTCTCGCCGGCGCAACAGCGGTGCGAGGATTTGTCCCGACTAGCGCTACCGGATATCGTGATTCAATCCGCCATGGCAGTGCCCTCTGGCTCCTTCCGTCTGCCTGCGGCCCAGGCCACCGCACCACCGGTCAAAGTGCCCGCATTCTGTCGAGTGGCAGGTCTGGTCAAACCGGAACTCCAGTTTGAACTTTGGCTGCCGGTCCAATGGAACCGGAAGTATATCGCTGTCGGCAACGGAGGCATGGCGGGTTCGGTGCCATACGCCGCTATGGTGGATCCGCTGAATCGGGGCTATGCCACCGGAGCAACAGATACGGGCCATTCCGGCACGAATGACGACGGAACCTGGGCACTCGGGCACCTCGAACGGCTGCTCAACTACGCCTACCGGGGGATTCACCTGATGGCCCTTGCCGATCAGGCCATTATCCGGTCGTATTACGGCGCCGCCCCCGCGAACTCTTATTTCAACGGATGCTCGTTTGGCGGCAAGCAGGCGCTCACCGAAGCCCAGCGCTATCCGAACGATTTCAACGGCATCATTGCGGGGGATCCCGCCAATTCCTTCACTCGTCATTACATCGGTGGTCATTTATGGGGCGCCATGGCGATGGAAGGCGACGGCTACATCCCCGCCGCCAAGTTGCCTTTGCTCGGCAATGCCGTCAATGCTGCGTGCGACGCACTCGATGGTATTAAGGATGGCGTCCTGAACGATCCCCGGCGTTGTCATTTCGATCCGGCGGTCCTCCAGTGCAAAGGTGGCGACGGTCCCGATTGTCTGACCGCGGCGCAGGTTGGCGCGATTCGGAAGATCTGGGGCGGCCTCAAAGATTCCAGCGGCAAGCAGATTTATCCCGGCTTGATGCCCGGCGGCGAAGCCAGTCCAGGCTCATGGGCGCGGTACTTCAGCGGCGCCGGACCCGGCGCAGGCCGCCATGCCGCGCTCACTAATGCTTTTTTCAGCAACATGGTTTTTGAAGATCCCAAGTGGGACTTCCATACCTTCCGTTTTACCGCTCCGCCTGGTCTGGAGAACGACATCGAGGCGACCGAAGACAAAGTCGGCTGGATGTTCAACGCCACGAACCCCGATCTCCATCCGTTCCGCGCGCATGGCGGTAAGTTGATTCAGTACCACGGATGGTCCGATCCCGACATTCCACCGGACAACAGCATCAACTACCACGACAGCATGGCGGCAACGGTAGGCGATCCTGGGGAGTTCTACCGCCTTTTCATGGTGCCTGGGATGCAGCACTGTACCGGTGGGCCCGGCACCTTCTCGTTCGATTCGCTGAGCGCCCTCGAACAATGGGTCGAGCAAGGCAAACCTCCGGCCCAGATCCCGGCTGCCCATTTGACCGCCGGTAAGGTGGACCGGACGCGCCCTCTCTGCCCGTATCCCCAAGTCGCGAAATACCGAGGGACTGGCAGCACCGACGATACGGCGAATTTTGTTTGCGCCCTCACGCAGTAGGCTGATTGCTCGCATCGCCGCGTCCTGGGTCACGCCTGGATCTCACTCGCGAGAGTCAACCCGCGCCTTGAAAGCGACTGGATGTCGGCGTTAACCGGAAAGCATTGCGAGTTGATAAATCAGGTGAGCTGGGCCCCGGCCAGTCCGCCGATAAGGCTTATGCCTCCGTGGCCAAAGTGGAGTCGCTGGCCAGAATCGTCAAGCACGCGGGTTCCAAGACGACGCTTCCATGCAAGCAAGGGACATGGCTCCCCGCCTGTCCGACCCAAGCTAAAACTATTTGCCCTCATGCGAAAACTATCCAGCCCTGTGCCAGCGACATCAGTGGGCGCATCTGTGCCCTGAACGACGGGCTTATGTGAGACCTCCCCGGACTCGGGCTACGCAGATTTCTTTTCGATCGGCCAGCTTTCGGCCAGCTTTAAGTGAGGTCAGCGGACCGTCACGTCACTTAAAGATTGAGGGTGGTCCCAAAAGACGAGGGAAGGGCGCCCGGATGACCGAAGGCGGCGTGTCGCGTAGCTTGCCCTTGGAAGCAGGCCTTCAGGTCGCCGACAAACCAGCCCCAAGTGGATCGGCACAGTGGCCCTTGGCCTGGCACGACAAGCGCCATGAGGCAGGCTAGGTAGAGCAGATCGAATAATGTCGTGGTGGGCCAAACTGCGCCCGTTGGGGATCGCCGTGAGCTTGATCGGGGACAGAATTCGAGCAGCCTCACGGTTGGGCAGTGAATCTCACCGACCGTTAGAAGCCGCTCAAAAGAAAATCTCGTGCGCTCGCGAGCACTCTCGCTCGTGCCGCTCGATCTGGTAGTATTCGGGCGATTGCAACTGCCCCGATCATCGTTGAGAATATCGCAAAGAATGCGCGCTCTTTGTCGGCAGCCCGTCGGCCCGGCATCCACGGAAGCATTCGAGTCTTATATTTGATCAGCTCCCCAAGGATCGGGGCCTTCATCGCCTTGTCGGCCCGCGCTAACTCGGGCGCAAGCGCCGCCAACGGGCATCCGCACTCGGCGTGATCGCAATGTTCCGGGCTTAGGTAGGCCTTCACAATCGCCTTCCAAGCCGTCCCCGGTTGCGATTGCTCGGCGATGTGAGCCAGGCGCTCGGCTATTTCTTGGAAGGCCTCGCTCAACGACTCCATAAGCAGCTCGTCCTTGCTCTCGAAGTGCTTGTAAAAGCCTCCGTGCGTCAGGCCGGCGTCCCGCATCACGGCTGAAACCGCGGCGCCCGTGATGCCTTCGGCGCGAACACGCCGCGAGCTGTCTTTCACAATCTTCTGATGGATTTCGGCCTTATGTTCGGACCGGTAACGCATGGCTCATTATAGGATGCTGGCGATCATCTCACGGTGCAAAAAAGTCTGCCTTCTGCCTGAAGAAAAGATCTGCATCCATGGGATGATATCCGTAATCCTATACGAGCAGGAGGCCCAAAATGTCGCCAGCAACTCTCTTCCGATTACATCTCGTTTTAGGTTATGTCGCGTGGCTGCTTTGTTTCAGTGTATACATCCTACCAAGACTTAGGTCGATGAACCGGCTTGAAGCGCAACGCGTCATCGCTACTATACACAGTTTTCGCTTCTTCGGGCTTGTCTTTATCCTTCCAGGCGTCGTTGGCCCGCATTTGCCCTCTGGCTTTGCCACCTTCGCCGCCTACGGTGACTTCGCAACCGGGGTGCTGGCCATCCTGGCGCTGCTCACGGTGAGGATACGTCCGCTCTTTTGGCTGTTCGTTTTCGCCTTCAATCTCGTGGGGGCGGCCGATATCATCCTCGACTATTACCACGCCACCCAGGTCGGTCTTCCTACGATGGCTGGGGAGTTGGGCTCAACATATGCCATCACGATCATCTACGTGCCTGTGCTGATGATCACGCACTTTGTCGCTTTCTATTGGCTGGTGGGTCCTCGGTCCAAGGCGGATCGGGCTCTCGCCACCGATGCAACCGCGGCTTAGATCAGCCGCCCGTAATCAACGAAATTGCCTGGAGAACCGTTATGACCGATATCAACACCAAGGTGCGGGCGCACTATAGCGCCACCAACCTCACCAACCGGATCAAGTCGGTGCTCGCGCCGATCATGCCCGAAGACCAGACGTTAACCGTCGCTCAGCTCGCTCCGCTCGACCAGTTTCACACCAGAGGCATCCTCGCCACCGCCGAATTGGCGGCGGCAGCCGGGCTCGAGCCATCGACCCGGGTGCTGGATTTAGGCTGTGGCATCGGCGGCCCGGCGCGCTATTTCGCCGCCACCTTCGGCTGTAAGGTGACAGGCCTCGACCTCAGTCCTGAATTCATCGACGCGGCCACGTACCTGACGGCGCGCTGCGGGCTATCCGGTCGCGTCACGTTCCAGGTCGGCGACGCCCTGTATCTGCCTTTCGAGGACGCGGCCTTCGATACGGTGTTCCTGCAGCACGTAGCCATGAACATCGAGGATCGCCCTGCCCTCTATGCCGAGGTGCGTCGGATCCTGACGCCGGGCGGTCGGTTCGTCACCTACGACCTGGTGCTTCGGAATGGCGATGTCGTGTATCCCGCCCCATGGGCGCGCGACGCCTCGACCAGCTTCCTGCTCAGCGATGGCGATACCCGCAGGGCGCTTGAACAAGCCGGGTTTAAGGTTGTCCTCCGGCGCGACGACACCGAGACCGCGCTCGACTGGTTCAAGGCGGCCATGGCTGGCTCGCCGACGAGCGGACTGAACCTAGGTGTAGTGATGGGTCCGGATTTCCCGGCCATAACCAGCAACCTGGCACGCAATATCCGCGAGAACCGCCTCGGCGTGCTGCCGTTCGTCCTGAGCCGCGACTGAAGCCAATCGCCGCCCGCAGCTCTTAACGGAGGCATAGTCATGACGGATCCAATGGTTCGTCACTGCGGCGGCCGGCGGTGCGAGCAGGAATAGAAACCTATGCCGAGCCCCAGCTGAGGTCGCACGGGGCCGGGAATGAGAAGTCGGCATCACGACTGGAAAACCGGGAGGCGATGCTTAGCGTTCGGATCGCGGTCTCGTAACGTGCGGCCACCCCTTCCAGATATTTTGACGCTGTCCAACCCAAAGGGCTTTGGAACGGAACGCGAGGTTAAGTGATCATTCGTCAAAGTGTCAATCATGTCGCCGGTCCGGACCAGTACCGGAAGCCGCATTTGGCGACAACCTGGCGGAGCTGCCTATTTCATGATGCGATAGCTGAACTCCCCGGCCGCATTCTTCGAGGACTCCATGTTCTGCCGGCCCTTGCTCCCCAGGAAGCTGACGAATCCCGCACGGTCTGCTTCTGCCAGCACCGACAACGTGGTCGCGACGGATTTTGATTATTTAAGGTTCCGGAACAAGAAGACGATAGCAGGTTATGAGAGGCTCAACTTGGTGATCGGGGGCCAACCCCTTGGGTTCTGGCTGGTTGCATTCGCGTTCTGGCTGTTCCTTTCCCTCCGTCGTCTACGTCGTGTGAAGCAGCGGCGGAAAAACCCCTTCAAGGACGTCAATCCAACCCCTTCAGCGATCACATGCCCTCGGTGCAGTGCGCCGTGGCCGGGCGGATACGAACCCCGCTCCCATAGAGAACACATGTGGAAGGGCGTGGTGTGCCCCCAATGCGGCTGTGAATACGACGAGCGTGGCCGTGGAAGGCGCGAAGGCCCCTCCGGTATATTCAGAGGCCTTGGTTGAAACGGGCGGCTATCCCGAAACAGATATCTGATCAAACTGGTGGATTGCGTTGAGTCCTAGTTGATTAAGACGCCGCCCGGCAGTTAGCCTGAGGCGGCGTCCTGAAGCGGGTGGGCGGTTAGGCTACTTCGCGAAACGATAGCTGCGCTCCCCGGCGGGATTTTTCGAGGACTCGGTCTTCTGGCCGCTCTACGGGCAAACACCGACCGCCGGTTGCGCAACCGATGCGGGGACCTCCAAAAAGTACTACACGCCTCAGTACTCTCAATTTCACGGTAGTAATTGTTTTAGGACTTTCGATTTACTCGGTATGGTATTACCATAGCCTCTGGAGATATCCCCTATGCAGCTTCGTCCTCTCTGGACGGCCGCTTTCACGGTCGTTTTATTACCGTTTACACTGGCCTTTGCCCGGCTGGATACGTATTACCAGCTACACACCCTTGAAAATACCAATACGCGTGCACGTAACAAGCATGCTGGTACCTACAGTAAAGTACTGCTCTTCCCATTCTTGAAACGCAGCGCGTTCATGGAATCTCTGACGGAATAGGAAGAAGGTTTCAAATCATGAAACAAAAGTTAGGTATATCGATCTTTTGCTCGATGCGCGAACGGACAAGAGCTTTGATCTTAGTTAGTGCAGCTCTTCTGGGAGCGACCGGCGCATATGCAACGACGATTGACCTTGGGTTCTTTGCGGTGAGCCCGCAGGGGAATTTCCTATATAACAGCCCGAACGACAATTGCTCTGCGTCGAACGCAGTGGCGGGTTGCAACATGAACCCCACCTTCATCGATCTGGGCGCATATATAGGCGACACGATCACCATTACCGACGTGGGTTCATTGTGCCTCTACACCGCAAGTGAAGAGGATCAGCCCAATTGCACCCTGTATCCAGCGTCAGCCTCCTATTTGGGCGGCGTTTTCGACACGAATACGACTCTCTTGGCCGCGTCTAATTTGAATCGCCTGTCCGGTGCGGTCCCCTCCGGGTTGCCAAACATCAATAACAATCCTGAGTTAAACTCGTTCGTCGGAAACGTAAACACCACGATCCCCTTCGATTTCTACCTTCCCGCGGTGGTGGTCGTCGCAGCGCAGTACCTAGTGGTTGGGACGCTCGACAGTGCATACTCCGACAATAGCTTGGGCACGCCTGGTAGTCCGGGCTACGTTGGCGATTTCGGCGTGGACGTCACGGTAAACGTGAGTCCTACGCCCGAGCCGGGCACAGCCGCTCTTCTGTTGACTGGAGTCGCATTGCTGTGGGCGTTCCGACGCAAGGCAGCTAGGCGAGTTTGAGCAAGTTGAAATCAAGTCGGGCATTGTTCTTGTCCGGGTTGCAGGGCCGCAAGAAGAAGTTGCGACCTCAGTTGGCGACGCTAGTCTCGATGCGCCGCGTGGCTTCCGGAACATTCGAGGACGACCCGGCTCTCCAAACTGCCCGGCTGAGGTGCAGGCTTGCCCCGCCCCGAGCCGCCGGATTCGCAAGAACCGGGCGGGAGCGTCCCTTCTCTCATTCCCGCCACGGTGGTAGGCGAGTACTCTTAGGGAGGTGTCCTCGCAAAAACCACGGTATCACCGGCCCTATGCACAGGATCTTGATGGGTTGACTACAAGGTGAAAGCGGTCAACCGTTTGGGGACTCTGAGAATCCTGCGGTAAAACAGGTTGGAGTAGCGAAGATAGCGCTTCGC
>JBEKBK010000248.1:0-11649 GCA_050015435.1 Bryobacteraceae bacterium
ACGCCTGGAACCGGAAGGTCAATCGCGACAAGATCAAGATTGACTGGCGATTCAGCCGGCAGAAAGCTCGCAAGAAGTTCGGCTACGATAAGAACTCTTTCGCGCGGTCATAGACCTAGCCGCTGATAAACGCCAATGAACACGGATAACAAGAATTGTTTTATCAGCGTTTATCCGCGTTCATTTGCGGCCCTATATTGTTTTGTTCGGCTCTTTCAGCGTTTCCGCTTCAGCTCAGTCATCACGCTGGTCACGAGTTCCTTCGCGTCGGTGATGCATTTGCTGATGATCTGGATGTCCATCGCGGGTTTACCCGGCTGACGAGCGCTCTGGCAATAAACGCCATGCTGGCCGACCAGCACCAGTGCGTCCGTCAAGAGATCCAGGGTGACCGCCAGGCGACCGCGCTCCAGGCCCATCTGGAATTCGTGCTGTTCGAGAGCCTCTTTGCGGTCGTCATAGACGGACATTGGATTCATCCTAGCAGCCGTCGCCGGAGACCGGCCCAGCTCATTACGTCGAGCCATTCCGCCAAGTAACGCAGCATGGCCCCGCGGTTCAGGAGCAAGCCCGCCGGCAGGCTTTCCATGTACCGAAAAAGCGACGGCTGGAGCGGCTCGAAAAACTGATCGCGGCCGTCGGCGCGATTACACAGGTAAGCGTAGACCCACGAGAATGGAACGAATCCGTAATGCCGGCGCATGATGCGGAAAGTTTCGCGAAAAACTTTCTGGCGTTGTCCCAGAGATTTGTTGGAGGGGTGCATTCGCGAGAGCGCCAGCGTCTCGTCAATGCGCTGGAATCTGTAAGTCTTCGCAAGCCGCATCCAAAACTCGTAATCGAAAGTGAGATTGAATTCAGGGTCCATGCCGCCGGCGTGCTCGAACGCCTCGCGCCGCAAAAAGCTCGCGGGTTGGCAGATGAAACATTCGCGAGCGAGCAACTCCGGGTCGAAATCCCGCACCGGGTACGGCGCAATGCGCGCGCCGGACTGATCTACCCACCAGCCCCCGCCGTAAATGACGGCCGCCTCCGGATCTGCCTGGAACGCTCGCACTGCCGAGGATACAGCGCCCGGCAGAAGTTCGTCGTCGGCATTCAAGTATGTGAAAGTCCCGCCCTGAGACAGCGCGAATCCGCGATTGATGGCATCGGCGGTGCCGCGATCGCGTCCGCTGACCCACCGCAGCCTGCCCTCGTAGCGGCGCAGAATCTCTAATGTCCCGTCGGTCGATCCACCGTCCATCACGATGTACTCAATGCGTCGGTAGTCCTGCGCGAATACGCTCTCAATCGTGGGTTCGAGGAATTCGGCGGCGTTCAAGCAGGGCGTGACGATAGAAACTAACGGCGACACTCAGGCTCCCACGTAGCGGGCGTACAGACTTCGCGCGATGCCGACATCGGTAGTACCCCGGATGATCGCGCGCCCATCATGGAAGATCATCAGCTCATACGGATCGAGGGTTACGCGCAACGCGAACTCGTTCGCCAACACCGGCGCGACCGCGCCCAATCGGCGCGCCAGATCGCTCAAATCCAGAGGCCGCGACCGCTCGTGGATCTGCACCGCATTCCTGCCGCACAGGCTGATGGGCGCTTTGCGGACGCCATCGAGATAGGCAAAGTCCCGGCCCACGCAGCAGCGGCAAGCCGGATTTCGCGCCGGCGGATTCAATTGCCGGATTTCTCCGGACCACACATCCACCGTAGTCAGCCGTGCTGTCAACGAATCCGGACCGGTGGCGAGAACCTTGAGGGCATCCGAAACCTGCAACGCCGCGATCGTCGCGGTTACCGTACCCAACACGCCGGCCGTCTCGCAGGTCGGCTGCGCGCCTTGCGGCGGCTCGGGATAGACACACTGAAAACAAGCCGTGCGGCCGGGTAGAATCGCCAGCTTCAAACCGTAGCTACCCACCGCCGCGCCATACACCCACGGGATCCCGGCCGATACCGCCGTGTCATTGATCAAGTAGCGCGTCTCGAAATTATCGGTGCCATCCAAAATCAGATCGATCTCTTCGAACAATTCGGCAACATTCGCGGACGTCAGGTCGGCAACCATCGGCTCGACCGCGACCTCGGAATTAACCTTCGATAATCGCCGCGCGGCCGCCGCCGCCTTGGGCAAGCCTTCGGCAGCATCTGCTTCATCAAACAGGAACTGGCGCTGGAGATTGCTCCATTCGACGACATCCCGATCGATCAAGCGTAGCAGCCCCACGCCCGCTCTTGCCATGGCCTCCGCCTGAAAACTGCCCAGAGCGCCACATCCCACAATGGCCACGCGAGCGGCGCGAATTCGCTGTTGCCCGGCTTCACCCAGAGGCGTGAAGCGGATCTGTCGGGAATAGCGGGACTCGTACAAAACACCGATGATAGCAGTAACACGTGCGTTATCATTGTGGGGCGTGCGTTCGCCGGTGCTGCTGCTTTTACTGCTGCTGGCCGCCGTCGTCATCGCGCCGGCGCAGGAGTCCACTGTGGATTTCGAGGGCCGGGTCATCGGTCGGGTCGATTTCGTTCCTGTGGCCCAGCCCCTCCCCCGTGCGGAGATGGAACGGTTGCTGTCCTTCGGTCCAGGCTCCAAACTGAGCCGGGCCGATGTGCGCGCCGCGATCGAGAGGCTGTACCGGACGGGCCGGTTCGCTGACATCTCAGTGGAGGCCACGCTCGAGAACGGTCAAGTGGCGGTGCGAATTGTCACCGAATTCAACTACTTCGTCAGCGGCGTGACCATCAACGGCGTCCCGGAACCGCCTAGCAGGGGGCAGCTCACCACGGCGACCAAGATCGAGTTGGGTACGGCCTTTGCGGATAGCGCAGTGAAACAAGCATCCGAAAACATCATGGACCGGCTGCGCGCCAACGGCCTATATCAAGCCATCGTCGATAACTCGGTCGAGCGGAATGCGGAGACGGAGGAGGCGTTTCTCCGCTTTAACGTCGTGCCGGGGGTGCGGGCGCGGTTTGACGGCGCGCAGTTTTCGAATTACAAGGGCCCCCTTGAGGTTATGATTCGGGAGACACGCTGGCATCGTGGCCTGGGGCCGATTCAGTTCAAAGGATGGCGTGAGGTTACCGAAAAGCGCGTCCAGACCGGCGTCAACCGCGTGTTGCAATATCTCCAGAAGGGGGACCATTTTGAGGCGCAAGTCGATCTCGACGATCTGAGTTATCACGCCGCGACCAACACCGTGACCCCCTCTCTGACGATCGATAGCGGCCCGACCTTGGAACTGGGCGTCACCGGAGCCAAAATTTCCAAAGGAAAGCTGCGCCAACTCATCCCGATCTACCAGGAGCGAGCCGTTGATCGAAGCTTGCTGCTGGAGGGCCAGCGCAATCTGGTCGACTATTTTCAGTCGCAGGGTTACTTCGCGCCGGCAGTTGAGTTTGCTGAACTCGAACCCGAAGAAGGGCGGCAAACGATCGACTACCGCATCACTCTGAACGTGCGGCAAAAGCTTGTAAACGTAGAGATTTCAGGCAATCGCTACTTCGACACGCCTACTCTGCGCGAGCGCCTGGCGATGACCCCGGCACAGTTTCTTCGCTTCCGGTACGGGCGCTACTCCCAGCAGTTGCAGGATCGCGACATCGGCACGATCCGCGACCTGTACCAGTCCAATGGATTTCGCGACGCTGACGTGATCGTAAGGGTCGACGACAATTATAAGGGCCAGCGCGGGTATATTTCCGTATCCCTTCAGGTGAAGGAGGGCCCGCAATGGCTGGTGGGTAAACTCGAGCTGCAGGGAGTGGAACCGGCCGAGATGTCTTACGTCCGATCGCTCTTGCAGTCCACCGAAGACCAGCCCTTCAGCGAGGCGAACATCGCGGCCGATCGCGATGCGCTGCTGAACTACTACTACAACAACGGTTATCTGGACGCGACCTTCGATTGGAGCGAGACGCCGGGTTCTGCGCCGAATACGCTGGACCTGGTCTATGTGCTGCACCCTGGAAGGCATGAGTACGTACGCACGGTTTTGATCCGGGGACTTGAACGGACGAGGCGGTCATTAGTCGAAAAACGAATCCTCCTCGCGCCGGGCGATCCGATCTCGCAAAGCCGGCTCTCGGAGACCCAGCAGAAACTTTACGATTTGGGCATCTTCTCCCGGGTCGAGACGGCAATTCAAAATCCGGATGGCGAAGAGGAGCAGAAGTATGTTCTCATCCGGATGGACGAGGCCGGCCGCTATTCCTTCAACGGCGGCGTCGGCGCTCAACTAGGGCGTATCGGCGCAGGCGTTACGACCTTTGATGAGCCGGCCGGGACCGCCGGCTTTAGCCCGCGCATTTCCCTCGGCATCACCCGGTACAATCTCTTCGGCGTGGCCAATACGGTGAGCCTGCAAACCCGCTTCTCCACCATCGAGCAGCGGGCCGTGCTGAACTACCTGGTTCCGCAACTCACCGGGAACGACACGTTTTCGCTCACAACCTCCGTGCTGTTCGACAACTCGCGGGACATCCGTACCTTCGCGGCGCGCCGCTGGGAGGGATCGATGCAGCTTGCGCAGCGGCTTTCCAGGGCGAACAGCATGCAGTACCGCTTCACCTTCCGTCACGTCAGTATCAGCGACCTGGTCATTTCACCAGCGCTGGTGCCGACGCTTTCGCGGCCGGAACAGGTCGGGCAGTTCTCCATGACCTTTATTCAGGACCGCCGGGACGATCCGGTGAATTCTCACCATGGAGTCTACAACACCATCGATGCCGGCATCGCTCTACCGCAGTTCGGTTCGGAGACCATCGCAGCCAATGGACAACCGGCCGAGAAACTCAGTTTCACCCGGCTCCTCATGCGCAACTCGACCTACTATTCGTTGAGCCGCAATATAGTGCTCGCGCGCACGCTTCAATTCGGATACATACAATGCCTCCAATGTCAGGGCGGCGCGTCGGGAATCCCGCTGGCGGAGCGCTTTTACGCCGGCGGCGCCGCGTCAAATCGCGCGTTCCCGGACAACGCCGCCGGCCCTCGCGATCCCGAAACCGGCTTTCCGGTCGGTGGCAGCGCCCTGCTGATTCATTCGACCGAGTTACGATTTCCGCTGATCGGCGACAACCTGGGAGGTGTACTGTTCCACGATCTGGGAAACGTCTACGATGACGTGAGCGATATCAACGCTCGTTTTCGGCAGCGGAATCTGCAAGATTTAGATTATATGGTGCAGAGCGTCGGGTTCGGTATTCGGTATCGTACGCCGATCGGGCCGCTCCGCCTCGACTTCAGCATCAGTCCGGACGCCCCGCGTTTCGTAGGGTTCAAAGGGACCATAGACCAGTTGATCGCGTGCGGGAATGCGTGTCCGCTGGTGACGCAGAAAATCAACCTATTTCAGTTTCACTTCTCCTTAGGGCAGACCTTTTGATGCGACGCGCGATCCATTCTGCTTTAGTTTTGGCCGCCATGGTGGCCTGCCGCGCGGAAATTATCGACCGGATTGCGGTCACGGTGGGCAAAGAGGTAATCACCGAAAGCGACGTGATCCGCGATCTGCGTATTTCCGCCATGCTTGATCAAAAGCCCGTCAACTTGAGCGGTCCGGAGAAGCGCAAAGCAGCCGACCGGCTGGTAGACCAGGCCCTGATCCTGAAGGAGGCTGACTTCATCCGGGTCGCCATGCCTTCCCAGGAAGACCAGGATGGCATGCTAAAGCAGGTGAAGGCGCAATATTCAAATGAGGAGGCCTATCGCGCCGCGTTGGACTCGTATCATGTAACCGAGGCCGATCTCATCGCCCACTTGATGGCCGGCCTGCGTGCGATGCGTTTCGCGGACCTTCGCTTTCGTCCTGAAATTCAACTTTCCCCGGATGAGGTGCGCGACTTTTACGACCAGATGGTCGCGGAGTGGAAAAAAAAAGGTCAATCTCCTATCCCTACTTTTGAGGCAAGCCGCGCGGATATGGAGAAAATGTTGACCGACCAGCGCGTGTCCCAAGCACTCGACCGCTGGCTTGGAACCCAACGGAACGAAACTGACATCATTTACCGGGAGCCCGCATTCAAGTGAGCAGAATCGGCCATATCCTGCATCTGCTGTTGCGCATCGCCGTAGCGCTGGTCCTGCTGGCCATCGCGTGCGCGATTGGCGGGCTGCTGGTGGTACGCAGCGGATGGTTCCATGAGCGGGTTCGCGAAAGCATCATCACCGGGATGGAGCGGGCGACCGGCGGCCGCGTCGAGCTGGGTAACGTCAGCTTCGACACTCTGCGCCTGATCGCGAAAGCGGGGCCGCTGGTGCTGCACGGGACGGAAGCGCCCGGCGAAGGCCCGTTACTTCAGATCCCGTCAATTTCGCTCGGTCTGCGTATCCTGTCCGTGCTCGAACACCGGGTAGACTTATCCTCGGTACGCGTGGAGCATCTGGTTTTGCGGGTGATCGTCTATCCGGATGGTTCCACTAACTTGCCTCGTCCGCCGGTGCCCGATCCGAAAACGTGGGCGGACCACCTGCTCGATATAGCGATACGCCGCTATGAAGTTGTGGATGGGTTGGTCGAGTACAACAACCGGATTATTCCACTCAATCTGCGCGGCGAGAACCTTCAAATCCGCGCGGACTATGATCCCACTGGGCTGCTGGTCCGCGGCGAACTTTCCTCGCGGCATGTGCGCGTGGTGGGTCCCGGAGTGGGTCCGCTCGAAGTGGATGCCTCCGCGAACTTCGCCATCGAACGCTCCAGAATCCAGTTCCCCCGCCTTCGGCTGACCACTCGCGAGTCCCGCTTCGACCTGGCCGGCACACTCGAGAATGTTGAAGCGCCCCATGGCGCGTTCACGCTCAAGGCCAACGTTCCCGTGCGGGAAGCAGTCTCGCTCTTTCAGTTGCCGCTTGCATCCACCGGTACTGCGACCTTTGATGGCCGGCTGTCGTTATCCTTGTCGAGCCAGTTCGATTTCAGTTTGAGGGGGCGGCTGAATGCGCGCGGAATCGGGTACGCGCGGGATCGCTTGAAGATCAGTGGGGCTGACGTCCAGGCGAACCTGAGTGTCGATCCCGGGAAGTTGACGCTACGGGCGATCAACGCGACCGCGCTCGGCGCCACTGTAACCGGACAGGCCGATTTGACGGACTGGCGGAATCTTCATATAGAGGGGAACTTCGAAAATCTCGACGTGCGCACCGCGGCCCAAGTCATGACCGATCATCCCATCGCCTGGAATGGAACGCTGGCGGGCGATTTCAACGGGGACGCAGTGGCCGGTGAGTCCGCTGCCAGGTTGGTGATCGGGGCCAGCGTTCAGCCCGCGGCCGAAGGCACTCCGATTGCTGGTGAGATCAATGCATCGTATGACCAGGCATCCGGAAAGGTGCGCCTGGCCAACTCGCATCTAGAGACGGCAGCCACACGGGTCGAGGTGGCCGGAACACTCGGAGAGACGCTGCAAGTCCGCGCGCGATCGACCAATCTCGACGATCTGCTGCCGGCGCTTGCCATGGCGCGAGCGGATGCGCCGAAGGAACTACCAATCAAGCTGGTGAACGGAAACGCCACGTTCAACGGAACCGTCAGCGGCTCCATCGAAGATCCGCGCATGACCGGACAAATTGCGGTGGCGAACGCCAGCGTGGAAGGTCATTCCATCGAGCGGTTTTCGAGCGCCGTCGAAGGCGACTTGCAGGGATTGCGCCTGCAGCGCCTGGTCTTGTCGCGAGGGGCGACTGTGATCGAGGGATCGGCGGCGATCGCCTCGGCCGGCGGGAAGTTTGAAAACGGTACCATCGCGGCACAGTTGAACGTGCGCAATGTCGTGTTGGCGGACGCTGTAAAAGAGGCAGGCATTAACTTCCCAATCACGGGAACCGCGGCTGCAACTGTTACCTTGTCCGGAACGCTGCGCCGACCGGCCGCGGACCTGACCGTCCAAATCGACAAACCGGCGGCCTATGGGGAACAGGCGGATCGCTTAGGCGCTCATCTGCGCTATTCAACCCCTTTGATCGAGGTCCTCGAAGGCGAGGCCGATGTGGGGCCCGGCAAACTCCATTTTCGAGGCGCCTTTCAGCATCCGGAGGATCGGTGGCAGGATGGCGACCTTCGTTTCGACCTCGCGGCTGAGAACCTGCCAATCGTACGTTCGCAAACGTTGACGAAGGCTGCTCCGGGCGTGGAAGGAACGCTAGACGGAAAAATCGCCGGCACGGCGCGGTTAGCCGGCGGCGTTCTTACGGTCGAGACCATCGGCGGCGACGCCTCGGCGCATCGACTCACCTGGCAACAACAACCCGTGGGCGACTTCTCCATCAATGCCGAGACGCGTGGCGCGGATCTCGCGGTGCGGCTGAATGGACAAGTCCGTGACGTGACGGTTCAGGGCCAGGGATCCTGGCGGCTGCAAGGTGACGAACCCGGTTCCGCGCAGGTTCGCTTCTCGCGGGCCAGCATCGCCACGCTGCACAGTCTGGTCATGATGAGTGGCACTCCGCAAGAAAGGACTTCCGAGCCGCCGGTCGGAGGATTCGTGGAAGGTGGCGCGACTTTCTCTGTGTCCCTGTCAAAGCCCAAGGAATTTCATGGCGAGCTAACGCTTGATCACGTCCAGATCAATTCCAAGGTATTGTCGACTCCCAGATTGGGCGCGCAAACGCAGGACATCGTGGTCACCAACAACAGGCCAATCGTTGCGGATCTCTCGATCAAAGAGCTGCGCATCCGTTCCGCTCAGTTGAGCGCCCGCGACACGAATCTGGAGGTAAGCGGGGGTGTGCCGTTCGATCCCAGCGGCAGCGCGGACCTGGCGGTCCGCGGTTCCGTGAATCTGGTTATTCTGCAACTGCTCAATCCGGATCTTCTCGCCAAGGGGAACGCTTCGGTTCAAGCCGGGCTGCGAGGTTCCATAAGAGATCCGCAACTCACTGGCCGGATGGACCTGAAAAACGCCTCCCTCTACTTGAACGATCTTCCCAACGGCGCGGATAACGTAAATGGATCAGTGATCTTCGATCGCAATCGAGCGACCATCGAAAAACTCACGGGTGAAACCGGAGGCGGCACCATTTCCCTTCGCGGATTTCTGGAATTCGGTTCCGTACTCGTCTACCGGCTTCAGGCGGAGGGGCAGAAAGTGCGCTTCCGCTTTCAGGACATCGGGATTACTCTCGATGCTGGACTCGCGCTAAACGGAACCTCGGACCGGAGTACGGTATCCGGTCAACTAACGCTGACGCGTGCGACGGTGAGCCCGAATGCTGACCTGGGTCAACTGGTGACGGCCATGGCCCGTCCGGTACCCACGCCATCGCCCAGCGAATATCTGCGCGGCATGCAGTTCGACGTCCGAATCGAGAGCAGCCCCAACTTCGAATTTCAGACCTCGCTCACGCGCGACGTCGAGACCGAGGTTGACCTTCGGCTCCGAGGCACACCACTGAGTCCGGCCTTGCTCGGGACCATCTCCATCGATCAAGGCGAGGTGGAGATCTTCGGCTACCGCTACACCATCGATCGCGGAGACATCCGGTTTGTGAGCCCAGTGAAAATCGAGCCAAGTTTTGAGGTGAACCTGGAGACCAAGGCGCGTGGCATCAACGTGAACATCGCTGCATCAGGCACGCTGCAGAAACTGAACGTAAACTACAGTTCCGACCCGCCGCTGCAATCGCGCGAGATTATCGCGTTGCTGGCGGTAGGTCGCGCTCCGTCGGACACCGCGGGGTTGACGCCCACCGCGGATACCACCGGGTCGTCAAGTTTTGCCGACGCCGGTGGCGGGCTGCTGAGTCAAGCCGTGACCGCACAGCTGTCCAGCCGGCTGCAGCGATTCTTCGGCGCGAGCCGCGTCAAGATCGACCCCACGGTGACCGGGGTAGACTACCTGCCGCAAGCGCGTCTCACACTGGAGCAGCAGGTTTCGAAAGACGTAACCTTGACCTATATTACGAACCTGAACCGGACGGAAGAACAGATTGTTCAAGTGGAATGGGACTTCGGGCAGCACTGGTCGGCCGTGGCCGTGCGTGAAGCCAACGGCCTGTTCGGCATCGACTTTCAGTACAAGAAAAGGTTCAAGTGAGCAAGCCCCCTGCGGCGGAGATGGTGGAGCACCAGCTCATCCGCCGCGGAATTCACGATCAGCGGGTGCTGAACGCCATGCTCACCATCCCGCGAGAAGAGTTTGTTCCGGCTGAATACCGCGCGACCGCCTACATCGATGCGCCGCTACCCATCGGTCAGGAGCAGACCATCACGCAACCCTACATGACGGCTTTGATGGCTCAATCGCTGGCGTTGGGCGGCGGAGAAAAAGTCCTGGATGTGGGTACCGGGTCCGGGTACCACGCAGCGGTCCTCGGCGCGCTGGCGCGCCAGGTGATCACGATCGAGCGCATTCCTGAACTCGCTGCATCCGCGCGCGAAAACCTCGGGCGAACGGGCCTGGACTCAAATGTGACGGTGTTGTGCGGCGACGGGTCGGTGGGACTTCCCATGGAGGGTCCTTTCGATGCCATCTCCGTTGCGGCGGCCTCGCCGCAAACCCCGTTCGCGCTGCTCGCCCAGCTTAACGATCCGGGGATTCTGGTGATCCCAGTCGGCGGGCGGCAGGATCAGGACTTGTACGTGATTCACAAGTTCAATGGAAAGACCACAACGAAGGTCGCGGGGGGCTGCCGTTTTGTGCCGCTGGTTGGTAAAGAAGGCTGGCGGGAGGGCTAAGCGGCTCGCTAGCTTGGTGCACCACTTCAGGAGTTCGCCAACGTATCCTTGTGTTGGGACGGAGGAAGTGGCGCATGCTGTCAGGCGAACGCACGGACGCTTGAGAGCTTTTGCCAAAGCTGCGAATCGACCCCCTGGTCCGCGCTGGCTTTCTGTGTTATCCTCGCTCACTTCCCGAGCAGCGAGGGCCAGTTCAGGATGAGGTACAGCGGCTCGATTTCCTGGCCGGTATTCGGAGTCTCGCGGACCAGGAAT
This sequence comes from Bryobacteraceae bacterium, assembly GCA_050015435.1. GTDB lineage: Bacteria > Acidobacteriota > Terriglobia > Bryobacterales > Bryobacteraceae > Palsa-187. Next base: position 10,932 of record JBEKBK010000248.1, read on the forward strand.
CGCTTCCCATCGTTCGTCATGGCGTAATCGTGCCCGGCTATAATGCGGGCGTGCCGGGGCGCGTGAAAGATTGGCTTGGGAAGGCCCACTTCGAAGGCTGTTCCCGGTTTCACCTCAACCGCCATGAAGTCGGCGCCGCTCTGCGTCGTGAATACCAGTTCCCTGCCATCCCCGCGCCACGACGGTTCACTCCCGGCCCCGACCTTGCGCCGGTCAGTGAAGGAGGGGAATGCGGCCACCCAGATCTCCGCCGATCCGCTTTCCAGAGATACATACGCAACCCTCGTGCCGTCCGGAGAAACGCGACACTCGTCCACATAGTACTTGGCTTCCAGAAGCGTGCGGGGTTTGTCCGTAATCGGTTGGGTGGTGTTTTCCTCGGGAGCGCGAAGCAGAAGGACGGTTGTGGCATCGCCCTTGAGGACCCGCGCCACTAAGCCTTCGCGGGTCCAGGCATTGAGGTCCGCGATGTCCGGGTACACCAGCGCATCTTTGCCGGAGCCGACGAGCGTTTGGTAAACCGCCCCTTTTCCATCCCTTCCGGTCTTCACAAACGCAATGCGCCGCGAATCCGGGGACCAGACCGGCCGATTCTGGGTGCCTGGGTCCGACGTCAGACGTGACAAGGTGCCCTCGGCCAACTCCACGATGTCGAGGCCCATGTCGCCGGCGCCGTTGGTGGCTTGCCGCTCCACGACGGCGCGCTTGTTATCGGGAG
>JBEKBK010000249.1:0-11642 GCA_050015435.1 Bryobacteraceae bacterium
TACCGGGATTTGTCGAGACGAAGATCCATAGCTGAGTTCGTATGCGCTGTGCGTCAGGCCGGAACTTCGGTGAGGGTATAGGTCGTCGTCTGGGAGGGAGAGACTGACATGGAAGAGCCGGTGGATGTCTCGACGGCCACGGTTGATGGAGACACTGGGGCTCCGCGAACGCTCCAGAAGAGTGTTGCCGATTGCCCCTGGTGACGGTTGCGAAGGAGTTGCGGCAAAGGAGCTGATCGTTGGAGGTGGCGTGCTGGCCGGGTTGACTGTTTGCGTCGCCTTCCCGCCACTTAGGGTGGAACTTCCCAGCGTGGAACCGGTGGCGGTGAAGGTCACAGATTGTCTAGAGGCCGATGTGTTGAGGCTGGATGTAAGGGTGGTGGTTGTGCTGGATTTACCGACAGTCTGAACGGTCTGCGCCAGACTGCCTGAAGTGTTTCCGCTGTCGTTGGTATTGGCGGCGTAGCTGACGGTAATGCCACATTTGCTCCAAATGCACTGATCTGCTGAACTGACTATGGCACGGTTGGTGTCTGCGTAGCTCAGGTTTGCAATCTTCGCCCCATGGTCCGCCGCCCACGTAACACTGCAGGCGATGTCGGAATCCCAAGCGTTCCCGCTCGTATCGGAGACCCGCACGGGCATGGTCGTGCAGCCCCAGCAGACTCCGGCGACTCCCGAGACGTCCCATCCAGGGGCCATCTTCGCGTGCAGATCGGGATGGGAGCTCCACACGCTGGTGTCGATTCGCGCAACCGTAATGCTGCTCAGGCCGGTCGTAACCGACCAGGCTTCGGCGGCATTGATATCCCCAAAGTAAACTTCAAAAGGGTAGAAGGTATCATTCGGAGTGATGCCGGATGGCAGGAGCATGCGATCCATCTCCGCGAAAGCCTCCTCGTTCAGTTCCTGAAACGCTTCGGCGCACTCCTTGTCCGCACCCGGCGACAACTCAACAATATGAACGCCGATGAGCGAAATTCTTCTCCTGCTTCGAGCACCCGTTTCCGCCAGGATGCTCCTCGCCTCGCTTTCAGAAACGCCGTCCTTAAACTTCAACAGAATCCGTCCATGCACGAAACGTTGATGTAGCTGCTTAGGAGTGCTCGCGAAGCACAGACTGGCCCCCAACAGCAAAGCTACTGTTACGAGGGTCCGAATTCTCCGGAAAGATGTTCTAATCATTGTAAATCGCTTATGTTTTACTCTTTAGCGGCCAGCGAACCTCAAGTAGCGGAAATCCATTCCCGCAAGAATCATGAAGTGGTCGCTGACGCGTTTACAACTACCCGGATGGCGTAGTCCGACGGATTAAGGCTCATGGCTAAGTGCTTTAGATCGGCTAAAAGTTGACACAGTAAGCAGGAAGGGGGGCTAACCCATTTGGATTAGTACCCTTGTGGGGCAAGGCTGGATTTCGACAACGCAGCCACGCCACCGCTCAGTAGCGCACCACCCAGCGAAGTGATCCTGTCGCAGAACGTCACCGCGCCGGTTGCCGTGGAAGGTGTGATCGCGCTGATGATGAAAGTAACCATCTGCCCGGATGTCGAAGGGTTCAAGTTAGACCAAAGGCTGGTGCTTGTGTTGGTCTTGGTCTTAACGGCAGCGTTAACAGTCTGAGTCAGGACAGTCGAGGTGCTGCCGTTGTCATTGCTGTCGCCGCTATAGCTGGCTGTGATGAATGGCTCCCTGCGGGAAGGCCGGATGTGGTGAAGGTCGCCTTCCGCTACTCAGTGTCGAGTTCCCCAGCGTGGAGGTCCCATCGATAAACGTGACCGTGCCGGTGCCGACGAAGAAGAAACGGTGGCAGTGAACGTTACCGATTGTCCCGACGCGGATTCGGGCTTGAGCTGAGGTTAAGCGAGGTTGGATGATCCACGGTCTGTCCCGAATTCGGTCCCTGGGCCTTTGGATGCGTAATACCGACGGCGACCACAAAGCTTTTAACAAGATCCGTTAGCGTCACACCTGTCACGTAGAGCAAGACCACAAATAAGACAAGGCTTCCTGATAGGAAGATGGAAACCTCCAAGAAATCCAACACGGTATGGTACAGGGAGGAATCGTTGAATGCCTGTGTGCAGAACTGAAGTAGCAGCGTTGCCGACACCAGAAGGACGAAAGCGACGCCCGTCACTCCTACATCTTGAGCGAACCACAACAAAATTTGGCGGGGACCCAAAGGACGTTTTGGTCGTGTGGAAGCAAAGAAACGCTCCAACAGAGACGTAAGCCGACTAATGTAGGTTTGAGGGACGACAACCGGATGATCCGAAGACGGCTTCTTAGACGGAAAGGCGGCTGCGAGGATAGCTCCGCTTTCAGATACTGACTTCAGACGAGCAACGCATTTCGGACACCGATCAAGATGGTTCTCAATGTCGGGCACTTGACGAGAATCAATTTCAACCTCCGCGTATTTGAGCAATGCTGCCGGTGGGATGTGCCTGGGTGGATCGGGTATCCATAAGCCATATGGAGGAAATGCGGTTAAGGTCGCCATAAAAATTCAGTCCTCGCTCAGTGCCAAAGAAACGGCCTAGGCCTTTGCCCAGTAATCCGTGCCACACGCTGAGCGTCGCCTTAAGACGGGGAAATATTCTGGTTTCCTAGGTCGAATGACGTAACGGCTTGAGGCTTTCTTTGTATGTTTCTTATTGGCACTGAATCTCATATCGGTGTTCGGGAAACGTTAGTTTACGAGCGTAGGGCGAAATCTTGAGGGGTACTAATACCCCAACCACGCAATTTTGTGGTGCTAACCCTTACCAGGCTGTCAGTTGGGCCTCGGTGCGAGGCCAGAACAGGCCATAGCCGCGGAACGTTCACGGGAATGTTTGTGCAGAAATTGAAATCGAATTCTCAATACGAAACGTGAGCCAATACACGGAATCATTCTGGTCTGCGACTTTGAACGAATCGTGACTGTAACTTTTTCCAGGTGCAATCAAAGTCCCAAGGTATCCAGAAGTATTCATCGGGCCGGGCCTAAGACTCGTGGGAAAGGCTACCTGGAGTCTCGATTGCTCGTCTACCTGCCGGAGGCGTAAGGCGAAAATGCAAATTTCTTTTACTGCTGGCAGTCGTAGCGCTCCCTCCGTTGCATTCTCGGAAGAACTGAAAATCGAAACCGTCCAGGCATGGAACCAGTTCACTCGTGACGTCTGCCGGAGGATGCAGCCACATCTTTCGACCGCCGGATATTTCTATGGATCGACGAAGCTGCCGCGCGAACACGCCAGGTGCGTGACGGGCAAATCGTAGTCAGCCCGATCGGCCCAGGCAATCCAACGCGGGTTCCCGGTGGACTAATTCATCACTGGATCGGCGCAAATTTCCTTCCGGGTGCGACCATTGACGACATCATCGCGGTCGTCAGAGATTATGTCCGGCACCAGGTCATGTACCGGCCGACCGTGATCGCCTCGAACGCCATTGACCGAGGAAATGGTGAGGATCGCCTTTCGCTACTTTGCCTCAATCGGGCACTTTGGTCGCGAGTGGCGCTGACGGGCGACTATCAGGCGTCGCATTTCCGGGTCGATGCGAAACGATGGTACAGTATTTCGGAAACCACGCGCCTGCAGCAGATCGATAACTACGGCCAGCCGGATGAGCGCATCCTTCCTCAAGACGTGGGCACCGGCTACATCTGGCGTTTACAGAGCATCGTCAGGGCTCAACGCGACGGCGGGGCCTACGTGGAGATCGAGGCGATTGCCCTTAGCCGGGATATACCGTCCACGTTGCGCTGGATGGTCGATCCCATCATTCGGCGCGTGTCAAGAAACGCCTTTACCGCCTTTCTTCGGGGAACTGAAGCAGCAACTCTCTCCGAAGCCGAAGACCCGAAAAACGCCGCAGCCAGCCTCAGCCTACGTTAAGGGGCTTCCGGCGGAGCGCAATTGATGACATACTTTCAGTGGATTGACCGATAAGCTTTGAGCACAGCTTTACCGCTGCCTTGAGCGAGTTGACCGATGGATACCCTTGGGAATCCTCCGCGAATACAGAGTCCCCCTCGCGAGAGTTCGGACCCGTCGCGGTCATTCGTCCTTCAATATGGATGTGCAGTGGTCACCGTTGCGCTGGCGACGTGGCTGCGCCTGCTGCTGGATCCAGTGCTCAACGATCAGGTTCCATTTCCCACATTTTTTCTCGCCATGTTGCTGACTGCCTGGTATGGGGGTATGTGGCCGGCGTTGCTGGCCGTGATCCTCGGCGCACTTTGTGCGGATTACTTCCTGATGCCGCCGCGCGGCAGTTTGGGGCACTATGGCATGGCGCGGCCGGGTACGTGAACATAGCTCTTTTCCTGGGCGTTGGCGCAATGGCAGCCCAAGCTTGAGTCAGGTTAGCGCCCCTGTGCCTTCTTGCGCGGATCAAATTCGGCCGGAGTGTGCGCACAGCGCCGGTCAGATCCAGACCGTCGAGATGGACATCAATCCGTTGTAGTTTCCATTCATGCGACGTCCTCCTCTCGGTTCGCGGCGATTGAATCCGCCGTCTTGCGCAGAAAGGGTGGCGCCTCTTGCTGAGGCCCAACATCTACCACGTCGGAATCGACGAGGTCGCAGTGGAAGGGGCAATCTTCGCGGTCCATTTCGTCGCGGACCTCGTCATATTTGCATTCACAAATCGGCGGCTCGTCGGGTTCCAGCAGGCTCCAGGTCATGCGGATTCCTTTTCGCGCAATCGGTCGATGCGGTCCTCCCCACAGATCGTGGCCATTTTGCGGACCGCCGTCTGAACTCCGGTGTTCGTTGTTCCGAGGACATATTGTCGATCGTCCAGGTAGCCGACGAACGAGCCGGATTCGATGCGGATGACGGGCTTCAGGTTCAATCGCCGGACAACGGCGGGAATGTCGAGGTTGTGTACTTCGGCGAACCGTCGTGCGCCTAACTTGTGATAACTGTCCTTTCCCGTCCGGTGGTGCTTGATGCACAGGGGAATCGCCGAGGAATCTGGCGACTTCTGCCCCAGGCCTCGCGGCCCGGTATGAGAAGCTTCAATTCCCCTGATCGCCCCGCACACGAGACACGGAAAGGTCCGAATCCATGCGAGGTACCGTAAATCACGAGTCGGTTTCATGTCTCCGGTACCTCTCCACCCCATTCCCGCTCACAGTTCCTCCAATACGAGCAATTGCGCCGGGAGCAGCTTAACGAGAGCCGGTTCGGCAAGTACAGTTCCGATCGCATGACCCGTTGCGCCAGGGGATAGAGTTCGCGGGTCTCGAGAAGGTCCTGCTCGTTGACGGTGAAGCTTTGGGGCACCAAAGCGGGAGTCTTGGTTTTTACGAGCGTGTCAATGCGCGCCTCGCCACTTGCGCCATGCGTCAGTTGCGCGTAGGTAGCGATCTGAAACCGGTACTGCGGGTCGATGCCGCTTGGCTTCCGGGCCGAGGTCTTGATGTCGATGATCCGGCCGCTTACGTCGAGCAGGTCGACCCAGCCTTGAACCCGTACACCGGCGATCTCGCCCACGACGTGTAACTCCACCCCTACTGGCTCAATCCAGGGAGCCACACGATCGAGATACTTCGCCACCAGGATCTCGCCACAGGAGGCGAGCTCTGCCGGGTCCTCATCATCGCGAAACTCCGCCTGCTCGCGCTCGAAGGCCCAAGCTTGGCGAAACAGCGCCAGTACTCCCGCGATCGGCAGGTCCTCATAGCTTTCGATCTTTTGCGCAAAATTCTCGGCCAGCGCAGTGTGCACGGCCCGTCCCAGCGCCATGTTCCCGCTGGGCGGGTCGGGATATCGAAGGCTATGCTTAAACCACCAGCGCGCCTGGCAATCCATGAAACAGCGCACCTGGCTGGGCGAGAGCACCTGAGCTAGCTCCGCTGGTGGTGAGACGCCGTTCACCGCGGGCTCCTCTCGCTCATATTGATCAGCACCGTGATCGCCATCGACTTGATCGCATCCGCATCAAAGCGGACCACGTAGCCGATTTCGGAGCCGAATTTCTCGGCATTGTGAGCCGCCGAAATCGCGGTCTTGAGCGCTTGCTCTAGCTTTGTTGCCGGCGCGGATGGCACGAGCGTGCAGGGTGACGGAGCACTGCCCTTCTCGCGGCCCCCGATGTGTGCATCGATGTGCCCGTTGTTCAAAGGCGCAAACGGTGGGATCTCGTCCCGGTCGATGCAGGTGGTCGGTGGAGCCACAAGCCCGGCTTTTTTGGCGTTGGCCATTTCCGCCGAAACCCGCAAGTCGCGTTCTAACGGACTCTCTGGCGCGTCGACACCGTCGGCAGGGTTCTCTGGAGGCTCGTCGGGCTCTAGTCGGTCCAGCTGCCATTCAACCGAGCGCTTCTGGCCTGTCTTGACGCTCGCCTTGCGGAGCTTGAAGGTTTCGCCGGCAGGGATACCTTCGATTTTGGTGGCAATGATCGGCGGAACGTACATCACGCGCCCGTCCGCTAAGTTGAACATGATGCGAGTGCCATAGCGGCCCTCGACGGCTACGCCCTCGGACGATTGCAGCGTCACTTCCGTCGGCACATTCATTTCAAAACGTACTATGTTCATGCCCTGCTCGCTTTCCTGAATATTGATTGCTAATGGATTCGGTAGACTCGGTCTCCGGCGCGTTTGAACGATTTGATTCGGAACCCCATACGCTTGGATAGTTGACCGCTGATGAACCCCCGCACACTGTGCGGCTGCCAGTCCGTCTCCGCCATAAGTTCGTTGAGCGTCGCGCCCGACGGTCGTTTGAGCAGAGCAATGATCCGCTCTGTTTTCGTGCCGTCGCGGCCGCTGGCACGACCAGCCCTAGCCGGTTCTTTATCCCGGCCAGCCCTGCTTTTGGGGCTTGATGAAGTTGACGAGGGCTCCAACTCTTGCAGAGCTCCCCAGATTCGCCGGACGGCCGTCTTTCGATCCGTAAACCTTCGGACCGCGGTTACCTTCGGCAGCTTGTTCCAGATCTCAACCAGGCGCGTCACTGGCCAACCAGCGGCCAGCGTCGCAAGCTCTGGGGCGCTCGCGAACTTGTACCCGCCCTTTGGAACAGTAACCTGGCTGGTCGCGGCGAATGCCGTGACTTGATCTTCAGCGTCGATGAGGAATATATGCATAATTTCACCTGACCCGCCCGCGTTCAGTCCTTACTTGCGGTCGCTTTGGTCGTCACCATTCATGCCTCCGGTCGCGCAACGAGTCAAGCGAGATGTGCGGAATTATGCCGTTAAGTAGCGCCGTAGCGAAGGCCGCTCCCAGCCGCCGGTGCTAGCGCATCTGCGCACCTTTTCGACCGGCTCAATGCAAAGGCCAGGCGATGCGAAGCGGCACGCGAACCGGAAAACACCCGACGAAGCGGCCGGGGCATACTGCCCGCGCCAGAGTTGACTGCTCCGCCGCAATCGAGCCATCAATGGCTAGGAGGGGTAGACCGCAACGTCCAAGGGATGGAGCCCGGCGCGAGTGCCCATGAGCCGCCAGGTTTAAAAAAGGATTTGCTCTGCTCGGGCCAGACAGCTGTCATTCGGTGGCCTTCATGGTCCTGCGAGCCGCTCGGCCTCAGCGAGGGACTCGAACCCCATTCGCTGAGCCTCCGTCTCACGAAGGACGCGATACGCCTCCCACGCCACCAGCTCCGTTTCCGACATTGCCCAACGCACTCCTCGCCGCATATCGCGGTCCAGGATTACCAGCACCGCCAGATCCTCATCGGAAAGCTTCTTCCCCGCGAGATGCTCGATCTTTTCGAGCGGACCCGGCGGGGGCTGGAACTGAGGTAACCGTTCGAGCTTAGAGAGGCGCGGCTGGATATTTCGCATTTAATTCCTCCTGTTGTTTCCGGGTGGCCGCGGCCGTTACCGCGGCCTGCTCCAGAGCAGCGACTCGGACCTCGATGTCCTCCTGATCGATGGACTGCTTGGCGTGGTCCAATACGGAATCGGCAGCGCGCACTCGCGTCGACGCCGGTGCGCTAGGGTCCAACATAACCTTGAACAGCGTCGAAACGGCGGCACTCGAATACTGTTGGAGGCGTGCGTTGGATTGGGCAACCGTTGCCCGCCGCGCTTCCAGATAGGCGGCCTGAAAGTCCGGCAACTTCAACCATCGATACAGCGTTTGTGTTCCGATGCCGGCGGTCTTGGCGGCTTCCTCGACATTACGCTGCGAGAGCAACGCAGCGACCGCGGCTTCCTTCTTACGGCTGAATTTCGAGCCGTGGCCTCTAGGCCTAAAGCTTTCAAGCTCAACGGGCCGCTTTTTACTCATGCCGCCAACCTCACCCGATCCTTTCGAATGGCCTCAAATGTCCGGCCGTCGCCTTCGAGCTTCGCTTGCTTGCCGCTCAACCCTTGCCAGCGCTCGACCACGACGTCGGTATATTTAGGATCGAGTTCCAAGCCGTAACAAACTCTCCCGGTCACTTCCGCCGCGGCCAGTGTTGTGCCGCTGCCCAGGAACGGATCATAGACCAGCTCGCCCGGCTTGGTGTGGTTCAGGATCGGCTTCCGCATCAGTTCGACCGGTTTCTGCGTAGGGTGATCGAACTTATCCTCATTCGATCCCCCCATGATGAACTTCGGGGATGGAGAATTCCAGATGGTCGAGTTCTCACCCGCCTTTCCGTACCAGGGAGCGTTCTTCTTGCGGACGTACCAACAGGGCTCGTGCTGGAACCAATAATGGGTCCTGGTGAGCACCGCACGTCCCTTGTCCCAGATGATCTGCTGATGGTGCAGGAAGCCGATTTTCAGCAAGCCGTCGAGAACCTCGCGGGTGAACTTCGAAGCGTGCCCCACGTAGCCGACTTGGAGACTCGGAACCAGCGCAAAGGCCTCGGACCAGTCGGCTCTCGTGTCGCCCGAGATACTTGTTTCCTGGTGCCCCTTGGTCCGGGTCTTCATATAGCTGGCCTGGGCAGGCCCCCGTTTGTTCAATCCGGCACGGTCCCGCCACTCTGAATCCAGTTCAATTCCGTAGGGTGCGTCGCTCACCAGCAAGATAGGCGTGCTTTCGCCCAGCAACCGCAACACTGCGCCGGGGTCGGTCGCGTCCCCGCACAGGACGCGGTGGGAGCCACACGGCCAAAGATCGCCAACACAGCTAACCGGGTTAACGGGCGGTAACGGCACAGCATCCTCTTCAGGGGCGTCATTCAAGATGAGCGCCTCGATCTCCTTTATATCGAACCCCGTCAGCGCGAGATCGTAGTCCGAGTTCTGGAGGTTCAGTAACTCCAGCTTCAGCAATTCATCGTCCCAGTCCGCCCACGCTGCCGACCGGTTGACCAGGAGCCGGAAGGGCTTTGACCTGTGCCGGGGTCCACTCGTCGCACAGGATGACCGGGATCTCGGTAAGACCTAGTTTTCGGGCGGCCTTGAGACGCAGGTGGCGAGCAATTTCCACCGCGCTTCTAAACTCTCCGCCGCGCCGAGGACCCAACCGTTAAACTCCGCCGACCCTCGATCGATGAAATACGCGTGGCAGCAATCATCCAGTTCTCGTGGTTGGACTATCCGGTCTTCCTCCTCCATCAATTCTCTAAAGGCGTCATGCAATCCTGGGTTGGGCGCATGCCGGACCAACTTGTCGCCGGGCCAGGTTTGGACTTCCATTGATTTTTCGACTGACATTGCAATTTCTCTAGCCGACGCTCATGCCGGCTCTCTGCGCTGTGGGTTTGAATTTGCCACTTTCCGCGGCACCCACTGCGATCTTAGGAATGGGCGAACTCGCCCCTTCACCTGTATAGTCGGCTACTGCACTTTTCGGGGTGATTGGCCGACACTTCAGAGCTGCCCTTCGTGTCCTTCCGTGGGGATCGGACTAGGATATGCGGCACCACCCGGAATGCCTGGGATGGCAATCGAGCATGATGTCTCGCCGGGAAGGCCGGGGAATACCCCGGGTAGCCGAACTGGAAAGGGAAACTGCCGTGGGCACGACTCGCCCGCTGTACGAGGGCTTCGCTGACCGGCGCCTGGAAATTCCCGAGAGCCGAAAATAAAATGCAACAACCGTCAGCCCCGGCGATGCCACTGAGATGATGCTCCCGAATCACAAGCCCCGCCAAAGTTGGATCGCCCCCCGCGGGCAAAGGAATGCGAATCGCAACCTCCCCAGGCTCGCAGAGGAGACGGGGGCAACGGCTTCGGGACAGCTCAAGCCCAAAATTCCCCCGGACCCAGAAGCCTCGAATCGCCCACCGCAGATCGGAGACCCCGGATCGAACCCATATCCACCTTAAATGATCCTAAGTATCTGATAACACACAGAATACAGCCAATACCGGCAAGGGGATCTTTCAAGCCTGGACTACCATCTGATATCACCTGACACCATCTGGCCGACCCCACGCTCCCCATGGGAGATACCTCGAACTCCCCATCGTTCGAGAACCGGGACTGGTTGATGAGGCTTCTGGCATCCATTGGTTTCTCCGTCCAAGGCGCGGAAAACGGCGAGGCGGCGATCCGCTGCTGGGAGGAATGCAGCCCGCAGTTGATCCTGATGGATGTGCATATGCCGGTAATGGATGGGTTGGAAGCGACCCGAACAATAAAGGCGCATCCTCGCGGAACAGATACGGCGATCGTCGTTCTGACCGCAAGCGCCATGGATGATGACCGCCGGGCTGTTTTTCAAAGCGGGGCTGATGATTTCGTGACGAAGCCCTGCCATGAGGACGAACTGCTCGAAAAAATACGAGTCCTGCTTAACGTCGCCTATGACTACGAGGAGGCAAATGGGGACGAACGCCAGCCTCCGGAGGGCGCGGTCCCGAGCGCGGAGAAGCTGGGGCAACTGCCGCTGGCGCTGGTCGAGGCCCTCCGCAATGCGACTCTGAGCGGCAACATGCGGCGCTTGAATGAACTGATCCTCCAGGTGCGTGAAACCGAAGATGCCGGGTCCGCGCAGGCTCTACAGGAGCTGGCCGATAAGTACGAATATGACGCTCTTACGCGATTGCTGGAGGAAGCATGCCGCCGGTAACTGAGCAGCCGCCAATTCGCGGCAACATCATGATCGTGGACGATAATCCCGCAAACCTGAAGCTGTTGGAAGACATGCTGCGGCAACAAGGCCATGAAGTGCATGCGTTTCCGCGGGGCAGATTGGCGCTGGACGCGGCGGCGCGGAATCCACCGGATTTGATTCTGCTGGACATCAACATGCCGGAGATGAACGGCTTCGAAGTATGCGAACGGCTCAAGGCATCCGGGTCAGGCGCCGGCATCCCGGTCATTTTCCTCAGCGCGCTCACGGAAACCGAAGACAAAGTGAAGGCTTTCCGAACCGGCGGGGTGGATTATATATCGAAGCCGTTCCAATTCGAGGAAGTGATCGCGCGCGTCGAGACGCATCTGAAGCTTTACGAGCTGCAGCGGGCATTGGAGCGGCAGAATGAACATCTGGAAGAGACCGTAGCCGCGCGCACACGCCAGCTTGCCGAAGCCAACCAGCGGCTGACCATCCTCGATCGTTCCAAGAACGACTTCCTGAACCTCATCTCGCACGAGTTCCGCACGCCGCTCAATGGGCTTCTCGGCGTGGGCGCGGTGATTTTGGAAGAAATGCCCGCCACTAAGGAGAACCGCGAACTCCGGGAGATGTTTGAACGATCGCGCCGAAGAATTCTCTCGATACTTGAGGATGCGTTGCTCCTGACTGA
>JBEKBK010000250.1:0-11570 GCA_050015435.1 Bryobacteraceae bacterium
GATCGGACTCTCAGGAGAATGATGAGGAGGCGAAAACCGAACCGACTTACTCAACCACCAGCGGCATCAGCCGAGCGCGACCAGCGCTCGGAGCGTTGGTTGTGCGCATAATCCAGGTGATACAACGGGCAATCGAGGCACAACCCTCCGTCCTTCCATCGGAACTTTGCGTCAGCGTATCTGCGAAGCTGTCGGTAATTCTGATTCTGAAGCAAGCGAACTCGGCGAAGCTGCTCGATTGCCGTCCACTTCAGAAGTTCCGGGTGTGTCATATCGTCGGAAGTCGTCGTAAATGCATACTCACCGTCACTCGGTTTCAAGTCATCAAGGACGTGGTAGGCACCAACAGGTATGTTGGCCGAACAAGTCTGATCTTTCAGCCCGGTCCATTGGAACTTCGAGACATACTCAGCCCGAAATGTAACGAATTGACCGGTGAATGCCGTGGGATCATTTACGATCTCGCAGAGCGTGGTCTTGATCGGTTTGTCTGTGGGTCGGTTCGCCCTTTCTTGCCGAGACTTTCCGGCAGGAAGCGCCATCGGGCCCTCCGTAATTTCGCCAAGGCTCAGCACGACGTTTCCCACGTTGATCATGTCACCATCCATCGCAGCTTCGTCCAACGGCATTGTAACGGGCTTGAATCCCCTTTCTTCGAACCGCAAAAGATATGCCTGCGGCTGCACCGATGAAAAGATGAAGTTCCCGTTGTCGTCCGTATCCACAGTGGACGCAGGTTTGTCAGAACCGGGAACCGAGAGAGTCACGATTGCTCGGGCTAAAGGTTTGTCGATAACGTCCACCACCTTCCCAAGTATTTGAACCGTCTTCGTTGGTTTGTCGGGCTGTCCGAGCGCAGTGATGGCGAGCAGACAAAGTAGAGCGACTACCGGAGCGTGTGGCACCCCGTGCCAACGCCTTCTACTCGACAATGCCTCAGTTGCGCTCACCATGCTCTCGCTTGAATTCCTCGACCGGCTGAGCGTTGAATGGGTCACCGCCAATCTCTCCAACGTCCTTTCCATCCTGGTCCAAAAGCCAGTATCGGAAGATACGGCCCATCACACTGGGAATGTTCTTTAGCGCAATGAGGTATCCGGCGTATTGCCCGGTTTGAAGCACTTCGAGGCCAAGCCCTGCGTAGAGGAAACTCACACGCCCTGACCCTACGTCCACCATTCGGAACGACGCCTGTGTTGCCCACGTCTGAGCCTCGAAGTAGATTCGTTTGGCATCGGGCGAGAATTGAGGCGAACTGAATCCTGCGAGAACAAGAGATTCGTCACTCTTGAACCCGCCCGCATGTCCAACCAGAACCCGGTGTGCCCCTTCTTTCCCCGATGTTTCGGCGACCCAAAGCTCGTTCTTGTCCGCTTCTCCAAGCCCGGTATCGATTGTCAGAGACGGCGTTCTGCGGACGAAAACGACGAGCCTCTGGTCGAGCGAAAGATTCGGGTCAGAATCCAGCGCCGACGACGTGATCTGAACTGTGTGCCCGTCCTTTCCTGTGAAGTAGATGTTGCCCTCTTTTTCGGAGACTGTCTGCGAGAACGAGAGGGCTGTAAAGACGATACTGATGAGAAACACCACCAGCCGGATTTTGATGACCGTTCGACCAGCCGAATGCATTTAGACCCATCCTACGCCATCGGCGGCGATGTAAAATGCTAGCGTGCGTCTTGCCATTTGTGTCGTCATTACCACGATCCTGAGCACACAATTGGTGCGGGCACAAACGACCAGGACGCCCCGCTTCGAGGACTATCCGGCCTCGGAGATTTTCCGAGAGAAGCCTGCTGCACCTCTTCTGACAAGGCCGGAAGAATACAAGTTCCGGGTCGTAATCGGGCAAGGGGTAGAAAAAGGCTGGGGAGTCTTTGAAGGAACGACGAGGAAGGAATTGGCAGGGCCGGGGCCGAATTTTGCGGGCCACTACATTCTCGTCAGCTTCGGATGTGGTTCACCAATTCTTACCGACTGTTTGATGACCGCCATAGTGGATGCTGAGACGGGACGTGTTTATCCTCTTCCCAGTGACGAAGGGAGCGGACTGCCGTACTTTGGTGTTTTTTCGGAATTTGCTATTCAGCACCCAACCCGTTCCTTTCATGGTGACAAGGGCGGGCGCTTCGCTCAGTATGAGTCGCCTTTTAGCTACCGGCTGAATAGCCGACTCCTCATCGCAAGAGTTTGTGAAAGACTGGAAATTGAAGGCGGCAGTGTGATTAACTCGGTGCCGAAAGGCTGCGGTGATCACTTCTACACAATGGACGAGGACGGCTTGAAGCTGGTCTATCGGGTATCGAATGACGGCAGGACGGCACCACGGTTTGAAGACTACCCAGTCAACGAGATTTTCAATGGTGCGCCAGCCGCTCCTGTTGTTTTGTCACCTGAAGAACGCCGATATCGAACGGTAATCCGTCAGGGTGTCACCAAAGGCTGGGGCGTTGAGGGACCGGACGGCAAAGAAAGACCGGGCCCGAACTTCGCTGGACACTATTTCATCATCACCTGGGGTTGTGGTTCACCGTGTCTGATGGCGGCGGTGGTAGATGCCAGAAATGGCGGCGTGTATCCGCCGCCATTTCATCACGGGCGTGCCTATTTCCAAGTCCCATGGGCCGATTCATCCACGCCTCCGTTGGATTATCGCCTCGACAGCCGCTTGCTGATCGCAAACGTTTGCGAACAAGGTACAAGGCTCCACGTTGGAGATCAAATTAACCATGAGGAGAGACGGTGTGGTCCGCACTACTTCCTGATGGAGGACAGCGGACTGACGTTGATCTACCGAGTGTTGGAATGAGATCGTCGAGCACGTTAATGATTTCGGCGCTGCCGCTGGCACTCAGGATGATCGCTGCTTCGCCACAAGACAGCGCAACGGGAATCACCGCCAAGCCCTTACCCCGTTTTGAAGACTACCCAGTCACGGACGTATGGCACGGTACTCCCGCTCCTGTGAAGCTGACAACCCGTTCGGAACGACTATTTCGGACGAACCTTACGAACGCAGCGAAGGAGCCGCCGAACTTTGCGGGTCACTACCGGTTCACTTTCTGGGGGTGCGGTTCATTGTGTGGCGCTGCCGCTCTTGTCGATCTTCAAACAGGCATTGTCTACCCACCACCTTTGGGGGCGCATGGCAGCGGTTGGAGCCGTTGGATCATGTCGCCCGCATCCTTTGAAGGTTCTGGGGTTGACTTCCGACCAGATAGCAGGTTAGTGATCGTGCGAGGCGGCATAAATTATTCAGACCGTCTGAAAGCAAACGTGCCAGATGTTTACTATCTGCTATGGGAAGGAGAAAGATTTCGGCAGTTACTATTCATCTCTGGAAGGGAGAAATGACGAGATCGATCCGGAATAGTGGACGCAACGTGAAAAGCCAGCCAAAACCGAAACGTCCATTGAGGGGATCGTGATGGGTCATTTTTTCGGTAGGTGCCATTGCTTATCAATCTTCTCCAGATTTCGCACATTTTCCCAGTCGATGAATGATAGAGCGGCCTCCACCACCAGGACAATCCACAGAACCAACGATGCCAGAAGAAAATACTTTCCGATACCCTCTCGGTACTCGTACAGCACATGTCCGTACAAGAACGGGACTACCGCTGCTACTGCCGTCACGAAGCCGACCAGTGCATACAACGTTCGCCTCAGATGGCGTCGAAGATCCACAGATGCGTTTTCCTTCGTGTGCGCCCACTTTTTATCCTCTGTCAGTGGCTTGTGGACTCGACCTGTTTTTCGTGCCTCGGATCTTCTGAACCGCTTCAGGGCCTCGTTAAGTTGCGCCTGTTCAGCCGAAAGCGAAGGTCTTTTCGCCCAAAGGGTCAACCTCCTGGTTCGCCCACTCGTCAGTTCGATAGCCAACAACCGTTTGTCTCTTTCTCTCGGCGCTTCGTATTCGAAAACTTCTTCAATCTCTTCGATCCCGTATTGATGCGTCCACCCGATCCCGAAGAGACTGCGGCGAATAGTTAGGGCCTGCTGTTCACGGTCGAGAATCATCGTCGATCTGATAAAGTACGAAACTGAACAGCAGCAAAAGAAGAATCCGCCGACGAAGGAAGTCGCAACAAGTCTGAGTCGACCCACATCTTCAACGCCCGTGCGCAAACCCACGACCGCAAACACCAGGAGAACGATTCCGAGGCCAAGGCACGTGAAAGCATCGCCGTAGTTTGCTGATTCCTCATAGGCCAGTTGATCGGCGGTCTCCCGGGTCAGTGCTAAGCGGTAGTGGGGCATCGATGACGGACTCTGCCGAATAGACGACGTGCAACTCAGGGTATACGGTAACCCCGCCTGGGGGAGATTCGGCGTTTTTTCAGTATATGTCGAGACCCGAAGCCCCCCAAGGAGCGGTCATTCTGAGACGACGCCGCTGATGGGCGGATCAGGTTCAGGTTCTTCAATCACCCATGGGAGTCGAATAATAAAATTAACCTTCAGAATAGTCTGTCCTTCAAGAGGAGGGGGCGGCTTCGGAAAAGTGGTTCCGAAGTGGAATGAGAAGTCGCCGAGTTTCTGGATGTCTCCATCTTGCAAGACAGTGCCGACAAAGTAATACCAGCCGCCGTACTCGTACATTCTGGTATTTGGGTCTCTGCCGTAGTGGAAGACTTCTCCTTCGTACTCGGGGTCAATGCCCAAATCCGAAAAGAGTGAGAGGGCTGCTTCTGGGAAAACGTTGTTACGCCGTGCTGCAAAGTTGCGGCAACCGCTACAATCGCACCTGTCGTACTCCCCTCGTGCGAATCTCTCGTATGCAGCGACAGTCGCCGCCCTGTCGTGCCCGATGACGTAATTGGCGAAATTCATTTCAGTCATGCCCATCGTCGGTCGCCAAAGACTTTTCTAATCCCACACGGCGACCGGGTACGTTTTCCTCCTCCACCACTTGAGAAGCTGGAAGATCGGTCGGCTCCAAACGAGCACGGTAGGCTTCGAATCAACTGCCACCTTCATCTTGACGCCCTGCTGGGGGATCATTCGGTATTGAGCGTCGATGTTGTCTTCAGGCACGTACACACGGCAGATCGTCCAGCCGTTAGCCTTGCACTTACCTTCAAGCTCGATCCCCACGCCTCGTGCGATCCCTTCGTCGAATCGTGCCTTGGCTTCGAGTCGTCGTGTGTCGGTATCCCCATTGAAAACGAAGTAACGCCCTCTCCAGAACACAAGGTCATCGGACGCAATCCACAGCAGTCGTGGCGGGAAACCTTGATCCTCAGCGAATCGGGCGAAGTCATTAGCGGCGTCTTCGAAGGTAGTGAGTGTGGGTCGGTCCACCGCAAATCTCTCGCTGAACAAATCTCTGCAACCATTGTATGGGTCCTCTCGGCCTCGACGACTCGCTGGTATGCTCAAAACACGCCATGGGAACCGCCGTCGTAGATGATGTGGTAGCTGCTATCGCTGGCGAACGAAGCGCACGGAAGCGCAACGCAAATCAGAACGGCGACGAATTGTTGAAGGGTTTTCATTTGGGTGTCTTTTTCGATCTTGTGGTCTGCTTTGGCTTTGGTTGCGGTCGCTAGCTCACGTGCGCCATCTGTTCTGAGACGAGTTGTGCAGGGGCGAGGAGAGTTTCAGCGGTACGGGTGAGGTTTACGAAATTGCCTCCAACGTGGAGTTCAGATGAAATCAGGCGGTTCAACAGGGTAAATGCCGCAGTATTTCCTCGATCAAGATCCCCAAAGCCCCAGATTCGGCGGTTTGTCCTGGGACGCAGACGTGGGAAAGTGACGGCAAGGCGAGCGGGTTCGATGCAGCTACACTCGGATCATGAGTCGGCGCTGGCTTGTCCTGTTCGTTGCGACCGTCTCCGGTTCGTCCTTCGCCCAAGTGATCTCCCAAGAACAATGGGAGACAGCAGATCGTCAGGTTCGTCGCCTACAACCTGCTGCCTTTGCTCAACTGCCGAAAAACTTGGTTTCCGAACTTCAGCGACGTGGATGCACGATTCCTCAAGTGCCCATGATTGAAGGGCTACAGAACGTCATCAAAGGGGAGTTTGCGAAACCGGGTCAAACCGATTGGGCAGTTCTCTGTTCGGTTGGCCGGGTCTCTTCCATTCTCGTGTTTTGGAACGGCTCCGTGACGAACCCCGCTGAGATCGCAAAGCGACCAGACATGGATCGTCTCCAAGGTTGGGGAGGCGACAAGATCGTCTACTCATGGGGAATCACGCCGATAGGCAAAGATTACATCATGGAGCACTACAATGCTTACGGTGGAGAAAAGCCCCCTCCAATTGACCACCAGGGCGTTGACGATGCCTTCTATGGGAAGGCATCTGAGGTGCTTTATTTCTACGAGGGGAAATGGCTCCATCTGAGCGGAGCAGACTGAGGATCGCCTGGGGCTGCAAGCGTAGACTACGAGGGGCTGAAGAGATGAGCGTGGACAAATCCGTGATCTAATGGCCGAAACCTTTAATGAGAGGAAGTCCACGACCCGTCCGACTTACGCTTGAATGAAAACGTGAGGCCATTAGTGCTCGGATGGGAGTCAGCTTTGGACGCTTCAACCACGTGGATAGCGGCGTCCTTCAGCCCCCGATGTTCTGCATCTTTTTTCAGCCATGCCCAAATCTCGTCGATTTCCTTCTGTAGCGGAACTGTATTTGTGAACCCTTGATGTGTCTCGTACTCCAGGTGGAGACTCGTGAAAAGTCGCCCCGATGTGTCCTTCGTTTCCATTTCGATGACATCGAGAATCTTCACCTCCTGCCGGACGGGAATCTCATCATTTTCGGAAACGATTGCGCTGGCACCGTTAGACAGGCCACTGCAAATAGAAGTAGAATTCCGGCTCCTCGGGTCACAATCTTCAAGATAGAACAATGAGGATGTAAGGCGCTTTCGATGCCACGAAAAAAAGTCGAGTTGACAGATGTACGAGAATAGTGTACGATAATTATATGCGTTGCGCTCTGTATTGCCGTGTCTCAACCACCGACCAGAACTGCGAAATGCAGTTGCGAGAATTGCGGGAGTACATTTCTCGACGTGGATGGAAGAACGCCGGGGAGTACATCGATACCGGTTTCTCCGGGGCCAAGGCAAGCCGCCCCGCCCTTGATCGCCTGATGGCTGATGCAGGCCAACACAAATTCGACTGTATTGCCGTGTACAAGATCGACCGCTTTGGCCGTTCAGTGCTCCACCTGAATCAGCAATTGGCCGCACTCACCAGCTACGGGGTCCGGTTCATCGCCACCAGCCAATCGTTGGACACCGATGAAAAGAACCCCACGAGCCGCTTGTTGCTCCAGATTCTCGCCTCGGTTGCCGAGTTCGAGCGGGAGATGATACGAGAGCGCACGCTTTCCGGAATAAAAGCGGCTCAAGCGGCAGGGAAGATCATCGGGCGACCAAGACGAGTTTTCCGGCGCGACGAAGTTGTACGGCTCCGAGATCAGGAAAGTTTGTCCTGGCGGGCTATCGGGAAAAAGCTCAGCATCGCTGCGATGACCGCGCTTGACTCTTACCGGAGTGGGTGTACGGAAACTGTTCCCGCTGGCAACCAGCATTCGAGCGGCAAACGAAAGAAAAACAACGCCGCCGCTTAAATGTACGAAAGTATTCGTTTTTCGTACTGGTGCGGCGGGCGCGATGAGCGTGGGCGGGATGCCCGTGCCCCAGCAACCGAATCCGGATGTCTCTCGCCGCTCACGACGCGGTTCCGAAGTGTGTCCACGGGTTCGGGTTTGTATGTCCGGATCATCCCGGCCCGCCTCAGCCGATCTCTTTGGTCGAAGGCGTTCGTCCAAGGTTATCGGCGGTGCTGACTCGATTCTCGTTGTTTTTCGGAGTGCGGCAATGCGCTACCAACACGCTGGTCACTGCTGGGGCGATTTTGCCAGCCGACGAAGTAACAGCGCCTAAAGTTTTTGGATGTCCGGGAATGAAGGCAGGGCGTCGGGTCCCCCACGACCGAACAAAAACATCGTCTACGACCTGGAAGAGGTCGATCAACGTGACAATATCGTCAAGGAGTGCGCTCCGAACTTAACGTGTTTTACGCAAATAATTGACCCTCCAACGGACAGAGAAACAATGGTTCAAGCCGATAGCGTCGTTCCTTCGAACGGAGCCAGTCGATGGCGTGTTGTTCTCCGTCATTGTCAGAGTGCGGACGCGAATCATGTTCCCTTCAATGGACCTGATAGCTGTGGCGCGGCGGATGGCAAACTGACCATCAGCACCGTTGATTAAGTTTCTGCTCCTGATTGTTTGTAGCCGCCTTCGTCACCTTTGAGCAAACAATTCTTCAATCCGATTGGTGGCCGGTTGACTTGGCTATGAGGTAGTTGATGAAGGCGGAACAGGACACCAAGAAAAACTTGGCGTCATCTGCATCAATTGTCGATTCCGTAGATAGTGCGTGACGGATGCCTTCCGCATCGCTTGTGTATCCATAAATCGCGGAGAATCCTTTCTCCAGGGCCGGATGGATACCGATCTTCTTAAGTGCCTGCCCTAAGGTGGCGTTCGGGTCACCAGTTATGATCTGGCAAACCGCTTCGACCGCGCTGATGGACTCCTTGATCGAGTTTCGGTAATCCGGGGATGAACGATCCGCGAGACGCGCGAGTGCCGTTTCGAGATGGGCAACAACCGGCTTAAATTGCCCGCCGTGGCTCATCGCCTGCTCGACGGCTGTGATTTCTTCTTCGCTGGTAATCGGCGCGAGTGTCGTTCCGACAAATCGATAAGCAGAAACGTGCTTTTCCAGGACGGCATTGAACTCCGCAATTAGCGGGTCGTTACACTCCCATTCGCTTGTGTAGTTGACCACGAACTCAATGAAGTCATACACGTCCCACCAGTTGGCCACGACGTATCGCTCCTTGACTTGACTGAGCACGCCAGGAAACTTTGTCAATGCCTCATCTGCGGGCTGGTAGAAATGGTCAGACCAGAGAGAGCGCAGTAGTTGTCCTTCGCGTACATCTGCGGCCCATTGAGACAAATCCTTGCCGTATCTGCTCCAGAACCGTTGATACATGACATTCCACAGGGCGTTCTTCAGTGAGTCATCCATCGACTCCTTTTGGAGCACTCGACGCACCGCACCGATTCGTTCAGAGAATTTCATGATTGCTCAAAGCCATAATCGCACGCGGAATAACGGGTTGGGCTCGGCGAAGCGAACGGTCGCGTAATCTCCTAGTCGCGGCGCTACGCGATTTCTTTGTCCTTCCGATACGCGGCAACGCGGGCGCGGGCGGCAACGCCTGGATTACGTTTCGTCTGTCAGCGCGAAATCGGCAGGACGGGACAATTTTTGAACGGACACGCCAACCCCGCCATTGGCGAGTTCCGGCGAGTGGGTCAGGCTTACCCTTTATGAGACGCCAAAAATAAAGGGCCGCTTCCGTTCGCCTTTGCACCCACACTTGCCTCAGTTTCATATGCCACTGGGAAGCCTCCTTGATCGGGAAGCGGAATCCGACGCGGCATCCCAGTTTCGCTTGCCGTCGTCTCCCACTCCCATGCGCACTTAGGATCGGTGCACTTAAACATTACTCCATCAGTCGAATGTTCACTCATGGGTCCATGATCCGCGAAGTTGACCGGCTACGCTACCGCACGCGCTCCTACGTTCTCTCACCGCTCGTGTCGCGCCTACACGCGGAACCCTCATTTGTGGAAAAATAACAACAACGATGACTTGCAGGGCGATATGCTTCGGCTTGCTGCTTGAGGCGTTGTCTTTTTCTCAAACGCCAACTCAACCCGCCCTGCCGCAATGCCCGCCTTCAGGCTACTGGGATCATTGCTGGGGAACCCGCAGATTTTCCTTTGGTGGGGCCGAGTACGTCGGCGCATTCTGCAACAACGAAGGGTGCGGACAGGGAACCTACACAGATAGCAACGGAGACAAGTACGTGGGTGAGTTCCGTGGCGGCTACCTTACGGGACAAGGAACAGTAACCTATGCGAATGGCACCAAATACGTTGGCGAATTCCGCAATTTCATGTTCAACGGACAGGGAACTTTAACCTATGCCGAGGCAGACACTCACGTAGGGGAACACCCCTTGGACAGGTTCGACGGGCGGGGAGCCTTTCTGGTTGTCAATGGAAAGCAAGGCGTCAATGCAGGAGACAGTTACGCGGGGGACTTCCGTAACAAATATGCGGATGGACAGGGAACCTACACGCTGGCGAACGGCGACAAGTACGTCGGCAAATTTCGTAACGGCACCTTCAACGGACTGGGAACCTACACGTTTGCGAACGGGACAAAACAAACCGGGAACTTCCTCAACGGTAAGTATGAGGGGCCGCCAACTCAATTTGCCCCTTCACCTCCGACATCCGAGATAAGACCGCCATCAGCCCCCATTCCGGCTCCCACTGGAACAGGGATGCCTCTCGAAGTCATTCTCGACAAACGCAACGGTGTTCTTCTCGTGCCGGTCTTGATCAACAACGCACTGACCTTAGATTTCGTTCTCGACAGCGGTGCCGCCGATGTTAGCATTCCAGCGGACGTTGTTTTGACCCTGATCCGTACGGGAACGTTGACCGAAGCGGATTTCTCAGGAACAAAAACCTACGTTCTCGCGGACGGTTCAAAAGTACCTTCGCAGACATTCCGGATCAGGTCGCTAAAGGTCGGCAACAGGGTTTTGGAAAACGTGTCGGGAAGCGTCGCCTCAGTAAATGGGTCGCTGCTCCTAGGCCAGAGCTTCCTCAATCGTTTTAAGTCATGGTCGATTGACAACGCCCGACAGGTTTTATTGTTGCAGTGAACCCGAGCCGCGCGGCGGCAACCCTGATAAACTTCCGCAACGTGGCGCAAAGGACCTTTTGTGGAACGCGCACGGGGAAACGTGGAACCGCCCGCCCCGCCCTCGAACGCGCACGCAGGTCGGCGCTGACGGAAGCCGAAAACGTGCCCTCGCGGGCAGGGTACGCTGAAACCGGGGTGGAACCACCATCCCCGATGGAGGCAGGAGAGTCCAATAAGTGCAACCGACCTGTGAAGGGATAGTCGTCCCGCGCGATACCGTGATGGACGCGCCTGTAATTGCAGTTCGTATGGTTTAAGCGTGTCTGTTGTATTCGCGTTCTGTCATGAGTTCCCATCTGCGCTCTTCCGGCCAATACGTATAACCGAACTGAAGTTCTCTCTTTCGCCCGAAGGCGTCGAAGTACCTGATAAGGGCGTATGCATATGCTCGCAGAGCCCCGGTTCTAACGTCATCGGGCTTATGTCCTTCAGGCAACTTTTCATGGCGCAGTCGTATCAAGCCATTGCTCATACCTTGAGAAATAACTCGTCCGTATATTGGCGGAAGGTTGTAGTCAAGTGGGGGCCCCCCGTAGCTCGGAAGGTCTGGGAGAATTTCTCCCGGTTTGAGCACATGGTATCTGTACATACCACTAATCAGTCGAGCTACGGTTCTACCTTGATTAGTGATACCTGAATTATGCGCAGAACGATCCTCGAAGCGCGTGGTTCGTATGATCTGAGCGTGCGGCGAGCGCGATCGATGTCTCGTTTTGATTCTTTCTGTATCTGACCCGGTTTCCTCCACT